>JBFKPJ010000065.1:0-13770 GCA_041628355.1 Muriicola sp. | reverse complement strand
TCAGGGGCGGTAAGGGTCAGCAGTTGTGCCCTGTCTACCAGCATATCCTCTGTAGAAACAGAAGATTCGATCTTGCGGTAATTCCTGAAGCCGTCTGCTATAGGTTCAAGTACATCAAAAGCTTCAGCATCCGTCATCTCTGCGGTGGCATCTGTCCTTCCAGGAGAGAAAGGAACAGTGATATCCTGTCCGCCGTCCCTGGCGGCCTTCTCCACAGCGGCACACCCTCCGAGTACGATCAGGTCTGCCAGGGATACTTTCTTGTTCCCTTTTTGAGCCCCGTTGAAATCGGACTGCACTTTGGTCAGCGCATCCAGCACCTTACCCAGTTGTACAGGGTTGTTCACTTCCCATCCTGCCTGGGGCTCGAGCCTTACCCTGGCGCCATTGGCACCTCCACGGTTGTCAGACCCCCTGAAAGTGGAAGCTGAAGCCCATGCGGCCCTGACCAGGTCTGAAACAGACAGCCCTGTGGCCAGGATGGTCTTCTTCAGGGATGCGATATCCTTCTCATCGATCAGCTCGTGATCCACTGCAGGAACAGGGTCCTGCCATACCAGATCCTCCTTGGGTACTTCAGATCCCAGGTACCGGGATTTTGGCCCCATATCCCTGTGGGTGAGCTTGAACCACGCTTTTTGATACGCTTCCTTGAATTCCTCGGGATTTTCCAGGAAATGGCGCGAGATCTTCTCGTATGCAGGATCCATCCTCAGGGACATGTCGGTCACCAGCATAAAGGGCGCGTGTTTCTTATCAGGGTCGTGGGCATCAGGCACCGTGCCTGCACCGGCTCCGTCCTTGGGCTGGAATTGCCATGCCCCGGCCGGACTTTTAGTGAGCTCCCATTCGTATTTAAAGAGGTTCTCCAGGTATTTGTGGCTCCATTTTACGGGGGTATCCGTCCAGGCTCCTTCGAGTCCGCTGGTAATGGTATCCGAACCCTTTCCGCTTTTAAAATTGCTCTTCCAGCCCAGGCTCTGCATCTCAATGGGCGCTCCGGCCGGTTCGGCCTCCAGGAATTCGGAATCCTTGGCGGCCCCGTGGGTCTTTCCAAAGGTATGTCCACCTGCGATCAGGGCCACAGTCTCATAGTCGTTCATCGCCATCCGGCCAAAGGTCTCTCGAATGTCATGGGCAGCGGCTACCGGGTCGGGGTTTGCATTCGGCCCTTCAGGGTTTACATAGATCAATCCCATATGGGCGGCTCCCATCTGCCTTTCCAGTTCTCCTTTTTCATTGTATCGTTCCTTGTTGCCGAGCCATTCGGTCTCGGACCCCCAGTAGATGTCCTCTTCCGGCTGGTAGATGTCTTCACGCCCACCGGCAAAGCCGTACATGGGAAGGCCCATGGATTCGTGGGCCACGTTCCCGGCGAGGATCAGAAGATCCGCCCAGGAGAGTTTTTTTCCGTATTTCTTTTTGATCGGCCAAAGGAGGACCCTGGCCTTGTCGAGGTTCGCATTGTCCGGCCAGCTGTTGAGGGGTGCGAAGCGCTGAGCCCCGGTACCGCCGCCTCCGCGTCCGTCGGAGATGCGGTAGGTACCTGCAGCGTGCCAGGCCATCCGGATAAAGAAGGGGCCGTAGTGACCGTAGTCTGCAGGCCACCAGTCCTTGGAGTCGGTCATCAACTCGGTCAGGTCCTTTTTAACCGCCTTCAGGTCCAGTTTTTTGAATTCCTCGGCATAGTTGAAGTCTTTCTCCATCGGATTTACACGCTCGGAGTGCTGCCTGAGAATGTTCAGGTTCAATGAATTCGGCCACCAGTCGCGGTTGGTTGTCCCGCCTCCGGCCACCTGCTGTAATTCCCCATTGAGGAATGGGCACTTGCTTTCATCATTCCCTCGGTAAGTAGAACCGTTGGATGATCCCGCGGTGTTTTTTAAGTCTTGCATGGTGTCGTTATTAGGTTTATTAAGAGAGTTCGTCTGATATTTTCTGATTTCTTCAAAGTTACCAAATGAAATCCTATGACAGGCGAGGTTTGCATCGATATAAACTATGGCTCATGTAGTTTTCCGATTCTCACCGAGGGTGTGGTTCTCAGAAGTGTCCTGACCCGAATAGTTCGGCAGATTTGAGATTATCTCTGTATCTTATGAGGAGTTACCTATCAACCTCTGATCCATGGGAAGGAGACCCTCTTCACGGACCTATGTAGCTCTTCTGAGAGGCATCAACGTTGGGGGGCACCACAAGGTGCCCATGGCCCGATTGAAAAAGGAAATGGAGAAGATCGGCTATACAGGGGTAATCACCCTCCTGAATTCGGGCAATGTGATTTTCCGTTCTGACCAGCAAGACACTGCAATCATTCAGGATCACATCTCCTCCCACCTGAAGGAGGTGTTTGCTTTTGAGATACCCACACAGGTTCTAGATGCCGAACTTCTCGAGGGGCTATCCCAGACAGAGCCTTTCAGGGAAGAAGAGTTGAACGAGAAGACCCGCTTTTATGTTACATTCCTCGGCAATGCGATCAAAGAACAAATTGAGTACCCGTTGAGCAGTGAGGACGGTTCTTTCAAAATCCTGAGCCGGAGAGGACAGGCTCTGTACAGCATCCTGGACCTGAACAAGACTGATACACCGAAAGCGATGGCCCTGGTCGAAAAAATATACGGGAAGGGGGTCACGACCAGGAACTGGAAAACCATTCAACGGATCGTGAAGAAGCTCAGGGAGGACAGAAAATAAATCAGATCAAAATTGAATTACTCAGAATTTCAAAAGATGATTCTATGTTCAGGACCAATGAAATACGGGAAAAACACCTGTGGATAGCCGTTTCGGTGGTCTACCTGACTATCCTTTCTACCCTGTTTATAGGCCAGCCCCTGGCTGAAGAGCTCAGGGACCAGAATGTCCAGGCTGTGATATTTTTGCTGGGTTTGATCCTGGTAGCCGTGGCCGTAATCCTCCATGGATTGGTCCGAAGGCCCGGTACCGTTGAATACGCAGTCCTGATAGGCATTGTTTCGGTCTATGTGATGTTCTTTTTTCGACTTGGAGCGCCCGAACGCACTCACCTCATCGAATACAGCGTACTCGCCCTTCTCCTCCACAAGGCGTTTGGAAAGAGATATTCCTCAGAAAAAGGCCCCTGGAAATCCAGTTTTTTGGCATGGGCATGGGGTATCAGCCTGGGAGCGCTGGATGAAGGGATTCAGCTATTTCTGCCTAACCGGGTATTTGACCCGGAGGATATCGCCTTTAACAGCATGGCAGTGACTATGGCCATTGCCGCTTCTGTATTGCTTTCCCTCGTGAGCCAAAAGATTAAAAAAAATCGTCAGTAGGCATGCCGGGTGAATCAAAATGATAAGTACATTTAATCGAGTCATTCATTACTCCCGAACCTATGATCCACCCCCATACCGAACTGCGTTTCATCAACAAGTCCGTGGGCTACGGAGTCGTGGCCACCAGGGACATTCCTGCCGGGACCATCACCTGGATACTCGACGCCCTGGACCGGGAATTCACCGCTGCCGACTATCAAAAGATGACCCCTCTCTACAAGACCATTTTGGATACGTATACCTACAGGAACAACAGGGGGAATTACGTCCTGTGCTGGGACCTTGGCCGATATGTCAACCACAGCTTCAGGTCTAATTGCCTGTCTACTGCCTACGAATTCGAGGTAGCCATACGCGATATCAGGAAAGGGGAACAACTGACAGATGATTACGGGTATTTGAATCTGCATGAACCTTTTAAGGGAGTGGATGAAGGCACGGAGCGCAAGGTGGTCTATCCGGACGATCTTTTGCACTATCACCAGGTCTGGGACGAGGATATTCGAAAGGTGTTTGGCCTGATCACGAAAAGAGAGCAACCCCTGAGACCTGTGATCAGCGAGGCAACCTGGAGTACAATAGGACAGATCATAGACGGGAAAAAAGAGATGGATTCCATACTTTTGAACTACTACCGGGGAGCCTAGGTTTCTGCGGTTAACAGGAGCCGGTCGGATGGGGCGCGGATCGGTTTCCGTCCAAAAGAATAAACACATGTCTCACAAACACACTTCCTTTATTGCAAAAAACCTGGAAGACCTCCATTTCGGTGGTAACTGGACGGCCGTCAACCTGAAGGACACCTTAACCGGGGTGCACTGGAAGGACACCAACAGGAAGGTGGCATCCCTCCACTCTATCGCGGAACTCGTCTATCACATCAATTATTTTATCGCCGTTGTAAACCGGGTACTTCAGGGGCATCCGCTGGAAGGCAAGGATGCCGTCAGTTTTGATGTGCCGGAGATCAGATGCAATGAAGACTGGGAGGCGTTGCTGCAAAAAGTGTGGAACGACGCCAGAATCTTTTCCAACCTGGCTAAGGATTTACCAGACAGCAAACTCACTGAGATCTTCGGGGAAGAAAAATACGGCACCTACCAGAGGAACCTCTACGGCCTCATAGAGCACAGCCATTACCATCTGGGGCAGATCGTCCTGGTGAAAAAACTCCTCGGCCTTGACGGAGGAAGCGCAAACCTGCCCGAATGACCCCTCATTGGAAATTTTGACTACCTCGTCTGGCGTAAAATACCTACATTTAAAGTACTGGAACAAGAACCTAAAACCAACCATCATGAATCCCATCATCAGAAATATTTTGGCGGTGATCACCGGACTGGTCATCGGAAGCATCGTAAACATGTTCTTTATTAATCTTAACGGGAGTGTCATTCCCCTGCCGGAAGGTGCGGACGTGAGTACCATGGAAGGATTGAAGGAGAGCATGCATCTCTTTGAACCCAAACATTTCATCTTTCCTTTCCTGGCCCATGCGATAGGGACCCTGGTAGGGGCGTATCTCGCGGCCAGGATAGCCACATCCAGAAAAATGCTGTTCGCAATGGTGATCGGGGTCGCCTTCCTTGCGGGTGGCATCATAAACGTCGTAAACCTGCCTGCCCCCACCTGGTTCTCTGCTCTCGACCTGATCCTTGCCTATCTTCCCATGGGCTGGCTGGGTGGAAAACTGGGAAGCAAGTGATCAGATCCCCAGGGCTGTTACTCAATCTGGTAATTGCGCCGGATACGATGGAATACAGATAATTGTAACTCATGCTTTTTATATACCTTTAGGATTCCCGTCCTGCTGCAGGATACTGTACAGTTCGCGGTGTGAATTCAAACTGACTATCTATGAAAAAGGTCTTGATCTTAAATGCCCTCATCTGGGCAGCAGTTATATTACTCACTTCTTCCCTGGTTGGGGATCACCCCCAATACGAGGTTCTCATCGGCATACTGGCCGTGGGTTTTACCCTGCAAAACGGATTTACCTATGCTTTTCTCAAAGATAAGGGCAATCCGAAATGAACACTGCCAGCCTGGTTATCGTGACCCTTTTCGGACTTTTCCTGATCGCTGCAGGCTTTGTAATGCTGCTTTTCCCCACAGTTGCATGGAAGATCTTGAACAAGGCCGGGAGCACCCCCCTGATCAATTACGGGGAACTGAGTTTGCGGATGATCCCAGCGGCCGGACTCATCCTGTACGCCGGGGAATCCCGGTTTCCCATGGTCTTTGAATGGCTGGGCTGGTTCATGGTGGGCACGTCCCTGGTGCTCATGCTCCTCCCAAGGCGCTGGCATCACGCCTATGCCAGGAAATGTGCCGCCCTTCTCCCCCCGCCCATGCTCAGGTTGATGGCGCCATTCTCCTTTGCATTTGGAGGTTTTATCCTGTATGCTGTCCTTTGAATTTACTGTGCCTCCCGGATGATCTCCTCGACCACCTCCGGATTGAGCAGGGTGCTGATATCCCCAAGGTTTGAGGTATCCTTGGAGGCGATCTTCCTGAGGATCCGCCTCATGATCTTTCCGCTTCGGGTCTTGGGCAGGCCGGGCACGAACTGGATCTTGTCCAGCTTGGCTATAGGGCCGATGTGTTCTGCGATCTGCTGGTTGATCTCCTTCCTGAGGTTCTCCCTGTCCCGGGTCTCCCCCACTTCCTTGAGGATCACAAAACCGTAAAGGGCATTCCCTTTTACGTCATGCGGGAATCCCACTATAGCCGACTCCGAAACAGCCGGGTGTTCATTGATGGCATCCTCTATGGGGGCAGTTCCGAGGTTATGGCCGGATACGATGATCACGTCGTCTACCCGACCGGTGATCCGGTAATATCCCACGGCATTTCGCATGGCGCCGTCACCGGTGAAGTATTTGTTTTCAAAGGCCGAGAAATAGGTGTCGTAATAACGCTTATGGTCACCCCAGATGGTCCTGGCCATGGAAGGCCAGGGGAACTTGATACAGAGCCTTCCCTCCACCTGGTTACCCTGGATCTCATTTCCGTTCTCATCCATCAGCGCCGGCTGCACCCCTATGAAGGGCAGGGTGGCATAGGTAGGGGTTGTTGGGGTCACATAGGGAATAGGTGAGATCATGATCCCTCCGGTCTCTGTCTGCCACCAGGTATCCACGATCGGACTCTTGTTCTTCCCAATGTTGTTGTTATACCAGTTCCAGGCTTCTTCATTGATCGGTTCCCCCACGGTTCCCAGCACCTTGATGGAGGACAGGTCGTATTCGTCCACATATTCCAGGCTTTCCTTGGCAAGGGCGCGGATAGCCGTAGGTGCCGTGTAGAATTGCGTGATCTTGTGTTTGGCCACTACTTCCCAGAACCGGCCGTGGTCCGGATAGGTGGGCACCCCTTCGAACATCACTGTGGTGGCTCCGTTGGCAAGGGGCCCGTACACTATATAAGAATGCCCCGTGATCCAACCGATATCGGCTGTGCACCAGTAAATGTCGTTCTCCCTGTACCTGAAAATATTCTTAAACGTATAGGCAGTGAATACCATGTATCCTCCCGAACTGTGCACCATCCCTTTAGGCTTGCCCGTAGAGCCGGAAGTATACAGAATAAAGAGGGGATCCTCCGCATCCATGATCTCCGCCCTGCACTCGTCCTGGGCTTGCTCCAGCAGCGGTTCTATCCAAAAATCCCTTCCTTCCTGCATCTGCACCTTCTGCCCTGTGCGTTTCACCACCAGGACGGTAGCGACCCCCTGGCAACTCTCCAGGCTCTGGTCCACGATCCCCTTGAGGTCGATCGTCTTCGCGCCCCGGAAAGAACCGTCCGAAGTGATCACCATGCGGCAATCACAGTCGTTGATCCTCGCAGCAAGGGCCTGGGAAGAGAATCCCGCAAAGACCACGGAGTGTATAGCCCCGATACGGGCACACGCCAAAACGGCAATGGCAAGCTCAGGGATCATGGGAAGGTAGATGCAGACCCGGTCTCCTTTTTTCACCCCTTTGGACTTCAGGACATTCGCAAAGCGGCACACCCGGGCATGCAATTCCTTATAGGTAATATGCTGGGCTTCCTCATTTGGGTCGTTGGGTTCAAACAGGATGGCAGTCTTATCCCCGCGAATGGCGAGATGCCTGTCCAGACAGTTCTCCGTAATATTCAGTTTAGCCCCTTCGAACCAGGCTACTTCGGGCTTGGAGAAGTCCCACCGCATGACACGTTTCCAGCGTTTTCTCCACAAAAAATGTTCTTCTGCGATCTCTTCCCAGAAATTCTCTGGTTCCCTTACTGATTTTCTGTAGAGCTGGAAGTATTCCTCCAGGTTTTTAATGCTGTAATTACTCATAATGTCAGTTTTAATGTGAGCCGGCCTCTCGGGCCCCTTTTGGGAGTCTGATGTCCTCGACGATCTGTTGCACCTCCTCGGGCGGGTCCCTGAAAAAGCCAGATATGGAGAAGGATACTATAAAATTAAGCAACATTGCCACGGTTCCAAAGCCTTCGGGCGAGATTCCGAACCACCAGTCATCCGGCGTACCTCCCCCGAACATATCGAATTTGAATCTCAGCATGTAATAGAGCATGAGCCCTATTCCCGCAATCATGCCGGCGGTCGCCCCCTCCTTGTTCATCTTTTTGTAGAAGATACCCAGGATGATCGCCGGAAAGAAGGAAGCTGCAGCCAGGCCAAAGGCCAGGGCCACCGTGGCCGCTACAAAATCGGGAGGGTTTATTCCAAAATACCCCGCTATGCACACGGCAATTACAGCGGAGATCCGGGCCAGGATCAATTCATGGCCGTCCGAAATATCCTTTTTCCACTGCTTCTTGATCAGGTCATGGGAGATGGCCGTTGAAATCACCAGCAACAGGCCCGCAGCCGTGGAAAGGGCGGCAGCAAGACCTCCGGCTGCCACCAGGGCGATCACCCAATTGGGCAGTTTCGCTATTTCCGGGTTGGCAAGCACCGTGATATCAGGATCCACCGTCAGTTCATTCTTCCCCGAATCCCCCACATACTGAACACGCCCGTCCTGGTTCTTATCCTCAAAAACGATGAGTCCGGTGGTCTCCCATTTGCGAAACCATTCCGGCATATCCTCATAGGATTGACCGCTTACGGTCTCCAGGAGGTTGGTCCTGGCAAAGACAGCCACCGCCGGGGCCGTAGTATACAGGATAGCGATAAAGAGCAGGGCGTATCCGGCCGACTTCCTGGCATCCCTTACCCGAGGCACGGTAAAGAAACGAACGATCACATGGGGCAGCCCGGCAGTGCCCACCATCAGGGCTGCAGTGATGCACAGGATGTCCAGGGTCGATTTGGATCCATCCGTATATGCTGTAAAGCCCAGGGCTTCTGAAAGCCCGTCCAGCTTGTCGAGCAGGTAGGTCTCTTCCCCCAGGACCTGGGAACCCATCCCCAGCTGGGGCACCGGATTTCCCGTCATCTGGATAGAGATAAAGATCGCCGGCACCATAAAGGCAAAGATCAGTACACAATACTGGGCCACCTGGGTATAGGTGATCCCCTTCATCCCCCCGAGAACAGCGTAGAAGAGTACGATCAGCATCCCGATGATCACCCCTGTATCTATGGGCACTTCCAGGAATCGGGAAAAGACCAGGCCCACCCCCCGCATCTGTCCGGCCACATAGGTAAAGGAGACCAGCAGGGCGCATACCACGGCCACGGTCCTGGTGATATTGGAATAATAACGGTCCCCGATAAAATCAGGCACCGTGAATTTTCCGAATTTTCTCAGATAGGGGGCAAGCAGGAGTGCCAGTAGCACATATCCACCAGTCCATCCCATGAGGTATACCGATCCGTCGTAACCGGTAAAGGAAAGCAGCCCGGCCATTCCGAGGAAAGAGGCCGCAGACATCCAGTCGGCCGCCGTGGCCATTCCGTTGGCCAGGGCCGGAACATGGCCTCCTGCGATGTAGAAATCACTTGTGGAACTCGCCCTCGACCAAATAGCGATACCGATATAAAGGGAAAAGGAAATGACCACGAGGAGCAGGGTCCAGCTCTGTACATCCATGTTTAACGCTTTAATGCAGTATTAGGCCTCGTCATCATATCCGTATTTCTTGTCGAGTTTATTCATGAGTCGGACGTAGACGAAAATGAGGATCACAAATACATAGATGGCCCCCTGTTGGGCAAACCAGAAGCCGAGCCCGAAACCGCCAATTTTGATGGCGTTCAGTGCATCCTTGAAGAGGATGCCGGCCCCGAAGGATACGATGAACCAGATGGCAAGAAGCAAAATAAGATATCTCAGGTTCTCCCTCCAGTAAGCTTTTGCGTTGTCTTTGGTTTTGTCCATGGTTCCCTATGCCAGGAACAAAATACTAAATTCTCCGGGATTTGGACACAGGCTGGAGATACAAAGAAGGGGCCGGAAGAAAATTACTGTCCCAGGGGTTGGGCATCAAATTGACGGAGTTCATGGTCTTCACAGCTTACCGTGAACTCAATGGGGTTGCAGCAAACTTCGCAGTCCTCCACATAGGTCTGTTGGCTTACAGAGGTGTCCAGGAGGACAGAGATCTCCTCCCAGCAATATGGACATTGGAAAAAGTGTTCGTACATCCCTTTGTTACAATTCGATATTCAGCAGCTGCCCTGTAAGCTGCAGCAGTTGCAGCTCGGCCAGTTTGGCGTCGTACTTGGCCAGATTCTTGTTGGTCTGGGCGTTGAGCAGGTTGATCTGGGCCTGCCTGAATTCTATGGAAGTGATGCGCCCCAGCTGGAACTGCTCACGGGAACGTGCGAAGTTGTTCTCGTTAGTGATCACATTCTGTTCCTGTATGGCGAAGATGGCCAGGCGGTTTTCGTAGATGTCCAGGGCGTTGAGTATGTCCCGATCCACTTCGAGCTCTATCTGTTTCTTCAAAAGATCCTGGTTCTCAAATGCGATCCTGGCGTTTTTTACCCTCACGGCGGTACTACCCCCATCAAAGAGATTCCAGGTAAGGCGTGCACCGAGGTTCAGGTTGTAGGTTGTGTTATTGGTCCCCGGAAAGAATGCTGAGGGGGGGCTCTGGTTCAGGTTCCACCCGTAGGAACCGCTCAGGCCGATGGTAGGGAGGTATCCACTCCTGCTCACCATGATATCGTACTCGTTGATCTTGAGGTTCTTTTCGGTCTGCAACAGGGCTACGTTATTCTCTTTGGCGGTGGCGATGAACTCATCCAGCGCGAGCCTGGGTATGAAATTGACCACGGTATCCACGGCAAATGTCTCGTTCAGGCTCTGGTTCAGCACCACGTTGAGATCCCTTTTGGCGTTGGCCAGCTGTTGCTTGGCATTCAACAGGTTGATGCTGTCATTGGTCACATCCACCTGGGCGTTCAGGATGTCGAGTTTAGTATTCTGTCCGTACTCAAAAGCGTACTCCGCCCGGGTGATCCGGTCCCTTGAGATGGCAAGGGCCTGTTTGAACACGTTGACGTTCTCTGTGAGGCGGGCCACTTCAAAATATACACTGAAGAGCTGCAACATCGTGTTCTCTATGGTCTCCCTGGCCTGGAGTTCAGTGAGCTGGTATTGTTCTTTCAGGCTTTTGTAATTGTACAACCTGCCCAGGCCATCAAAAAGAGTGTAATTAAGGGTCACTCCGGTATTGTACCGCTGTGCTTCCGCCTTGTTGAGTTCAAAGTCGGGCCTGGGTTCCCCGTTATCGTCGAACTGACCCGGGAACTCCACATTGATATCATCCCGGTTGTAGGTGGCTCCGGCATTAGCGGTCAGGGTAGGCAGAAATCCGGAATTCAGGATACTCTGGTTGTTGTCTGCGATGGCTACCTGGTTTCTGGCCACCTTGATCCCGAAATTGTTTTCCAGGGCCAGGTCCATGGCCTCCTGCTTAGACAGCGTGGGTTCTTGTGCAAAACCGGTAAAGATCCCGAGTATAAAAACCAGGAACAGGTTCGTGAGGGAAATTCTTCTCATTAATCCGTATCTTCTGTATTGACCGTTTCCTTAAGCCTCCTCTTTTTATCCTTACTTGTGAGGGAAGCGGCCCGGCCGTTCGTAGCTACTTCTAATTTCTCTTTTAACTTGGCTTCCTGCTTCTGTTCCTTGATCACTCGTTCCACCGCCTCTTTATTTACTTTTTCTCCCGTCTTCAGCCAGGCGATGTTCGCCTTGGCCGTATTTATAGCAGACAATAGAAGCGGCAGCATCAAGAGGGTCAGAACGGTTGCGATCCCGATCCCGTAGGAAATGGAAATGGCCATCGGTTTCAGGAATTGCGCCTGTCGGCTCTTCTCCAGCAACAGGGGAGCGAGTCCGGCAATAGTGGTCAGGGAAGTCAGAAAAATGGCCCTGAAGCGGGATTTCCCGGCTTCGTACAGGGCGTCGTCAAAGTTCATCCCCTGCCTCAGGTAGCCGTTGAATTTTCCGATGAGAACCAGGCCGTCGTTCACCATGATGCCTATCAGGGCAATGATCCCCAGGGCCGAAAGTACGTTGATCGGAAAACCGTGGATATAGTGCCCCCAGGCCACCCCGATCACGCTGAACGGGATCATGGAGAGCAGGATCACAGGCTGGCTGTACGACCTGAAGGTAAACGCGATCACGGCAAAGATCAGGAACAGGATCACCGGGAACACCGCGTTGGCAGATCGTGATAATTTTTGAGCCTCCCGGTTCTGGCCTTCATAGGACACGGACAGGGATGGATACTTGGCCAGGAGACCGGGGATAAAGTTCTGTTGAACGTCAAAAAGAATGTCGGTGGCGCTTTCATTGGGGTTTTCGAGGTCTGCCTCTACCCGTATCTCTCGCTGCCCGTCCAAATGGCTGATGGATTCATCTCCCCGGGCGATGGTGTAGGTGGCTATCTCAGAAAAAGGCACCCTTTCTCCGGTAGGCGTTAGGATCCGCATGTCATCCAGATCTGAAATGCTGGATCGATTGGAACGGTCATACCGCACCCAGACCCTGATCTCGTCCTGTCCTCTCTGGAAACGCTGGGCCTGGGCCCCGAAGAAACCGGCACGGACCTGACTCATGACCGACTGCAGGTTGAGTCCGAGTGCATAGGCATTCTCCTTGAGTTCTATGTCGAGTTCCTTGATCCCTTCCGGATCGGTATCGGTCACATCCCTCAGTTTAGGATTGTTTTCGAGGTATGCCCTGAGCTCTTCCTTGGCACCCTCCAGCTGTTCGTTATCATTCCCCAAAAGGGCTATGGAAACCGGGCTGCCACCAAAGTTTCCACCTGAGCCGAAAGTTAGGCGTTCCACCCCGTAGACTTCCCCTACTTCGTCCCGTATGGCATTGGTGATCTCAGGGGATGGAAAATCCCGTTCTTCTCCCGGCAGCAGGTTCACCCTGAGGGAAGCTTTGTTGTTCCCCGGGCCCACCCGCTTGATGATATTCTCCACCACCTGAAGGTTCCCGCTCTGGCGGGCTGTAAAATCCTCATTGACACGCCACGCGGCTGCTTCCACCTTGGAGATGATCTCTTCTGTGATCTCCGGGTTGGTGCCCTCAGGCATGAGCAGTTCTATGCTGACCTGGTCACTGGCCACACTGGGGAATAAGGTCACACGGACAACCCCGGATATGATAGAGGCGAAAGTGACCACCAGCAATCCGGTAAAGATGGAAAAACTGATAAACCTGTGATTGAGCACAAAATGCAGGGCGGGGCTGTAAAGCGTATCCCTGAGGTAGCTCATGACGCGATCACCGATCTTGTTGAAAACCCTCAATTTGGTCAGGAACTTGTCTACACCCGACTGGTTTTCGAGTTCTTCAGGGGTCTGTCTCACCAGGGCCTTGGAGTGAGCGATGTGCGCCGGCAAAATGATCAGTGCCTCGAAGAGTGAGACCGTCAGGGTCAGGATCACTACCGTGGATACTTCCCCGAAGAATTCCCCGATCCGGCTGTCGAGAAACAGGAAGGTGGAAAAGGCCAATATGGTGGTGATAATGGCCGACAGGATGGGTGGAATCACTTCCACGGTTCCATCTATGGCTGCCTGAACTGGCGATTTGCCCATTTCGTAATGCTGGTAGATATTCTCTGAGATCACGATCCCATCATCCACCAGGATACCGATCACAATGATCATCCCGAAAAGGGACAGGATATTGATGGTCACTGAGAACATGGCCGCAAAGATGAACATCCCCAGGAAAGAGATGGGCAGGCCAAAGGCCACCCAGAAAGCCAGGCGGGTATTCAGGAAAAACGAGAGGAACAAAAGAACCAGGAGGATCCCTATGGCCCCGTTCTCGATCAGGAGGGCCGTCCTTTGTTTCAGTGAAATGGACGCGTCGGAGACCACATCCAGGTGCACGTTGTTATGTGCGGCATTGTAGTTCTCTACGTACGCATTGATCTTTTCAGCAGTAGATATCAGATCTTCGCTGTTCGTGTTGCTCACCTGTACGTTCACGGAGAGGTTCCCGTTGAAAAAACTTACGTTGGGGGTCTCCGAGAAGCGGTCCCTAACTTC
>JBFKPJ010000064.1:0-13850 GCA_041628355.1 Muriicola sp. | reverse complement strand
AGTCCCACGTCCGCGGAGCATGTGGAACGTTATTTTGGGGACAGCCTCAAGGTCATCCTGGACGGGGGTGAATGCCGGAAGGGGATCGAATCCACCATCGTTGGTTTCGAGGATCAAAAACCTGTAGTTTACAGGCTGGGCTCCCTTTCCCTGGAGGAGATCCGGGAGAAGGTAGGCGAAGTCGGGTTCAGGACAAAAAGCGAGGATCACGAACCGTCAGCCCCCGGGATGTTACTCCGGCATTATGCCCCGGCTACGGATACTTTTTTGGTGGAGGATGTACAGGCTTTTTTAAAGGCTCAGAAAGGAAAAAAAATAGGGCTGTTGCTATTTCAAAAAAAGAGAAAAGGGCTGAATATAGCTCATCAGGAGGTGCTGTCACCCACTGGCGATCTGGAGGAAGCGGCGCGGAACCTCTATGCAGCCATGCACCGGCTCGACAGGCAGGGCCTGGATATGATCATCGCAGAACGCTTTCCCGACAGAGGCCTGGGCAGGACGATCAACGACAAGCTGGAACGGGCCACCCACCGGGATGAATGAAAAAGGAAAGAAGCGCCGTATGGAAAAGAATGACTACACCGTGGCACCTGAGACCCGTATCGGGCATGTGCACCTGAAAGTGTCCGACCTGCAGCGGTCACTCGACTTCTATTGTGGTCTCCTGGGCTTTGAAGTGACCACCACCTATGGGGAAGATGCCGCCTTTATCTCTGCCGGTGGGTACCACCACCACATCGGGTTGAACACCTGGTTCAGCAAAGGGGCCGGACCGAGCCCCAGGGGGTCTGCAGGCCTTTTTCACACGGCTATCCTGTACCCGACAAGGAAAGACCTGGCCACCATCCTGCAACGTCTCCGGGAGGCAGAGTACCCTCTGACCGGGGCTTCGGATCACGGGGTTTCGGAGGCTCTGTACCTGGACGATCCGGATGGGAACGGGGTGGAACTTTACTGGGACAAACCCGAGAAAGAATGGCCGAAAAAGCCCGATGGTTCCCTGGAGATGTATACCCGGCCACTCGACCTGGGCTCCCTCCTGATGGAGATTCGTTAATCGGCTCTTTTGTCGGAACATTAAGTAGGCTGCTGAAGGAGGGCAAACAGATATTTCTTATCTTCATTACGCCATGAAGAAACGGAATTTATTAATTCTGGGTTTATTTAGTTGCGGTTTCCTCTTGCTCTCCTGCCAGGGATCCCGTGGCCAGAATAATCCCCGCCTGGTTGGAGGCCCCTGTGAGGGATGCGAGGCGGTCTTTGAATACGGAGACAGGGCTCTAACTCCGGTGGATACCCTGCCCGATTTCCATTCCGGGGCACAAAAGATCAAAGTAAACGGGACGATCTACAGGCCGGATGGAAAAACACCGGCACCGGATGTGGTCCTGTACGTATACCACACTGACAGGTCCGGTTTATATACTAAACGAGGAGATGAAAAAGGCTGGGGCCGGAGGCACGGATACAACAGAGGTTGGATAAAGACCGACCGCAAGGGACGTTATACCTTTTACACCATTAAGGCCGGTACCTATCCCGACGGGACTGAACCGGCCCATATCCACCCAACCATCCTTGAACCGGATGGAAAATACTACTGGCTGGAAAGCTACTATTTTGAAGGTGACCCCTTGCTGACGGACAAAGAGACCCGAACACCGTCCCCCAGAGGAGGGACCAATGGGATTCTAAGATTTTCAAAGGAAGGTGACCTCTGGGTGGGGGAACGCGATTTTGTCCTGGGTAAAAATATCCCGGGTTACCATTGAATATATCTTCGTTCACCATTATTCTACTCATAACTTTATGCTAACAGCCATTCACCCCAAACTGCCCATGCGCAATAAGAACATCACCCGGGATTTCTATGTGGCCCACCTGGGATTCAAGGAAGTTGGGGCGGTCGATTACGAGGGCTATCTGATGCTGGAGAGAGACCATATCCAGATCCACTTCTTTGAATTCAGAGAGTTGGACCCGAAAGAAAATTACGGGCAGGTGTATATACGTACCGAGAATATCGATCGATTCTACCGATCTCTCCTGGAAAACAAGGTATCTATACACCCTAATGGACCCCTTGAAGACAAGCCCTGGGGCCAAAGAGAATTCTCTCTCCTGGACCCGGATGCCAACCTGCTGACGTTTGGAGAACCTGCAAGGGAATAATGGGATCCCTTGTGATTTAACGGTACCAGGTCATAATACCGAATAGGAATTTATCCCTGATTCTTCGTCAAGCCATTTATCTCTTACTACCTTTGCCCCTTGAAATTTAAATCGTAAACCATAGAAGTAGAAAAATGGGAAAAGTAAAAGCGAATGATACCATAAGGGTACATTACACAGGTAAATTAACAGACGGTCAGGTATTCGACAGTTCTCTGGAAAGGGAACCCCTGGAAGTGACCCTCGGTGAGGGAACCTTGATCCCCGGTTTTGAAAAGGGATTGATCGACATGGAAGTGGATGAGGAAAAGACGATCCTCATTCCCAAAGAAGAGGCCTACGGGGAAGTCAGGAAGGAACTGTTCCAAAAGGTCAGCAAAAATGACCTTCCCGGGGAGATCAACCCGGAAGTGGGGATGGGACTGGTGGCTACCAGGCCTGATGGTTCCGAGCAGCAATTGAGGGTAGTCGACGTGCAGGAGGAACACATCGTGATCGACGCCAATCACCCCCTGGCCGGACAGGACCTGACCTTTGATCTCAAACTGGTCGAAATAAAATAAGCCGGTCATAAATATCGTACAGGAGCCACGGGCCTGCAGAGAGCGGTTCGTGGCTTTTTATTTTATCCGGAAACCTCTAGTGAATGCCGGAGTTGGATGTGTCAGGCCGAAACATCCCGGTATTCCTCCCGATTTACCGCATACTCTTTTTTGAGTTTCGCTTTTTCAACCTCCTTGCGTTCCCATGTGGTAGGACTGCCAAAGAGGATCTCCCAGGATTTCCTAGGACGATTCCATATATCCACGATGAGGTCTCCCCAGGCATGGAAAACGAGATATACGGGATTGTAAGAATCCACGGGTTTGGTAATGCCATAGATGGCCTGTTCCTTCTCTTCCTGGAAGGTGCCGAACATCCGGTCCCAGATGATCAGTGTGGAGCCAAAGTTCTTGTCTATATAGTCCTCGTTGGTGGCATGGTGGACCCTGTGATGGGATGGGGTCACAAAGATATATTCGATAGGTGCTGGAAGTTTTCGGATCAGTTCGGTGTGGATCCAGAACTGGTACAGGATCTCCAGTTGATGCACAATGATGTAGACCACGGGGTCAAAACTCATCATAAATACGGGAATAAAAAATACCAGTTTCAGGTTTTGGACCCAGGACAGCCTGAAAGAGGTCGAGAAGTTGTAAAACCTGGAACTGTGGTGTACTACGTGGGTGGACCACCAGAATCGCTGTTTGTGGGAGATCCTGTGAGACCAGTACCTCACAAAATCCAGGGTAAAGAAGCATAGGATATAGGACCACCAGGTATGAGGGATCGTCCAGGGTGTCAGGTTGTAACAGATCACCACGATGTAAAAGATCCCGACCTTGGTAAGGGCATTGACAAAGAGGTTTCCGAATCCTATGGCCGATGAGGCCAGGAAATCCTTGCCGTGATACAGTTTCCTTTGTTGTTTGTACGAAAAATAATATTCCAGTGCCACCAAACTAAACATGATGGGGGCAGCTATCCAGATGATCGTATTAAAATTTAGTTGGAGGAGTCCTTCTAAGGTGAGCGTATCGTTTTTGATAAAATTCCAGGCTTTTATCAAAATTACTATTTTAAATCGGTTTACCTCCCCGAAGAAGAAAGAAATTCGGAAAAGCTTTCTCGCGAAAGGAACCCGATCCATTCCAGAGTGACCTGATCCGGAAAGAAATTCAATACCAGCCAAACCTCCAACCGGGGAAATTTAATATCTTAAGGAACAACTTAATAGCTGCCATTATGAAAGATACAAGTCACCACGACCAACGAATTGCGAATATGACCTTCGCATCGGTCTATCCGCATTACCTGACCAAGGCGGAAAAGAAGGGAAGGACGAAAGAAGAGCTTCACCAGGTCATCGAATGGCTTACAGGGCATGATGAACCTGCTTTGAATTCGCTCATAGCGGAAAAGGCGACCTTCGCGACCTTTTTTGAAAAGGCGACACTGAATCCCAAAGCAGACCAGATCAAGGGGGTGATCTGTGGGTACAGGGTAGAGGAGATCCAAAACCCGATCACCCGCCAGGTAAGGTACCTGGACAAACTGGTGGATGAACTGGCGAAAGGCCGGGCCATGGAAAAGATCCTGCGCTCATAACGCCCATCCGTATATAAATTTATTCAGTTCAATTTTATTTACAAAAGTTGATTTCCTATGAGGACCGAATCCTATAACACTGTTCCACACCGGGTAGTAAGCTGGATATTTGCAGGGCTATTTACGGTGATCGGGATCTTAAATATCATCTTTGTACATCTGGTCCCGGGAGTCTTCTATTTATTTTTGGCCTTCTTGTACCTGCCTGTTTCCAATGCTTTACTTTTCAGGTATACAGGCCATGCCATCCCGATCTGGATCAAGGTGCTGGCCGGATTGATCATCCTTTGGGCAACCCTGGGTGCGGGAGACCTGATGGAGGTCTTTGAGGCCTGGATCAGGGAACCCTAACCCTTTAAGATCAAATCCCATGAACACATTCCCCATCCTCTAAAGAGATATGACCATGAAAACAAAAGCTATCGTACTGGATTGGTTCCAAAAGTGGGAAGATGGCCATTTCAGGGACCTTCCCCTGACTGAGGATTTCCGGCATACGAGTCCGTTCGGCACTATTGAGGGAAAGGCTGCTTATCTGCGTATTGTCGAGAATAACCGGGAAAAATTCCTGGATCAGACCTTTGAGATCCATGATGGCTTTTATGGTGATTCCCATGCCTGCGTAAGATATACAGCCAGGCAGGGGGCCGACTTTTCCCTGGATGTGAGTGAGTGGTACTATTTTGAAGGGCAGCTCATCAAACGCATCGAAGCTTATTACCACATTGGTGAGATCCGAACCGAACGGCAGTTAAATACCTAGAATCCTTTCCAACAGGAGGTGCTATAGAGTATCACAGTTTGGCCAACAAATAGTATCTTCGTGCCCGTTTAAAATCTTTATTACGGAGTCATTCATGGTTAAAATCGCGGTCTTCAACACCAAGCCTTATGATCAGGAATATTTTGATCGATATACAAACCGGAAGGAATTAGAATTCACTTATTTTGATTCTCCCTTGAACAGGGATACGGTCAATCTGGCCACAGGATTTGAGGTTATTTGTGTATTCGTAAACGATACGGCAGACAGGGAAACGATCATTCAACTGGCGAAACTCGGAGTGAAACTGATCGCCCTGAGATGTGCCGGTTATAACAACGTGGACCTGGATGCCGCCGGTGAAAATGGCATCAAAGTGGTCAGGGTGCCCGCCTATTCGCCTGAGGCCGTGGCAGAACACGCCCTCGCCTTGATCCTCACCCTCAACCGCAAGACCCATAAGGCCTACAACCGGGTGCGGGAGGGTAATTTTTCACTGAATAAGCTTATGGGGTTTAACCTTCACGGCAAGACCGTAGGGGTTATAGGAACGGGAAAGATCGGGGCGACCTTCTGCAGGATCATCAAGGGAATGGGATGCGAGGTCCTGGCTTACGACCTGTACCCATCACAGGAAGTGGAAGCCCTGGGGGTTTCTTACAGGTCCCTAAAAGAAGTTTTTGAACTTTCGGATATCATTTCGCTCCACTGTCCTCTGAACCCGGAGACCTGGCATATGATCAACGGGGATTCCCTAGCCAGGATGAAGGATGGGATCATGATCATCAATACGAGTCGGGGCGGACTGATCAATACCCAGGACATCCTGAAGGGACTGGCCGACAAAAAGATCGGATTCCTGGGGATCGATGTATATGAGCAGGAGGAAAACCTCTTCTTTAAGGATATGTCCGAGATGATCATTGAGGACGACCTGATCCTGAGGCTGAACAGTTACCCCAATGTGCTGATCACCTCCCACCAGGCCTATTTTACCAGAGAGGCCATGGAAGAGATCACTCAGACGACTATCGACAATATCAGGGCCTATCGCGATGGGAAGGAACTGGTCAATGCCCTGAAATAGCAGGCCTATCCGGCGTTTTCCGGATCAAAAATCAGGATCCCTGCCTATCTAAAAGGTCGTCAAAAGGAAACGTTCACAAATGGGATCACGGCACTGGTATAAACCGTTTCATCCGAGTCGTAGAGGAGGTTTACTTTAGCCCCTATGGAAATGGAGGGGGTGACGTTCAGCCCGGCTCCCACAAACAAGGCAGAATCCCAGAACTTGTCCGTAGTATTTTCAGCTAAATTCTCGGTCTTGGTCGTCACCCGAAGCTGTGTGAATTCCAGCAGGGTGGTCAATTGCCTGACAGGCGTGTACTGGGAGATCAGGTTAAATCCAAACGTGGTGGTGTTCTGTACGTCCTTGATCCCCGTATAACTTCCCTGAATTCCGCCTCCCAGGCTGATGGTATTACTGACGTCATAGAGCAGGTTGGGGGCGATAAAGATGTTGGTGCCCCCCACAAAGTTGAGGCCAAAACCACAGCCAAATTTCAATCGTTTGTCGACGATTTCTGTACTGTCCTGCACCATTACGGTCGTGGACTGAGCAAAGGATTCTGTGGCTACTAACAGTAGCGCGCAAGCGACCACTAATTTGAGAATGGAATATTTCATGTGTTGGCTGATCGATTTAGGAGGGATTAACCCCTCGGTTACAATTGTCAAGGTATTATTTTTTTAATAAAAGAACCATCCGGGTATCGACTTTTTCACGGGACTGAGAGAAAACAGAAAATGGATACTTTTGTCCCTTTAAATGAAAGGAATAGACCAAAACACCTTTGATTTATGATGGAAAAGCGAGAATACCGGATACGCCCGCAACTCAGGAACACCGGTGACCTGAAACTCGTAGGGATGAAGAGGACGGTGAGCATGGAGAACTTCGACCCCTCCGGGCTTTGGCGCAGTTTAATGCCCAGGCTTGGCGAGATCGGCAACCCGGTCTCCAGGGATCTCTTTTCCATTGCGATCTATGGCCCGGGATATTTTAGTGCCTTTGATCCCAAAACCCCATTCGAGAAGTGGGCTGCACGGGAAGTGTCGGAATTCGGAGACATCCCTTCAGAAATGGGCTCCCTCGAGATCCCGGCAGGACTTTACGCCGTATTCCCATACAAGGGTCTCTCATCAGACAGGAGTGTGTATGAATACATCTTTGGCAGTTGGTTGCCGACGTCGGGCTACCAGCTAGACCACCGTCCCCATTTTGAGGTGCTGGGGGAGAAGTACCGCAATAACGATCCGGAATCGGAAGAGGAAATCTGGGTGCCTGTTGTGGCGTCTAAGGGAACTTGAACAGGCAGCCGGTCAGCCGAATTAAAATTTTTAGTAACTTTATCTAAACGCACTGAAAATCATGACCATATCTTTCAAACGAATAGGCTATATCCTGCTAGGGTCGCTATTACTGCTCTGCATTCCGTTGGTCGCTATGCAATTCAGCCAGGAAGTCGACTGGAGTGCATTAGATTTCCTGGTGGCCGGTATTTTGCTGGCCAGCACCGCCTTTGTCTGTGACCTGGTCTGGAGGAACGTTTCTAACCAAACATACAGGATCGTGCTGCTGTTAGCAGCGCTGGCATTCTTCTTCCTGGTCTGGGCAGAACTGGCTGTAGGCGTGTTCGGAACTCCTTTTGCCGGCAGCTAAACTTCTTTAAAATATTTCTTATCCCATCTATGAATTCCAGTATGAGAATTCAATTAGCGATCCTGACATGACAACCGTGTCTAGGGGTTAATTGTCATTTGCTCTCTGCTGTTTTTTACAATTAAGCACGTACTTTTGCCCTATGGAACACTGGTATTATTATCCCCTGCTGGTTGTTGTGGGTTTTGTGGTGGGTTTTATCAACACTATCGCCGGGGGTGCCTCCCTGATCTCTCTGCCTGTACTGATCTTCCTGGGATTGCCTCCATCCGTGGCCAACGGCACCAACCGGGTGGCCATTGCCTTTCAGACCGCGATCGGGGTCGCCGGGTTCAAGAGCAAGGGGGTATCCACCTTTCCCTTCAACGTATACCTGGGGATCGCAGCACTTCTGGGATCTATTCTGGGGGCTTCCATCGCCGTGGATATCAGGGGGGAGACGTTTAACCGCATCCTGGCGATCATTATGATCGCCGTGGTCCTGATCATCGTGTTCAAGCCTAAGATCAGCCTGGAGGATGTGGAGGAACGGCTCACCGGCAAATACCTCTGGCTGGGAATGCTGGCCTTTTTCTTTATCGGGATCTACGGGGGTTTCATCAACGCGGGGATCGGATTTGTGATCCTCTTGTTTCTTCATTATTTTCATAAAATGAGCCTGGTCAGGGCCAACGCCACCAAGGTGGCCGTGGTCTGCATTTACACCCTGGCCGCACTGGCCGTCTTTGTGTTCAACGATAAGGTGATCTGGGAAGTGGGGGCCGTTCTGGCTATTGGTAATGGCCTGGGAGCCTGGTTCTCCAGCAGGGTATCGGTCAGGAAAGGAGATGGATTCATAAAAACCTTCCTGGTGGTCATGGTGGTACTGATGGCGATAAAATTGTGGTTTTTTACCTGAACCTATGGATAGTATAGAACGTCTAAAATGGCGATATGCCGTAAAGAAATTTGACGGGGATGCCATTCTCCCGGATGAAAAGATCGACCTGCTCATCGAAGCCTTTAACCTCACAGCTACCTCCTACGGCTTGCAGCCTATCCGATTGGTCGTGTTGAAAAACAAGGATATACAAGGCGAGCTGGTAAAACATTCTTACGGACAAAAACAGGTGGCGCAGGCTTCCCACGTGCTCGTCATCTGTATTGAAACGAATGTCGATACCCAGTACATCACCCAGTATTTCGAGAGGGTGAAGTCGGTCCGCGGAACCTCCGAGGAGATCC
The DNA here is from genome assembly GCA_041628355.1 of Muriicola sp. Classification (GTDB taxonomy): domain Bacteria; phylum Bacteroidota; class Bacteroidia; order Flavobacteriales; family Flavobacteriaceae; genus Muriicola. The sequence continues at coordinate 4,821 of JBFKPJ010000064.1, read as the reverse complement.
TTTCACCTTTTAAAAAAGCACTGGTTGACAGTTTCTCCCAAAAAGAGACCGATGAGATCATGCAATGGGCTACCAACCAGGCTTACCTGGCTATGGGAAATCTGCTCACCGTTTGTGCGCTGGAAAAGATAGACGCCTGCCCCATGGAAGGATTTGACCCGGAAGCCTATGACGAAGAGCTCGACCTGAAAGCCCACAACCTGTCATCCGTCCTGGTTCTACCAGTGGGTAAAAGGGCTGATGACGACTTTTTTTCGGAACTTAAGAAAGTAAGGCGTGACCTTGCGGAATCTATCATTCATATAAAATAAAATGCCTGGATTTGAAATGTTTGGAGCCCTGGAAAGGGCGGAGGTACAGGATGTACTCGATTCCGGAGTGCTGATGCGCTACGGGTTCGACGCCATGCGCAGCGGTCACTGGAAGGCCCGGGAACTGGAACAGGCACTGGCTGAACGCATGCAGACCCGGTATGCACAAACCGTGAGCAGTGGCACCGCTGCTCTTACCGTCGCCATGGCGAGCGCCGGGATCGGGGCAGGAGATGAGGTCATCATCCCCACCTTTACTTTTGTGGCCAGCTTTGAGGCCGTGCTGGCCCTGGGGGCCATTCCCATCCTCACCGAGATCGATGATACGCTTTGTTTGAATCCGACAGCCGTGGAGAATGCGATCACGGACCGTACTAAGGCCGTGATGCCTGTACATATGTGTGGCTCTATGGCCGACCTCAAACCGCTGAAAGCCATTTGTGACCGTCACAACCTACTCCTGATCGAGGATGCCTGCCAGGCCATTGGGGGCAGATACGAGGGAAAACCACTGGGGAGTTACGGGGACCTGGGGTGTTTCTCTTTTGACTATGTAAAGACCATTACCTGCGGAGAAGGGGGTGCCCTCATCACGGACAACGAGGCCTATCACCGGAATGCAGATCATTATTCAGACCACGGACACGATCATGTGGGCAAGGACAGGGGGGCTGAGACCCATCCCTTTTTGGGATATAACTTCAGGATCTCCGAACTGAATGCCGCGGTGGGGGTGGCCCAGATCAGGCGGTTGGACGATTTCCTCAGAATACAGGAGAAGCATTACAGTATCCTGGCAGAATCCTTGACAGGGCTGGAAGGGATCACTTTGAGGAAAGTTCCAGAGAGCGGGGTTCAGAATTATTCTTTCCTGAACTTTTTTATGCCGACTGAGGATTTGGCCCGAAAAGCCCACAAGGCCCTTTCAGCTGAGGGCATTGACGGCTGTTTTTACTGGTACGACAACAACTGGCACTACTACCGAAAATGGGATCACCTCAGGGAGCTTAAAAGTTTGGGCCCGGTAAACAAAGAGGTGGAGCAGAGGCTCTCAGGAGTGAAAGACCTTAGCTTTCCCCTTTCGGATCACTGGATGGGCCGAAACCTGTCCTGCCTGATCAAACTCGGATGGAAGGAGGAAGAGGTACAGAAAAGAGGCGCAACCATGCGGAGCGTACTTGAGAAGGTGCTTGGGGTCGACTAATAAGTGACGTATTCAACGATCTCAAGCCCATAGCCTACGATACCCACCCGCTTGGTCTGACCACTGTTGGTCAGGACACGCATCTTACAGATATGCAGGTCGTGCAGGATCTGTGCCCCGATCCCGAAATCCTTTGTATCCATGTCGATCCCGGGTGCTTTCATGATCCCTTTGGCCTGATTTTCCTTCAACCCTTTAAGTCGGCTAAGCAGATTCAGGGATTCACTGGTCTGGTTGATAAAGACGATGGCTCCCGTCCCTTCGTTGTTGATGGCCTGGAACATATCGTCCAGCTTCTTTTCCGCATTGTTGGTCAGGGTACCCAGGATATCATTGTTGACAAGGGTCGAATTGATCCTCGTCAAGACGGGATCATTCCTTTTCCAGAACCCTTTGGTCAGAGCTATGTGAACCTGCTCATTGGTGGTCTGCTGGTAGGCGTGGAGGGTGAACTTTCCGAACCGGGTCTCCACATCAAAACACTCTTTTTTGACGATCAGGCTGTCGTGTTGCATCCTGTAGGCCACGAGGTCCTCGATGGAAATGAGCTTCAGGTCGAACTTCCTGGCTACCTCAGCCAGGTGTGGGAGCCTGGCCATGGTACCGTCTTCGTTCAGGATCTCCACCAGGATCCCTGCCGGCTGAAATCCGGCCAGCCTGGCGAGGTCTACAGCCGCTTCTGTATGGCCGGTCCTCCTGAGCACACCGCCGTTCTTCGCCCTCAGGGGAAAGATATGGCCGGGCCTTCCCAGTTCGTGGGCCTTGGTATTCGGATCCACCAGGGCCTTGATCGTCTTGGCCCGGTCGTGGACCGAGATCCCTGTGGTACAACCATGGCCGATCAGGTCTACGGAAACCGTGAACTGGGTGTGGTGCATCACCGTGTTGTTCTGCACCATCATGGTCAGGTCCAGTTCTTCACACCGCGATTCGGTCAGGGGGGTGCAGATCAATCCCCTTCCGTGTTTAGCCATGAAATTGATCATTTCGGGGCTCACCATTTCCGCTGCCGCGATGAAATCCCCTTCATTCTCCCTGTTCTCATCATCGACCACGATAACGACCTTTCCTTTACGGATGTCCTCAATGGCTTCTTCGATGGTATTGAGTTCTATTTTCTTTTCCTTGCTCACCATCATGGCGTCTTGCGTTTAAATCTTTTTCGAATCCCTTCGGAGATCGTGTCCCATATATGCCCAAAACTCATCAATCCCTTATCAGCAGTGGCTCTCCGCGTGAGAAATATCCCCAAAGGTAACATTATTAAGGTAGATAACCACGCCCCCAGGACAGGGTGGATATTCCCCTCCTTGGCATAGTTTCCGGCGAATACCCCGATAAAGTAATAGGTCAGGAACAATATGATGGCAATTACCATAGGCAGGCCAAGCCCTCCTTTTCGGATGATCGCTCCCAGGGGAGCCCCTACGAAGAAGAGGATGATGCAGGAAAGAGCCAGGGCGTATTTTTTATGCAGGGAAAGAATATGCATGTTGTAGATCTTGTATTTGTTCTCTATATCCTGCTTCTTTCCACTCACGGAATTCAGAATATTGGAGATGGCATTAGCGGCAGAACTGATGATCTGCCGTTGCTGGTATTCCTGGTAAAGCCCCAGGATGTCTGCCGTATTGGTGATCCTCTCCTCAGTCTCGGATCCGGCGGGCAGGGAATCCCGCTGAGGGTTGGTATAGGGCTGACTTTGACTCACACTGTCAGGTTCGGTAAGGGGAGCAAAGGCCCCCAGCCGGGTGACGATGTTCTTGGAGAAGGCCCCAACCACGGTCAGGTTGTTCTCCCGTATGGAATCGATATCCTTTTTGAGCCTGGATATATTCTTCATCTTGTCGGTCCGGATGTTGCGTTCCTCTTCCAGGTCCTGGGTGTTTTCAGGCACTTCGATATTAATGGTGTAGGTGTCGAATTTTGCCTTGGCGAAGGGATAATGTTTGCGGTCTTCGGAAGAATTAGGGACCAGTTCCTCGTAATAATACCCATCAGAAAGCACGAGCTGGATAATATCCGACTCCTCGCTGCTGATGAGTTCTCCGGCATTGGCCTTGATCACCGTATTGTTCTTTTGAAGATTCGATTTCTTGTGGATAATGACTTTTTGTAAATATTTGTCATTATCCCCGTATTTGTTGTCTACTTTGATGTTCATCCCCTCGAAATCACTGAAAACCCCTTCTTCGATGACGGCAGCAGGCTTGACCTTGGCGATGTTGCGTCTCAGATTGTAGATCTTTTGTTCTGAGGCCGGGATCACCGTGTTGGCAAAGTAAAAGGTAACTCCTCCCAGAAAGGTGACCAGGATGATCAGGCTCAGCATGGATCGCTGCAAAGAGATCCCGGATGCCTTCATGGCCGCGAATTCATAGTTCTCCGCAAAAGCCCCGAAAGTGAGGATGGAGGATAGCAGGACGGTCAGTGGCAGTACCTTCTCGGTCAGGTTGGGCATCAGGTAAAACAGGAATTTCCCGATAATGATGATGTCCAGTCCCTTCCCTGCGATATCGTCTATAAAGAGCCAAATCGTCTGGAAGATGAAAATGAACATCAGGATCACGAAGGAACTGATGAAATTATACAGGAACCGATTGAGAATATACTGGTCTAGTATCCGCAAGGTGCTAGTTTCTTATGATATAGTAGCCCTCATCTTTGTATTTGGCCTCATCAAAAGTAAATAAGGTTTTTGACAACGGCTGATTGGTTTTAAAAGAATTAACAGTGATGGTGGTCTTGGTGCCGTTCTTGCCTGTCTCTATAAGTTTGTATATGTGCTTGGTCTGTGCGTCTATCCCCAGCAGGATATAGGCGATCTCCGAATGGGTGTCGATAGGGGTCAGCTTCACGTACTGTATCTTCCGGCCCTGCACATTCTGAAGGATGTCCCAGGCGTAGTTATAGCCCTTTTTATAAAAGGTCAGCAATTTGGAGGGGGTGATGGTGTTCTCGTCATCCGATTTGTTCTCAATGGTTACCTCTTCATTTTCCGGCACGATGGTATAGACCTTTTTTCCGTCAAATAGCTGCTGTGAGCCAAGGTAGTTGAAGAGATACTTCTCCCCCTGCAGGGTCACGTCTCCCCGGGTCTCCTGGTTGATATTGGCCTCCTTGTTCTCCAGGGTGTACTTAAAGTTCACCTCGATGTTGTCATAGCTCTGTACCTTGTTGTAGACCTCGTCCAGAAGCGCCTTGGCCCTGGCGGCTTCCTGTGCAAATACCTGGCTTGCCAGGAAGAGGATCAGGGAAAGTGTAAATATTTTTTTCATGTCTTATTTGGTTTCTTCATTCAACATT
>JBFKPJ010000063.1:0-13878 GCA_041628355.1 Muriicola sp. | reverse complement strand
CAGAGAAGTATTGAGCAATACCCCGCTGCTGTTGAAGATCTCCACGTCGTAAAGGATGGGGGACAGGGCGCCGGAGACGGTGATCAGGTCGGAGCCGTAAAATCCGGCAAGTCCGCTGTTCTCGTCAAAAGGCCCGTCATTAATCAGGTCCGTATGGAAACCGAGAGTACCCTCCTCGTGGATCCTTAAGTTCCCACTGTTGTAGAGGGCGGTTTGGCCTGTAGCTGAGAACCAAAAAAACAACCATATGATATAAGAAATCTTCAAAGGTCAATTGTCAAATACAGTGATGTACCAGGATGCATCTACTACGGGGTCATCCGTGTTATACCTTTTTACTTGGACAAAAAAAGAATTAAATGTCTGAAAATCCACATATATCCTATTATCTCCTGATACAGTCAATTGTATTGTATATCCATCTGTGATTCTTGGATTCTGTAAATTCACCTGATAATAACCAGCTCCCAGTGAAAATATGGAGGATATCCCAAAAGAAGCATTTTGCAGTGTAGACCCGTTAACTTTGCCAAAGGCAACCACTGCCGGTGCAGGGGTTACCCATTGGGGATCACGCGCTGCATCTGATTTTATGATTTGACCGGCAGCGCTGCTTCTTCCAAGTTTTCCAATAGGGATTGATCTGTTCTGAATATGAAAAAGTCCGTTAATGGCAGACCCGCCTACATCATCTTGTCTTATAGTTCTATATGCAATTCGATTACTTCTTATACTATCAACTTCGATATTAATATTGTTGCCTGTCCTTACCAGAGAAATAGTCCTGGTAGTATCTGGCAGATATTTTATCGGATTGTTAGTGATGGTCAGCCCCAGGGCCTCGCACAGGTTGAGCCAGTTCTCCCCGTCGTAATAATGCAGGCACTGAATGTCCGTATTGTACACCATAGCCCCTTCCAGGGGAACAATGGCATTCATCTGGGCCGTGGTGACCCGGTTGATCACAAAGGCCCTGCTGGTACTTTCCAGTTCCAGGATAGAGGCAGGGTCGATATTTTGCGGATTGTCCCCGATCTTGATCTGGGCCGAGGCCCCTATCCACAGGATGATCAGGATCCCGCTAAGGACATATCTCAGTTTCATTTTCATATGCGTTCTCTCTGAAAAAAGGCGAATACAAATGTAGAATTATCTGGGACGCGTACTAAAGAAATACCCCGAAATACAGATTTTTAGGGTGAACCACCGGTAAGGGTTGCCCGTGTGCTATTCCCACATTATTTTCGTACATTTTGAGGTAGGGGAAATGTATTAAAGAAGGGGCTTGACTTTTTAACATAAGTTTTAAGACGTTTAATTTTTTTATGATCTCAACTTCTTTTTTCTTTATCTAATCAGTGATACAGATGATACGGTTCCCATTCATCCCTTTCACCATACAATAACATGAAAAAGATCGCAGTCCTTTTACCAGCCCTTCTCTTCCTCACTTTCGGATATGCTCAGTCCGAAGATCGCAGGCCCCTGCGCGGACAGGTGATCTACCGAAACGTACCCGTACCCAATGAGAACGTGATCAATACCACGGCAGAAAGGGCCACCATCACCAACGACAAGGGGGAGTTCCTGATCTATGTCAGGGAAGGGGATGAGCTGGTCTTTACGGCCATCAATTACCAGATCGAGATCCTGAAGGTCACCCCGGAGATCCTGCAGAAAAACCGCCTTGTGGTGGAGGTGAACGAAAAGGTGACGGAACTGGACGAGGTGACCGTCAGCCCCGAGAACCAGAAGAAGTTCCTGCAGCTTCAGAACGAAGAGTTCAAGGAATATGTGTACGAAACCGATGCCACCTCGGAATTCAGAAACATTGCCCTCGACCCGGGTGGGGTGCAAATGAGGGATGGCCTGAACTTCGTGAATATTTTCAAGGCGCTGTTCCTCTCGGGAAACAGGGACGAAACCGCAGAGCGGGCTCCTCTGAAAGTCAGCGAGGTACTCAGGCAGGTATATGACGATGATTTTTTCGTGCGTGACCTGCAGTTGTCCCAGGATCAGATCGATGCCTTCCTCGTCTACTGTGACAGTAAACTCCCCGCTCAGTCCCTCCTGAGAAAGGACAACGAATTTCAACTGATCGACTTTTTGGTAAGCCAAAGCAAGGAATTCAGAAAAAGCCTCAATGTGGAAGAGTAAATGGCTGTGCCTTTGGCTCATTGTTCTCTGCCATTCCGCCAGTGGACAATCGTTTTTCAATGCCCGGCTCCAGGGTCAGGTCCGCTTTGAGAACAGGGGGGTGCCCGATGTGCATGTCATGAATACCACGGCAGGCAGCGCCACTATTTCGGATGAAGATGGATGGTTCGCCCTCGAGGCTTCCCTCGGGGACACCCTGCTTTTCTCAGCCGTACAATATCAGCGAAAACGGCTCGTACTTTCTGCCTCTGTCCTCGAAAGCAGGTTTGTCTATGTGAACCTGGAAGAGTTTGTCAACGAACTCGATGAGGTGGTGGTTCGGCCATACAACCTCTCCGGGGACCTGGTCCGGGATATGCAGCAAATGAAAACAGGACCCGTCGTGACGGCCTCTACCCTCGGACTTCCCAATGCTGATGTAAAACCCATGATACAGAGTGAACGCCTGTTGAAAGAGGCATCGATGGGTCCGTTCCATCTTGGAATGATCACTGCACTCCCCTTCAATCCCCTGATCAATATGATCACAGGCAGGACTAAAATGTTGAAAAAGAGGGTAGCCAGGGACAGGAAATACCTCCTTACACAGGAGGTCAGGCATTATTACCCGGACAGCATCTTTGTGCAGCGTATGGGAATACCGGCCGATCGCATAGATGATTTTATGTATTATTGCGAGGTGGATGAAAGGTTCGATTCTATCGTGTCATCCGAGGATCAAATCGCCATCCTGAACCTCCTATTGTTGAAGAGCAAGGCTTATCGTGAAAATAATCAACTGGAGTAGTTCCCTGGCACGGGAATTGACTGAAAGAATGAAAAAAGATATGACAATTCGCAGTCTGCTTATATTGTTCTTTACGCCCCTGATCCTGGGTTGGACCGCCCATAAATTCTACGTGAGCGTAACCCAGGTGGAGTATTTCGCCCCGGATCAGGCAATACAGATCACCAGTCGCGTATTTATAGATGACCTGGAGAAAGCACTTTTAGAGCGATATGAAGCAGAACTCCTGCTGGGGACGGCCAATGAACGAAAGGATGCCGATGCATTTATCGATCGCTACCTCAATTCCAAATTGGTGGTCAGGATTAACGGAGATCCGGCTGCTTTCTATTTCCTCGGTAAAAAAGTCGAGAATGACATCCTTGTGCTCTTTATTGAGGTCTCAAATATTACTCTTGAGGGTCTCAAATCGGTAGAGGTGCAGAACGAGGTCCTTATGGATGTCTTCGAGGAACAGAAGAATATTGTACACTTCAGATTTGGGGACAAAAAGAAGAGTTTTGTCCTTTTGAGGGAAAGGAATTCCGGAATGTTAAACTTTTAAAAAGGACCCTGCTAATCTCCACGGAAAAACCTATTTTCCGCGCCGGAAAATACAAATTTTACATTCTTTTTTATGGATCGATTCAAAAGTTTCACTACCGTTTTGCTTTGCCTCTTTACTGCAGTTTCCTTCTCCCAGGAGGAGAAAACACAGGAAAGGGAGCCCGGGCATACCAATCAGAACAAGTTCAGACAAATGTATCAGGAGTTCGCGACCCCCAACATGTACAGGTCGGCTTCAGGGACCCCCGGGCCCAGCTATTATCAGCAGCAGGCCGATTACAAGATGGATATCGAACTCGATGACAAAAATGCGAGGCTCTATGGGGAGGAGACCATCACCTACCACAACAACGCCCCGGAGGCCCTGGAATTCTTATGGCTGCAGCTCGACCAGAACGTGCGGTCCAGGGATTCCAAGTCTCCCCTGAGAAACGGGAATGGGGTTAACGTGGCCTATACCACAGGCTCCTTCGCCCAAACCTATATGACGGAAGGATTTGACGGTGGTTTCAGGATAGAATATGTCAGGGACGCCGGCGGGAACCCCCTGCCTTACACCATCAACCAGACAATGATGAGGGTAGACCTGCCCCAACCTCTGAAAACCGGAGAAAAGGTGTCATTTTCAGTCAAATGGTGGTACAATATCCCGGACCATACCGTAGACCGGGCCAGGTCAGGCTACGAGTATTTTGAAAAGGACGGGAACAGGGCTTATGTGATCGCCCAGTTCTTTCCCCGCATGGCGGTGTACAGCGATGTGGAGGGATGGCAGAACCACCAGTTCTGGGGAAGCGGGGAATTTGCCCTGCCTTTCGGCAACTATGACGTGAACATCACTGTGCCCGCAGACCACATTCTGGACGCTACCGGAAGGTTGCTGAACAGAAAGGAGGTCTTCAGCAAGGAAATGATGAAGCGCTATGAGGAGGCCCAGAGGTCCTATGACAAACCTGTACTGATCGTCACCCAGGAAGAGGTCGAGGCGGCAGAAAAAGGATTTTCCGAGAAAAAGAAAACCTGGAAATTCAGGGCAGAGAACGTAAGGGACTATGCCTTTGCCACGTCCAGGAAATTCATCTGGGATATGCAGGCCGTAAAGATCGGAGACCGGGATGTAATGGCGGTCTCCTTATATCCCAAAGAGGGTAATCCCCTGTGGGAGGAACTCTCCACAAAGGCAGTGGCCAGCACCCTTAAGTCTTATTCCGCCCATACTTTTGACTATCCATATCACAAAGCCATCTCGGTTCACGCCAAGAACCAGGGGATGGAATACCCGATGATCTGCTGGAATTACGGAAGGCCCAATGAGGACGGGTCCTATTCCGATCGTACCAAGTACGGGATGATCAGTGTGATCATTCACGAGGTGGGCCACAACTTCTTCCCCATGATCGTCAATTCGGATGAGCGGCAGTGGGGCTGGATGGATGAAGGACTGGATACCTTTATGCAATACCTCGCCGAGCAGGAATTTGGAGAGGCTTACCCGGAGGTGATCGCACCCAACGACAAGTATCCCTCGAGAAGGGGAGAACCTTCGAAGATCGTCCCCTATATGAGCGGAGACCAGAGTACGATCGCACCCATCATGTCGAATCCTGAAAATGTCTATCAACTGGGGCCCAATGCCTATGCCAAGCCGGCCACGGCCCTGAATATATTAAGAGAAACCGTGATGGGAAGGGAGCTGTTTGATCACGCGTTCAAGACCTATGCCCAGAGATGGATGTTCAAGCACCCCACCCCGGAGGATTTCTTCCGCACCATGGAAGACGCCTCGGCTGTGGATCTGGACTGGTTCTGGAGGAGCTGGTTCTACACCACGGACTATGTGGATATAGGAGTAAAGGATGTGAAGAAATACGTGGTCAGCAATAAGCCTGGCAAGGAGATGAGGGAGTACATGGCCGCGAGGAACATGACGGAATCCGACCTGCCTCCCCTGGTGTACCTGGTGGAAGAAGGCAGTGAAGATGCTGATCAGGACCTGAGAGGGAAATCCCCCAGTGAGGTCTCAGCTCCATTGAAGGAGTTCATGATGGACAAGCTCACCGCCGAGGAAAGGGCGAGGGTCAAGGAGCCCAGGTACTTTTACGAAGTGACCTTCGACAAGCCCGGAGGAATTCCCATGCCTTTGATCGTGGAGTACGCTTATGCCGATGGGAGCACAGAACAGGTTACCTACCCGCCTGAGATCTGGAGGCGGAACGATGCAGAGGTAAGGAGGGTGATCTCCTCACAGGCTGAACTCGTGGCCATCACGGTGGATCCGCGGGCGGAAACGGCTGATATAGATGTGACCAACAACAGTTGGCCCAAAAAAGAATCCCCGTCGGAATTCAACCAGTTCAAGGAAGGGATCAAGGGAGACTAATAGTAAAGCAGAAATTCATTCAAGGTCCCGACATTTTTTGCCGGGACCTTTTTATTTTATCAAAGGGTTTCAAACTTGATTATATTTGTAGTATGCATTCATTAGTTTTCTTATTTATAAGCGGGGCGGAAATATTCTTCATCATGTTCATCGTGGTGATGGTATTTGGCGCAGACAAGATCCCGGGGATTGCCAAAGGCCTCGGTAAGGGAATGCGACAGTTAAAGGATGCGACGGAAGACATCAAGCAGGAGATCCAGAGAAGCGCAGAGAAACAGGGAATCGATACGAGTATCACGGAAGATATCAAAAAGGAGATGAACCAGGTCAAAAAGAACATTGAGGAAGTCTCCGGAACCATCAAAAGAAAGTAGTATAGCGGATGTGGGACAGGCTTTTAGAATGGGACCGCAACACCTTTATCTTTCTGAACAGCCTGGGAATTGAGGATTACGACGCCTTCTGGTCCTTTGTGACCCACACTTCTTCCTGGGCACCCCTCTTTGTCCTCTTCGCCCTTCTGTTTTTGATCAAATTTTCCCGAAAGGAAGCCCTGGCCCGGATCCTGACCACCCTTTTGCTCTTCGGCTGCGTCATGGGCCTGATGTACCTCACCAAGGAATTTGTGGCTCGACTGAGGCCGAATAACGCTCAGGAACTCAACGGCATCATCCGGGTGCTGCTCAGGCCGGAAGATTACAGTTTTTTTTCAGGACATGCCGCCAATTCCTTTGCCATCACTACCCTGGTCGTCCTCTTCCTCCGCAAAAGACTCCCCTGGGTATGGGTGTTCTTTGTGTGGCCCCTTTTGTTTTCCCTGAGCAGGATCTATGTGGGAGTGCATTACCCGCTCGACCTGATCGCGGGAGCTTTGGTTGGAACAGGATTGGCCTTTTTATTTTACCGGATTTTCCTCAGATTTATAATACCCTGCTTAGGGTTAAACCGTCCCGGATAGGCAACATGACCGTCTCTAGACGGGGGTCTGATTTGAGCATTTCATTGTAATCCAAAAGGGCTTTGGTAGCCTTGTCCGAGGGATCGAGTGGTTCGATGACCTTGCCGGACCACAATACATTATCCGATAGGATGACTCCCCCTTTTCTGGTCCTAGGTAGTACCACCTCAAAATACCGTGCGTACTCCTTCTTTTCCGCATCGATAAAGACGAGGTCGAATTCCAGGTCCATTTTTGGGATGATCTCCAGGGCGTCACCTACGTATTGCTTGATTTGATCGCCAAAGCCCGAGAGGTCAAAATATTTATTCTGTATCCCCTGTAGCTCTTCATTGACGTCAATCGTGTGCAATTCGCCTCCGGGTTGAAGGCCTTCTGCCAGGCACAGGGCTGAATATCCGGTATAGGTGCCTATCTCGAGGATTCTGGCAGGGGAAATAAGTCTGGAGAGCATACTGAGCACGCGGCCCTGGTAATGTCCCGTGATCATCCTGGGCTGGAGCACCTTCAAATGGGTTTCCCTGCTCAGGGCCTTCAGGTATTCGGGTTCGTCCTCGGAATGTTCGGTGATGTACCCCTGGAGGGAGTCCGAAAGAAAATGCATGGGGAACTTTTTGTAAAAATAGGCTTTTTGGTCTACTTTCATCCGGGCAAAAGTAAATCCCGGTCATGAAGAAGATCACCATCAGGGAAGCCGTTCAGGAGGACCTGCCCGTGCTTCTGCGTTTCGAACAAAAACTCATAGAGGCAGAGCGGCCTATGGACCCGACCATACGCCCGGGTGAATTGCACTATTACGACATTGGGGAATTCATCGCCGATGAGGAGGTCAGGGTACTAGTGGCCGAGGTAGACGGTCAGATCGTGAGCTCTGGTTACGGAAAAGCCCAGCCGGCCAGGCCTTACCTCGACCACGCCCAGTACGCACATCTGGGATTTATGTATACCCTTCCTGAATTCAGGGGTATGGGTATCAACGGCATGATCATCGACAAGTTAAAGACCTGGGCATACGATAAAGGGCTAAAGGAAGTACGCCTGACCGTATACCAGGAAAACGATCCGGCCATTGCTGCCTATGAGAAGGCGGGTTTTGAAAAACACCTGATCGAGATGCGACTTCCCCGCCCCGGGGTTGATGAGGGGTCGGATAGGGCGGGTTAATCGGTCTTGTTGTATTTTTGCGCAAAAGATGACTATGACCTTCGAAAATACCGCCGCCTTCGCCAGACATCTGGACGCACAGGACCCCCTTGCTCCCTACAGGCAGCAATTTCATTTCCCGGTCGTGGACGGCAAACAGGTGATCTATTTTACCGGGAACTCCCTGGGGCTGCAACCGAAAAGGACTGCCGCCTTTGTGGATGAGATCATGAGGGACTGGAGGGATCTCGCGGTGGAAGGCCATTTCTATGCCGAGAAACCCTGGTGGGATTATCACGAGCGACTGGCAGCCCCTTTGTCAAAGGTGGTGGGGGCAAAGCCTTCGGAGATCACCGTCATGAATACCCTCACGGTGAACCTTCACCTTTTGATGGTCTCCTTTTACCGTCCCACTAAAAAGCGGTACAAGATCCTTTGTGAGGAAAAGGCTTTTCCGTCAGATCAGTATATGTTTCAGAGCCAGATCAAATTCCATGGCCTGGAGGTCTCGGATACCCTGGTTGAGATCAGAAAACGCGAAGGGGAGCACCACTGGCGCACGGAGGACATCCTCGAAAAGATCGAAGAGGTGGGGGATGAACTTGCCCTGGTACTCCTGGGCGGGGTGAATTACTACAACGGGCAGGTTTTCGACATGGAAGCGATCACCCGTGCCGGAAAGGCTGCAGGGGCTTTTGTGGGCTGGGACCTGGCCCATGCGGTGGGGAATGTGGAACTGGCACTGCACGAGTGGGATGTGGATTTCGCAGCCTGGTGCAGCTACAAATACATGAACAGCGGCCCCGGAAATGCTTCCGGGATTTACATCCATGAACGATATCACGGAAGGAAAGACATCCCGAGGTTCGAAGGCTGGTGGGGGACCAAAAAAGAGACGCGCTTCCTGATGCAGCCGGAATTCGAACCCATGGAGAACACCGATGCCTGGCAGATCAGCAATGCTCCTGTTCTGGCACTGGCACCCTACCTGGCTTCCCTGGAAATGTTTGAAGAGGCAGGCATGCGCGCCCTGATCGCGAAACGGGACCTGATCGTATCCTACCTGGAGTTTATCCTCCGTGAGATCGACAGGGAAGTAGACAGTAATTTTGAGATCATTACCCCCCAGGCAAGAGGCACGCAGCTTTCGGTCTTCCTTCATGGAGAAGGGCGCTCCCTTTTTGACTACCTCATGAAGAACGGGGTGATCACGGACTGGAGGGAACCCAATGTCATCCGGCTGGCCCCGGCCCCTTTCTATTGTTCCTTTGAGGATATGTATCGCTTTGGTCAGATCCTTAAAAAAGGTATTCAGGAATCCTAACACCATTTGTTATAACCTATGAAGTCACTCCGACTCATCCTTTCCAACCCGCGATATTTTGGTCCGGCCTGGGCCTTTGCCAGTCTGAATATCCTGTTCGGGACCTGGGCCATCTATATCCCGATGGTCAAGGAAGATTTGGGGATCGACAAGGCAACACTGGGGATCGCCCTTTTCTTTTTGTCCTTTGGCGTTTTTACCGTTTTTCCCGTCGCCTCCAGGATCGTCAATTACCTGGGGGTGGGCAGGGCCACCTGGTACGGCATCCTGATGCTCTGCCTCACGGCCCTATTCCCCCTGATGGCCAATAGTTTTCTTACGCTGGCCCTGGCGCTCTTCTTCTTCGGCTCGGCCAACGGACTGCTGGACATCGCTATGAATACACTGGTCACAGAGATCGAAAAGGAGGACAAGCAAAACTTCATGTCGGCCTCCCACGGCTTTTTTAGCCTGGGCGGGGTTTTGGCCGGACTGGGCAGTTTCCTTATCCTGGTTTTTGAAAATAGGATGTTGCATATGCTGGCGGCCGTGATCCTGGTTTTTTCGGTCAACCTTATCTTCTCAAAGCGCTATCTTGGCATAAAAGCCGCACCTATAGAGAAGGAACCATTTAGTTTCAGGAATTTCAAACCCCTTTTGTTGCTTGGGGTGGTCTCTTTCGTGGTCATGGCCAGCGAAGGGGCTATCGTAGACTGGAGTGGTCTGTTCCTCAAAGAGGTAACCCTGGCCCCTGAAGCCCTCTGGGGTGCCGGATTCCTGGGTTTCCAGATCACCATGACCCTGGGCCGTTTTCTGGGGGACGCCATCAGTGTCAGAATAGGCTCTGTAAAGATCGTCGCCCTGGGTTCCACCATAGCTATTGCGGGGTATCTCTGCGTTCTCCTGGCCCACACGTACCTGGCCATTATGGGTTTTGCCCTGACCGGGCTCGGCTTTTCCGTCATCATCCCTGAACTTTTCAGGATTGGAGGAAATGTAAAGGGGGTGGAATCATCCCAGGGCGTAGCCTTTATAGCCGGTTCGGGCTATTCAGGATTTTTACTCGGCCCTGTCATTCTCGGCTTTCTCGCAGAGCAATACTCCCTGAATACCAGTTTTTCGGTCCTGCTTTCGGGGGTGGTTGTCGTGCTGTGCACAACCTTCTTGATGAGGAGGAAAAAGATCAGGAAAAACTAAGCCTATCGGATCACTTCAACGTCTGTGAAGTAAAGTGAAAAATTCCCTTCCTTGTTCCTGTGCATGGTAGCGATGTTGAGTCCGCCCAACTCTTTATATCCCTCCCATGTGGTCACGCTGGAAGGTTCCGGTCTGTTTCCCTTCCGAAATACCCATTCCCGGACCAGGAAATCCTCTCCCAAATAGAAATCATAGGCATCCCCAGGAGTATATCCGCCTTCATTTCCGTAAACCACGGTCAGTTTGGTCAGGGAATCGTTGCTGATGGGGGCGGGGACATTTTCTTCCACAGTATAGGCGAGGTTGTCTTTATCCCATGAGATATTGATAGGGGCCAGCAACCAGTATTTGTCGTTGATAAAGGCGGGATCTGCCTTCTCCGAAATGCTGTCAGCAACCCTGCGGTTATACTGCACGGTGTCTCCTCGGGATATACCACTGACATCCTGGGACCTGGTATTCCAGACCCACTCCCGCTCGAAATGCATGGTGTCCCTGTCCACGTTAAAGGTAAACCTGATCTCTTTTACCTTGTTCCAATTTTCCAACCCATGGGCCTTTGCGACCTGCTCCAGGATGTTCAGTTTTTCTTCTGCCGGGGTCTTTTTATCGGATTTGCAGGAAAGCAGCATACACGCCACAAACGGGAGGATAAGGAGTTTTTTCATTTGATTTTTTCAATTTTTTCCAAAGATAACAGGTTCGGGCCAGTTAACCATCAGCCTCCAAAATTTCACCTGATAGTTTATCTGAAAAGACCGCAGACCGACCGGCTTTCCAGTTAAATATCAGGACCCCGGGTTTTCCTCTGCTTTTGGTGTTGAACCCATACAGGTGGAATAACTGCTGGACTTTTGATAAACCATTGATTAAGAAGGTCTTGAAAAGGTTCGATTTTTGGGTCGGACCGACTTGTCAGAATGGACGGTAAATGCGTACCTTTGAGAGCAAATAAATTGTCATTATGAGTGCGAAAAAAGGTAAGGTACAGGAGGCCATAGATGAGAAGCTTCTGCAGGAGAGAAAAGTATTCCTGTGGGGGATGGTCGACGACGATTCGGCCAAACACGTCATTGACAGGCTGATGTACCTCGACATGCAGAACAACAAGGAGATACAGCTCTATATCAACAGTCCGGGCGGTTATGTGACCTCGGGCTTTGCCATGTATGACACCATCAAATCCCTGAAGAGTCCGGTATCCACGATCTGCACGGGCTTGGCCGCTTCCATGGGATCCATCCTGTTGTCCGTGGGAAAAAAGGGGAGGAGGTTCATCCATCCCCACGCAAAGGTGATGATCCACCAGCCCAGCGGAGGGGCCAGGGGACAGGCATCCAATATTGAGATACAGGCCAAGGAGATCATCAAGACCAAGGAACTGGGAGCCAAGATCCTCGCAGAGAACTGCGGGCAGACCGTCGAGAAGATCATGAAGGATTTTAACCGCGATTACTGGATGGACGCCAAAGAATCTGTGGAATACGGGATCGTGGACGGGATCCTCGAATAAAATATACATCAGTACAAAAGGAAAGTCCGGTGATCATCTCACCGGACTTTTGATATATATAGACGCCAGAGGCGGGAGGTACCTTATATACGTTTGATGACGGGGATCTGTATGATTTAAGACCGCACTGGATCAGAATTGTTCCGGATGCTCGATGATCTTCCTGGCTCGTTTCCGGATCTCATCCATTTCACTTTCCTTTTTCTTCGAAAGCAAATTCAGCATCATGCCCATGCGGGGGTTGTCCTGGAACACCTCTTTTTTCGCATCCAGGAAATTCCAGTACAGCGCATTGAAAGGGCAGGCATCTTCAGAGGTTTTCTTATTGTGGTCATATGCACAGCCGGCACAATAATTCCCCATTTTGTTGATGTAATTCGCACTGCTGACGTAGGGCTTGGTGGCCACCAGCCCACCGTCTGCGAACTGGCTCATCCCGCGGGTATTCGTGATCTCTACCCACTCAATAGCGTCTATATAGATCCCCAGGTACCAGGCATCTACCGCATCGGGGTCCGTTTGGGTGAGCAGGGCATAATTCCCCGTGATCATGAGCCGCTGTATGTGATGGGCATAGGCCTCATCCAGGCTTTGTTCAATGGCGTGTTTGAGGCAGTTCATTTTGGTCTTGCCCGTCCAGAAGAAGTCCGGAAGCGGGTTTTGGTTTTCTAGGGCATTCTTCTCTTTGTATTCCGGCATCTCTTTCCAGTAGATCCCCCTCATAAACTCCCTCCAGCCAAGGATCTGGCGCACAAAACCTTCAACCTGACTGATATCGATCTCGTCCCGGTGCGCGCGGAAATGATTTAATACGGCATCTATGACCTCCTTTGGGGAAAGCATTTTACTGTTCATAGCAAAGGAGAGGCGGGAATGGAACAGGAACTTTTCCTCGGTATGAAGCGCATCCTGAAAATCCCCGAAATGAATGAGCAGGTGTTCCCTAAAATGATCCAGGAGTTTCAGGCTCTCTTCCCGCGAGGTCGGCCAGTGGAACTTCCCGGGATTGATGTTCCCGATCGTTTTTACTCCGGCCTCCCGTATCTCTTTCACGATCTCCTGAACATCCTTCGTCAGATCCGGTAAAGGGGGGATCTCCGGGTTCCCTTTCCATTTCTTTCGGTTGCTCTTGTCATAGTTCCACTGCCCTCCCTCTGGCTCTTCCTCCTCCATCATGATATCGTATTTCTTTCGCATCATACGGTAAAAAGATTCCATGACCATTTGTTTCTTGCCCTGGAAGAAGTCTTTCAGGGAGTTCCGGTCCGTGAGGAAATGTTCTGTGTCACTGTAAGAACATTCGATCTCCAGGGAGTTAGTGATCTTCAGCAGTTGCTGGTCTAGCCGGTATTCATCCGGCAAGAGGTACTCAAATTTCTGGACTTCCTGTTTTTCTGTTTCCCTGGAGATGAGCTCTTCCAGGTCCTGGGGATTATCCTCGTCCCCGATCCTGTAATAGACCACCTGGTGGCCCTGTCTTTTTAGCGCTTCGGCAAAAGTGCGCATGGAGAGGAAAAAGGCCACCACCTTCTGGATATGGTGTTTTACGTAATCGGTTTCCTGCCGCATCTCTGCCATGAGGTAGACACACTTCGGGTCGACCTCCTCGAACCAGCGATGTTGAAGGTTTAACTGGTCTCCCAGGATGAGTCTGAGGGTTCTCATAATTTATTTGGAGGAGTTAAAAAAGGCTGGGTTGCAGCCAACGGTTTTGAAATTTCGCGTTAGGGTCATACTGGTCTGCCTGCCTTTGAATGTTGAACTTCCTGTCTCTGGGGTCGTTGCCCACCCCACTGTTGTACATCCAGTTACCCCAATTGCTGTGAACATCATAATCCAGGAGCATGGCCTCAAAATAGGAAGCCCCGATCCTCCAGTCCTGCTGCAGTTCCTT
>JBFKPJ010000062.1:0-13988 GCA_041628355.1 Muriicola sp. | reverse complement strand
TTTGCCCTTGAAAATTACGGCATGCTGAGGGAAGGACAGGTCCTCAGCTTCCTGCTCTATGTCCTGGGCAGCATCGTACTGGGGATCCTCGCCGTCGCTGCAGGGCTCTGGCTGGTAAAAGCACTTACCTAAATTTCTGATTACCAGGTACTTTTAATTCTCATAACTCCCTTTTCCTACGGGAATTGTTAAAGTGTGCCTACAAAAAAATCATATTCATAAATTTTACATTTTAGAATACCATACCCTAATTTTTTGGGGGTCTATTTTAGTTTTATGATAAAAATGAGCAACAAACCCCCAAAATTTTAGGGGGTTATTTCATTTAATTTAATTTTGGCCCATCAACAATAAACTAATACGATGAAAAAAGTAGAAGCAATCATTCGAAAATCAAAGTTTGATGAAGTGAAAAAAGCACTTCATGAGATCGAGGTGAATTTCTTCAGCTACTGGGATGTCACCGGGGTTGGGAACGAAAAACAGGGACACGTCTACAGGGGCATCTCCTATAGTACTTCAGATATACAAAGGAGGTATCTGGTGATCGTGGTCTCTGACGATTTTCTAGATAAGACCGTGAGCACCGTGCTGGACGCCGCCTACACAGGAAATGTCGGCGATGGGAAGATCTTCGTATCTGAAGTCCTGGATGCTTACAGGATCAGAACTCGTGAAAACGGTTACGAAGGCATAAACTAAATCAGATAACTAACTAACAAATTTCAGAATATGGAAGCAGGATTATTTACAGCTAACAATATATGGATGATGATCTGTACCGCCCTGGTATTTTTCATGCATACCGGATTTGCCTTTTTGGAAATTGGTCTGACCAGGCAAAAGAACTCCATCAACATTCTTTTTAAGAACATCTTTATCATCACCGTCGGACTCCTGATGTATTACATAGGCGGTTTTAACCTGATGTATCCCGGCTTTGCAGACGGATCTGCCGGAATACTCGACTTTGCCGGATTTGGGATCGGAGCTCCCGAAAACGGGATGACCCCCGAATACGCAGATGGGGGCTATACCTGGTGGACAGATTTTCTCTTCCAGGGAATGTTTGCCGCTACGGCAGCTACCATCGTATCAGGAGCGGTGGCCGAAAGGATCAAGATCGGACCTTTTATGGTCTTTACCATCCTATATGTAGGCCTTGTTTATCCCATTGTGGGTTCATGGCAATGGGGTGGTGGATTCCTCTCTACCCTCGGAGGCGATGATGCCGGATTCTACGATTTTGCAGGTTCCACCCTCGTACATTCCGTAGGAGGATGGGGAGCCCTTATCGGGATCTACCTCCTGGGAGCCAGGATCGGAAAATTCGGGGAAGACGGAAAGCCCAAGGCTATTCCGGGACACAATATCCCCATGGCCACCGCAGGGGTACTCATCCTCTGGTTGGGATGGTTCGGGTTTAACGGCGGATCTGTTCTATCCGGAGATCCTGAACTCACCTCCCTCGTACTGGTGACTACCAGTCTGGCCGCAGCTGCCGGTGGAGTTGGGGCATTGATCCTGTCAACCTTGCTGTACAAGAACCTCGACCTCACTATGTTCCTGAACGGGATCCTGGGTGGACTCGTCGGTATCACAGCGGGTGCAGACCTGATGTCGCCCAACGAAGCCGTGATCATCGGTCTGATCGCCGGATTGATCATCGTGCTGGGTGTAGCCTTTATCGACAGGATTAAACTCGACGACCCCGTGGGCGCAGTTACTGTCCACCTGATCTGTGGGATCTGGGGAACCCTGGCCGTCGGGATCTTTGGTGCCAAGGCCGGAGGGGATCAGTTCCTTTACCAGCTGGCAGGGGTAGGTGCAGCAGCGACCTTCTGTTCGCTGACCGCCTTTATCATCTTCTACGGCCTGAAGAAGACCGTGGGTATCCGGGTTTCCAAGGAAGAAGAAGTGGATGGACTCGACCTGCACGAGCACGGAATGGACGCCTATGCAGATTTTAGACTTAACCAACATTAAAATAAAAGCGAACGGAGCGTTTGGCAGAACGCTCCGTTCATAACCTTTTCAACATTTCAACTTAAAACAGTAGTAACATCCTAATCAAAGGATAACAAACACAGAAATATGAAAACGATTATTTATACAAATTTCGGAAAAAAATTACTCTATTTGGCAATTCTACTCATCACAGGATTCGGATTTGCCCAGGAAGAAGAAAGTTCAAGTCCGTTTACACTCTCAGGGAGTATAGACACTTATTACAGGACCACATTCAACGATGCGGGACTTGCCACCACGGCCACACCTACCTCATTTGCCAACCAGACCGGTTTTGCGCTGGGGATGGCAAACCTGATCGGAACCTATGAAAAAGGGGATACCGGAGTGGTGGTCGACCTGGTCTTTGGTCCCAGGGGTACGGAAGCCACCTTTGAAAACGACGTCCTGAACGGTATCATCAACCAGGCTTATGCCTATTGGAATGTATCTGAGAACACCACCCTGACCATAGGTCGTTTCAACACATGGGTAGGGTACGAGGTCATCGCCCCTGCGGCCAACTTCAACTACAGTGTTTCTTATCTCTTCTCCAACGGGCCCTTTTCCCATCTCGGTGTGAAAGCGGATTTTGCCCTGTCTGATGATATCAGCCTGATGGTGGCCGTGACCAACCCATGGGACACCAACGACATCAGTGGAAGCGGTGAATATGCCCTGGGAACCCAGCTGGGAGTACACGGGCAGTACCTCAACCTGTACTACGACAGCGGGTCCAATGGCGGACTTGGATTTGAGATCGACTATACCGGTGGAGTGGATCTGACAGAGGATTTCTTCCTGGGTATCAATGCCGCATACAACAAGAACTCTGAAACGGATTCCGGTTTCTATGGCGCAGCCATCTACCCCCAGTTGAAGACCTCAGATGACTTCGCGATCGGCCTGCGGGGTGAGTATTTCGCCTTTACCCAGGACGGTTTTGACGATGTTCCTGTTCTCGGCCTGACATTGACCGGAAGCTACACCAAGGAAAACCTGATCATCAAACCTGAGATCCGCCTGGATTCTTTTGGAAATGACAATGAACCTTTCTCAGACAGTGATGGGGTACCGACAAACAGCCTGTCCTCATTCCTGATCGCAGCGATATACTCTTTCTAAAGGGAGTCTTTTATTAGTTTTGTTTAGTTCGTTGATAAGCCCTGACAAATTCTATTTGTCAGGGTTTTATTTTACCCTTGTTTGAAGGCCTTAACCCCGGCAGGCACTTCTGCCGGAATGTGATTCTGGCGTGGCACCAGCGGGCATGAGTACTTTTTGTTATAGGCACAGTAGGGGTTGTACGCCCGGTTGAAGTCGATCACGATCATGTCCCCTTCCGGTATTTTCAGGTCGATATACCTTCCTCCCTCATAGGTTGAGGTCCCGTTGGTCTCGTCGGTAAAGGGGAGGAACAGGTAATCTTCATACCCCCCTTCAAACTCGAGCTCCACGTTCTGATAGACCTCCAGCTGGTATTTCCGTCCTTTCAGTTCGAAACTCACCAGCCCGTACACCACTTCTTCAGCCATCCTTTCTGTATTGGTAGGCATCAGGAAGGGTAAGGCTTCCGGGGTACGCGAAAGTTCGGCAATTACCCTGTAGGTCGTATCCGGTTCAAAGAATTCCAGCCCTTCAAAATCCTTGCGGTAACGGTCGGGCAAGGGAGAGGTCTCCGGATCGGAAAATTCCCTGTTCAGCTCGTTCTGAAAGGTGATGATAGAGGCCAAAACACTGTCTGCAGGCAGCTCTTTCTGAGCGATC
Organism: Muriicola sp.; assembly: GCA_041628355.1. Taxonomy (GTDB): domain Bacteria; phylum Bacteroidota; class Bacteroidia; order Flavobacteriales; family Flavobacteriaceae; genus Muriicola. The sequence goes on along the minus strand of JBFKPJ010000062.1, from coordinate 10,214 downwards.
TCATCGTGGTATTTCTTGCCATCCCCGCAAGCTCCCAGTAGGGCGGACAGGAGGAGGAGACACATCAAATTTCTCATGGGTTCACCGTTTGATCCCAAAAATACGGATTAGGTCATTTTTTAGCTAGATTTAGGTCCAATTAAACGGAGAGGGCCATCCTCCCAACCATAATGGACAAGTTGATCCCAAACTGAATGAGATTGCTGTACCTTTCTTATTTGAATTCGTTTAAGGGACTTTCAAGGGAGGTCTGGTGGCTCGCTTTGGTGACGCTGATCAACCGCGCAGGGACCATGGTCATCCCTTTCCTGTCCCTGTATCTGACACAGGACAGGGGTTTCTCCCTGGAAGATGTCGGGACCATCATGAGCTGTTTTGGCCTGGGGTCCCTTGCAGGTACCTGGATGGGAGGGAAACTGACGGATGTGATCGGGTATTACAAGGTCATGGTCTGGAGCCTGTTCCTCACCGGGCTCCTTTTTCTCTGGTTGCAGCTCCTGGAATCCTTTTACGCCATCTGCGGTGGGATATTTGTGCTGATGGTCGTCGCCGATGCCTTCAGGCCCGCCACCTATGTCGCCATGAGCGCATACAGCAAGCACGAAAACAAAACGAGGTCAGTGACCCTCATCCGCCTGGCCATCAACCTCGGATTTTCAGCCGGACCTGCCATAGGGGGGATCATCATCGCCTCCGCAGGGTATTTCGGGCTGTTCTGGGTAGACGGCATCACCTGTCTGCTGGCTGCCCTCCTGCTACTCCTCGTGCTGAATCCCAAAAAAACGAAGGAACTGGACAGTGTGAAGAATGAATCCCCCCGATCGGCCTACGGAGACCTTTCCTACCTGGTCTTCATAGGGGCCATGATCCTGCTGGGCCTGATCTTCGTCCAGTATTTCTCCACCGTCCCCCTGTTCTACAGCGAGATGAGATCCCTGAGCGAGGTCAGTATAGGCCTCCTCCTGGCCATGAACGGATTTATCATCTTTGCTTTTGAAATGCCCCTGATCAAGTTCCTGGAATCCTCAACCTTGTCCAGGACCTCCCTTATGATCCTGGGCCTGGTCCTAACGACCTTCAGTTATTTATTCCTGACCTTCGGAACCTGGACCGGGCTCCTGGTCATTGGCATGATCCTGATGACCCTGGGGGAAATGATTACCTTTCCTTTTTCCAGTGCCTTTGCCATGGACCGTTCACGATCCGGCAGGCAGGGGGAATACATGGCACTCTACAACATTGCGTTTTCCATCTCCCATATCTTTGCCCACAACGGGGGTATGGTCTCCATCGCGAACTTCGGTTTCCGGTCTACCTGGTATATCGCCATGGTGATCGGGGTCCTGGGCATGCTGCTGCTCTATGTGCTGCGCACAAGGCTGAAAAGGGAGAGAAATAGGTGACCTGAACACCCTTATTCTCCCCTAATGGGAAGGACGATTGTTTTGATAATAACCAGGTGTTTCGTCAATCCTCTATGAGATCATAGCGGGCGTCCTTGAAGTATTTTTCAATGATCTGGTTGAATTCCGGGGTGATCCGCAACAGGGCTGTATGCTTCAACGAATACAGGGCTGCCTTGTCCGTAAATCCTTTCTTCAGGAGTTCCTCCAGGTAGAAAAGGGCTGTACCGAAATCCTCGTATTTGGCGCTATCCGAAATAATATTGAGATAATTCTCAAATTCCATGGGAGCGGTTATGGTCTTCACCATCCACAGGTAACTAAGGGCTTCATCGTTCACCGGATTCTGGGCTTTTTCCAGTTCGATGTTGTCCTCCACAAGCGCATTGAGGAAACCGAGCAGGCGCTCACCCATCTCCTTCTCAAAGGGATCCTGGCTTTTGCGGTACTTGTCGATCTCACCCATCTGGTAATTCCACCACCCCAGGTTGTTGTAATTCAGGCTCAGTATATCGTCATTGAGGTTGAAGTCGTATTCTTCCCGTATAAAATACTCTTTCTGGAGGTACCGGTTCTGCTTGCGCAACTGAACCTCGTATTCCTTTTCACGCCCAATGGTCCTCTTCCTCCTTTTTAACTCATCCAGGTCCACGAGGTCCTTGAATTTGGTCAACATCTCATCCACCAGATACATCGCTCCCAGATAATCGCCCTTCCCGACCCGTTGGCCCAGCTCGGCCACATTCCGGTTGTAAATACTGCCCACATAGGCCGAGTCTCTGGGGATATTCCCGTCGCTCATGCTCCTCAGATTAAAGATCTGGAGGGCTCGGTGCAGATCATTGTGTGGAGGCCACTCAGCTCCACCTTCAAATACCAGGAGATAATCGATCATTTTAGATCTTCCCAGGGTTTTTTTTGTTGTTTTTGTCATGCCGAAATCGTCCACCAGGGTATTGAAATTGTGATCAGAACGGCCCACGATCCCAATGAACTGAAACGGGTTCTTGGGATCGATCAGCTCCTTGTATGGGATACTCGCTCCACACGCGATCACGCCTTCCACCGGTTTGATCAGGGAAGCGAGTATGGCGGCATACTTAGCCCCATCCCCTAGTCCGGCTGTATAAGTACGTTGCTTATGAATGGGAAACAAACTGAATACCTGGTTAAACATCCTGTTCATGACCAGGGTATTCTGAACGATGGACAGGCTGTCATGGACAGAATTGGAGGCCGCGACAATGAAACCTTCCTTCTCCGCCACTTCCCGGAACATGTGGGTGATCTGTTTACCGCGGCCCCGCATGTCTACCGCAAAGAGCACCGGCCACTTCCCGGAAGGTTCAAAAGACGTAGGCAAATACACCGCAAAGGTCTCAGGTATGGAATCATTGATACGGATGGAATCCTGGACCATTCCTTTTCTGATGGTCACCTCCTGGGACTTGAGAGGCGACAAGGCGGCACCTATCCCAAATAAACAGAGAAATAAGGTAATTTTCATAGCATTTTATTCCTCAAAAATCCGGCCAAATTCTGTTCCGGAAGTTTGAAAATAATGAAATTCGATACTCTTCACATACGGGAAATTCATATAGGAATATCGACTCCCCGATCTAAATTAAGGAATAATTTCTATCCCCTGCGTTTTTTTATCGGCGCGTCCGCCACAACATCGGACAATATGATATGCGTGCGCGTTTCCCCGTAAAGAATGAGTTTGTCTATGAACTTTTCAAGGTGGAACTGGTCTCTCAGGATCACTTCCATGATGATGTTCTCATTCCCGGTGATCCTGTAACAGTTGACTACCTCGTCCAGGGTGACTACCATGTCGAGAAAGGGTTTTAATTTCCCCATAAATGCCTTCAGGGTGATAATGGCCTTGAGTTGATAACCCGCCATGGCGTGGTCTACCCTCGCAAAATACCCTGTGATGATACCGAGGTCTTCCATCTTTTTGACGCGTTCCGCGACGGCGGGAGGCGTAAGGCCCACCTTGCGCCCAATACTGGCAAAGGATTCACGGGAATTCTCCTGCAAACTCTGCAATATTCCCCAATTCAGATGATCAATGTGTGATTTCAAATTTTTTAACGTTGTAATTTTAACATTATTAAGCAAATTAAGATATTTCCTTTAATATAAAAAGAGTCTTCGACTAATTAGCATGTAATTTTAAAGTAAGTAACGCAATGAAAAAGAACGATGTCCCAAAATCACCTCGGATCGCTCCCGATCTATAAGAAAGCCTTGGATCTCTGTACACTGAGCAGGGAGCTGGCTTCCTTTGTCTCCTACAACCAAAATCTCCTTACTTTGTACCAATCCGATAGCCACCGGGATCACATTGCGGATTCCCTGATTACGGATGCCGTTTTGATCCCTCAGCAGATCGCCAGGGCAGAGACGTCCTCTTCCGTAGGGGACCGCATGAAGAGTGCGACCTTTATCGGGATCATGCTCCGGAACATCAGCTCGTATTGCAACGGCCTGGAGAAGGATGGGATTCGGGAAAAGGAATACCTCAACCTGCTGAGACGCGAGATCCGCATCTTCCGAAGGTCTTTTAAACAGTGGCGCAAATCCCTGGTAACTTACAAACACCCCAGGGAGACCTGGAATTTCAGGGAATACCTGGGATAACCCTCTCAAGAATTTTTTATACTTAAAGGAACCCGGAACGATCCGGGATCCCGGTCACATGTTGCGCCTGTATTGCCCACCTACTTCGAACAGGGCCCGGGTGATCTGTCCGAGGGAACAGTATTTGGCCACTTCCATGAGTTTTTCAAAGATGTTCTCGTTGTGGACCGCAACTTCCTGAAGCTCTTTCAACCCTTTTGCTGCCTTGTCCGGATCCCGCTGTTTTAAGCTCTCGAGGGTAGTCAACTGTTGCTTCTTCTCTGCTTCCGTGGCCCTGATCACCTCTTTGGGAAGCGTTGTTGGGGAACCCTTTGAACTCAGAAAGGTATTCACCCCTATGATGGGGTAATCTCCATTGTGTTTCAGGGTTTCATAATGAAGGCTTTCTTCCTGTATCTGTGAACGCTGGTACATGGTTTCCATGGCGCCGAGCACCCCTCCCCTTTCTGTGATCCTGTCGAACTCCAGCAACACGGCCTCCTCTACGAGGTCAGTGAGTTCCTCGATAATAAAGGATCCTTGCAAGGGATTCTCATTTTTGGCGAGCCCCAGTTCCTTGTTGATGATCAATTGTATGGCCATGGCCCTGCGTACCGACTCCTCCGTAGGGGTGGTGATCGCCTCGTCGTAGGCGTTCGTATGCAGGGAGTTACAGTTGTCATAAATGGCATACAAAGCCTGCAAGGTGGTTCGGATATCGTTGAAGTCGATCTCCTGCGCGTGCAGGCTGCGACCCGAGGTCTGTATATGGTACTTGAGCATCTGTGCCCTGGGATCTGCCCCGTATTTCTCCTTCATGGCTTTCGCCCAGATCCGCCTGGCCACCCTGCCGATCACCGCGTATTCCGGGTCAATACCATTGGAAAAGAAGAAAGACAGGTTAGGACCGAATTTATTGATGTCCATGCCCCTGCTCAGGTAGTATTCCACATACGTGAACCCATTAGACAGGGTGAACGCCAACTGGGTGATGGGATTGGCTCCTGCCTCGGCTATATGGTATCCGGAGATAGAGACCGAATAGAAATTACGCACCTTCTTCTCTATAAAATACTCCTGCACATCCCCCATCAAACGGAGAGCGAACTCGGTGGAAAAGATACAAGTATTCTGTGCCTGGTCCTCCTTGAGGATGTCTGCCTGAACCGTACCCCTTACCTCCCGGAGTGTTTTTTCCTTGATGGCATCATACACTTCTTTGGGCAATACCTGGTCACCAGTCACGCCCAAAAGCATAAGCCCGAGACCGTTGTTCCCTTCGGGCAGCTGGCCCGCGTATGCAGGCCTTGACTTCTCCTTGCCTCTGTACAGCCCGGCGATCTTTTTCTCCGTCTCTTTCTCCAGGCCTTTTTCCCGTATGTATTTCTCACAGTTCTGGTCGATGGCTGCGTTGAGGAAAAATGCCAGCAGCATGGGAGCGGGGCCGTTGATGGTCATACTCACAGAGGTCATGGGGTCTGTGAGGTCGAATCCGGAATAGAGTTTTTTGGCGTCGTCCAGGCAGCAGATGGAAACCCCTGCATTCCCGATCTTTCCGTAGATGTCGGGGCGTTTGCCCGGGTCATTTCCGTAAAGGGTCACGGAATCGAATGCGGTGGACAGTCGTTTGGCCTTCATGTCCAGGCTGACGTAGTGAAATCTCCGGTTGGTCCTTTCCGGTCCTCCTTCTCCGGCAAACATACGCGTGGGGTCTTCCTCTGTGCGCTTAAAGGGGTACAACCCCGCTGTATACGGGAAGCTTCCGGGTACGTTTTCCTTCAGGGACCATCGAAGCAGGTCACCCCATGCCTCGTAGCGCGGCAGGACCACTTTGGGGATCTGCAGGTGGGAAAGGGACTCTGTATGTGTCTCTATTTGCAGTTCCCTGTTGCGCACCTTGAATGTATAGACAGGCTCCCGATACCTTTTTACAAGGGACCTCCACTGGGACAAGGTCTGCCAGTGATGGGGATCCAGGTTTAATTTTGTGGTGTTGAATTCCCCTATAAGCAGGGTCATAAACTCCTTTTTATCTTCCGGGACTTCGTTTAATAGTGCCTTTTCATCCAGCCCCGTTTCCGTCAGGTAGGGCCAGTGGATCTCCTTCTGTTCACCCGAATCTCCGCCTAAGAGGGAGACGGCCGCTCTGTACAATCCGTACAGGGTCTGGGCTGTGTTGCTTTGGGCATAGGCTGCCTGGTCGTAAGCCCTGTTGCTTTCAGCGATCTCCGAAAGGTACCGCGTCCTGGCCGGGGGGATGATATAGCGCTTCTCGGGCTCTTCACCGGTGGCCTCAAAGGAAGATTCCAGGGCACCTCCTGCTTTTTCCCTCAAACTCCTCATGACCGCCTTGTAAAGGCTGTTCATTCCCGGGTCGTTGAACTGGGAAGCGATGGTGCCAAATACCGGGAGGGATTCAGGGTCCGAATCCCAGAGATTATGGTTCCTGACATATTGTTTTCGGACATCCCTCAGCGCATCCAGGGCCCCGCGCTTGTCGAATTTATTGATGGCCACCAGGTCTGCATAATCCAGCATATCGATCTTCTCCAACTGGGTGGCAGCACCGAACTCAGGGGTCATCACATAGAGGGAAAGGTCGCTGTGCTCGATGATCTCTGTATCAGACTGACCTATGCCGGAGGTTTCCAGGATGATCAGGTCGAACTGAGCTTGCTGCAGTATCCCGATCGCTTCGCCCACGTGTTTAGAAAGGGCCAGGTTGGATTGTCTCGTGGCCAGGGAGCGCATATACACCCGGTCACTGTTGATGGCATTCATCCTGATCCTGTCTCCGAGGAGGGCTCCCCCGGTCTTCCTCTTGGAGGGATCCACCGAAACGATCCCGATATGCTTATCGGAAAAATCGAAGAGAAACCTCCTGACGAGCTCATCTACGAGGCTGGACTTACCGGCTCCTCCCGTACCTGTAATTCCCAGGACAGGGACTGTATTTTGAGGTTCGCCCAGTGTCTTTACCAGATCCTCGAACTCACCATGCCTGTTCTCGGCCAGGCTGATCATCCTGGCGATGGTCGTGGTATCCTTATCGCGGAGGGATGCCGCCAGGTCCTTCCCTTTGGGCAACACCAGGGGGGGCGTCTTAAAATCGGATTTCTCGACGAGGTCGTTGATCATGCCCTGCAGCCCCATCTTCCGACCGTCATCCGGGGAGTAGATCCGGGTGATCCCGTACTCTATCAGGGAATCGATCTCTTCCGGCAGGATCACTCCCCCTCCCCCGCCGAAGATCCTGATATGGCCGGCACCCCTTTCCTGGAGCAGGTCGTACATATACCTGAAGTACTCGTTGTGCCCACCCTGATAGGAGGTCATCGCAATGGCATTGGCATCTTCCTGTATGGCGCAATCCACCACCTCAGCGACCGAACGGTCGTGCCCGAGATGGATGACCTCCACACCCGTGGCCTGGATAATGCGCCTCATGATGTTGATGGCGGCATCATGCCCATCGAACAGAGAGGCTGCCGTGACGATCCTGATCTTATTTTTGGGGGTATAGGTCTTGATTTGCTCCATTATTAATAAACAGTCCTTTTCAAGGGTGCAATTTACGATAAACGCAAAAATTAATCCCTTCCATTTAGAATTTTATAATAGTCACTCCGCCTTTGGGTCACCCTGGAGTTTGTAGTACTTTTACCCGGTAAAGCCGGTAATCTTGAAAGCCATTTTTCTCATCCATTGCCCGGACCAGACAGGGATCATCAGTTCCGTGACGGGGTTTATCCACAAAGCGGGAGGGAACATCATCTACCTCGACCAGCATGTGGACGAAGAAGCCGGGGTCTTCTTTATGCGGCTGGAAGTCGAATTCGCAAAGGACGCCCAGTCCATGGAATTGTTGAAAGACCGATTCGAGTTAGAGCTCTCCCGGCCCTATGCCATGGAATGGAGCCTGCATCTGAGTACAGTGAGACCTAAAATGGCCCTGTTCGTCAGCAAGTACAATCACTGCCTGTACGATCTGCTGATCCGCTACTCCACAGGGGAACTCATAGCTGATATCCCACTGATCATCAGTAATCATGACGATCTTAGGCCCATAGCCGAACAATTCGGGATACCCTTTCATTTTATCCCTGTTGCCAGGGACACCAAGGCTGAGGCCGAAAAAAAGCAACTGGAACTACTCCGGGAGAACGAGGTCGATTTTGTGGTCCTGGCCCGGTACATGCAGATCGTCACCTCGAGGCTGATCGAGGAATACCCTAACAAGATCATCAATATACACCACTCTTTCCTGCCTGCCTTCGCCGGGGCCAAACCCTACCATGCCGCGTTCAACAGGGGTGTGAAGATCATAGGGGCGACCAGTCATTACGTGACCGAAGAACTCGATGCAGGCCCCATCATCGAACAGGATATCACCCGGGTCTCCCATGCGCACAAAGTGAGCGATTTTATCGAAAAGGGAAGGGACCTGGAAAAACTCGTCCTCTCCAGGGCCGTTCAACTCCACGTGAACAGGAAGACCATGGTCTACAACAACAAAACAGTGATCTTTACTTAATTCTCTGACAGCAAAAGAGTTAATCCTCTATACAGGTCGAGTTCTATCCTATCTTTATTTTTCATAAATTACCCCTCCAATCCAAAAGACTAAATCAAGGGCAGATCTCTAAGTAATGAGAAGCTTCCCGACTCAGGAGATCAATATAGGATATGACGAAAATAGCCGTTCTCGGTCCCATCCCACGGGACACCATCATAACCCACCACAAGGAGACCATCAAAAAATATGGATGTGTCTCCCATCCGGTCATAGCCCTGGCCAAACTCTTTGGAAAGGAGGGAACGGTCTATCCTGTTTCCCATGTTCACGAGGTGGATTACCAGAACATCGTAGACCTCTTTGCCCCCTATCCCAATATCAATACCGGCCATATCTCAAGCAAGCACGACAGGGGTACTGTCATAGAGCTGAAGTTTGTTGACCAGAACAACAGGCTGGAACGACAGACCGCATGTATGAAACCCATCGTGCCCAAGGACATCAAACCCCTGGAGGAAATGGACGCTTACGTCTTTATCCCCATCACCGATTTCGAGATCTCCATGAGGACCCTCAGGTATATCAAGAAGCACCGCAAAGGCCTGGTCGTATTTGACGCCCACGGACCTACCACTTCCATGGGAATGACCGGAGACCGATACCGCAAATTCTGGGTAGACATGGATGAATGGCTGAAATACATCGACATCCTCAAGATGAACCTGGAAGAATCCCAGGCATGCTGGCTCAAAAGTGAGTATGCTGCGGATGAAATGACCAGTTACGATGAGGAACGCACGGAACACCTGGACGAGATGGCGGCCCACGTACTAAAAAAAGGGGTCAAGTACTTCTATGTCACCCTCGATGCCAAAGGCTGCGTCTTCTACACTAAAAAAGGAGAGGAAATCGAGAAAAAATTCGTGAAATCCATCTATATGGAAAATGTGGTGGATACTACGGGTTGCGGGGATTCCTTTGCAGGCGGCCTCGCCTATGGTTTTGCCGTATACGGGGATCCCGTGAAAGCCGCTCAATACGCCAATGCCCTCGGTGCCCTGAGGACGCAGGGCAAGACCTTTGATGTCTTCAAATCCAAAACGGAAACCGATGCCCTGATCTCCGAACACTACGGGGAATAAATGAGCTCCGGACCATCTTCCTCAAAGAAACTGCCACCGGCCTGCAGCACCTGCAAAACCCCTGGAAACAGGGAAGTAATCCCCCTTGCAATAAATTTCTCAAATTTCCGTTAATAGAATATAATCAACGTAAGGTAACTTTCTGGTAATCTTAAGTTAACCGCCGGAAAGAAGAAATAAAATAGTTTTGTACCCGTATTATTTGAGTTAGTATTTTTGAGTTAGTTAGTTAAAAAAACCGGTGTAGTGGCCGGTTTTTTTTATGGATATGCGGCTCACGGTTTCCTCTGATACAAACCATCGAATAAGACACGGTCCTGAACCCCATCCCGCAATACTTCCCAGACCTGCCGGACATTTCCATCGCTTTGCAGCGTCCAGGTAATTCTCTGTACGGTGACACTTTTGTCTTCGTTTACGGTTCCGTCCGACTCCAGGATCATTTGGTCACCTGTTCTTTTTCCTTTTAATTTCAGGATGGTGCCTGAGCTATCCAGCCAAAGCTGTTCCCATAACCCTGTTCCC
>JBFKPJ010000061.1:0-14289 GCA_041628355.1 Muriicola sp. | reverse complement strand
TCTGACCGACATATGCATCTCGGCCCCTCAGAACTCATCCTGAACCGGGATGGAAGTATTTATCATTTAAGCCTGCTACCGGAAGATATAGCCGATACCGTGATCCTCGTGGGGGACCCGGATCGGGTCGAACGTGTTTCCGCCCATTTTGAATCCATCGAGACCAGGAAGCACAAAAGGGAGTTTATCACACATACCGGGCGGTACAAAGGCCGGAGGATCACGGCACTTTCAACAGGCATAGGCACGGACAATATCGACATCGTTCTCAATGAGCTCGACGCCCTTGTGAATATCGATCTTGAGAAACGTACTGTGCTGAAAGACAAAAGAATATTAAACCTTATCAGAATAGGCACTTCAGGTTCCCTCCGGGCAGAGATCCCAGTGGATTCATTTCTGGTAAGTGAATTGGCCCTTGGTTTCGACAGTGTAATGCGTTATTACAAAGGAGATGCGGACCGAATGCCGGAGATGGAGGATGCCTTCATTGAACAAACCCAATGGGATCCTCAAAAATCCCGTCCCTACGTGGTCCGTGGCAATTCAGCCCTTTTAGAGCACTTTTCGGGAGAAGAGACCTATTCGGGTTTTACTGCCAGCAACGTGGGGTTTTACGGGCCTCAGGGCAGGCATTTGCGCCTGAAGCCTTCCGATCCCGGATTGCATGAGAGGCTTGTCTCGTATTCGTTCAAGGGAAAAAAGCTCACTAATTTTGAGATGGAGACCTCCACCCTCTACGGTCTTTCCTCCCTCTTAGGCCACAGGGCGATCTCCATGAATGCCATCATCGCCAACCGGGATTCCATGACCTTCTCCAAAGATTCCGGCAAGACGGTAGACCGATTGATACGATGGACCCTCGATAAAATCATTGCGTTTTGAAAAAGATCAGGATTGCGGGAGTTCCCGAACATTTCAACCTGCCCTGGCATATGGCCCTGGAAGAAGGGGCCTTCGCAGACAGGGGAATAGACCTTCAGTGGCATGACGTGCCCGAAGGTACCGGGAAAATGTGTGGCATGCTGCGCTCCGGGGAGGTCGATATGGCCGTGGTCCTCACTGAGGGGGTCATCAAGAATATCGCTGATGGCGGAGATATCAGGATCGCACAGGGTTATGTAGACTCCCCCCTCCTATGGGGTATTCACGTGGCCAAGGGGAGTCGTTTCACATCCATTGCCGAACTTGAGGGAGGCAAGGCTTCTATAAGTCGCTTTGGCAGTGGCAGCCATCTGATGGCCTATGTGATGGCCAAAAAGGAAGGATGGGATCCTTCACAGCTCTCATTTGAAGTGGTAAACACCATGGATGGGGCGGTGACCGCCCTGCAGGAAGGGCATGCAGACTTCTTTATGTGGGAACATTTCACCACCAAGCCCCTGGTGGAAAAAGGTACTTTCAGGCGACTGGGAAACTGTCCCACGCCCTGGCCCTGTTTTGTGATCGCAGTATCCGGGAATTCTGTCAGGGAGAATCCCGGCCTGATCAGGCATATATTGGAAGTGATCAACGTATACACCTCTGATTTTAAACGCATCCCCAGTATAGACAGGACACTGGCTAACCGGTATCAACTCCGTCTTGAGGACGTGAACACATGGCTGGGGTTAACTCGCTGGACCCAGGAACAAATAAGCGATAAAACCATTGAAATTGTTACGTCTACACTGGTTGATTTAAACCTTATATCCAAGGTAATAAGTCCGGATAAGGTCCTTACCAGGATATAGGTTCCTCCCCTTTCCGGTCCAGGAATTCGTTCGTCTTGCTGAAATGCCGGTTCCCGAACCAAAGTCCGCGGTTTGCACTCAGGGGTGATGGATGACCCGAGGTGAGTACGTGGTGTTTTTTGCCATCGATCAAGGCCGCCTTCTTTTTGGCATATCCTCCCCATAGCAGGAACACAAGGCCCTCTTTGTTTTCTGAAAGGATCCGGATCACGGCATCCGTGAATATTTCCCACCCTTTGTTCTGATGGCTTCCGGCCTCCCCTGCCCTCACCGTTAAAATGGCATTGAGTAAAAGGATCCCCTGGTCTGCCCATCTCTCGAGATTACCACTGCTGGGATAAGGAACTCCCGTATCCTGTTCTACCTCTTTAAAGATGTTCACCAGGGACGGAGGGTGGGTGATCCCTTCTTTCACGGAGAAACAGAGTCCATTGGCCTGGCCCTCCCCGTGGTAAGGATCCTGCCCCAGGACAACCACTTTTGTGTGTTCAAAGGCACTGTGATCAAAAGCGGCAAAGATCCGGTTTCCCTTGGGGTAACAGGTGTGTTTTCTGTATTCCTCTCGTACAAAATGAGCCAGGGACGCGAAGTAGGGCTTGTTGAATTCCTCTTCCAAATGGGGTTTCCAGCTTTTGTGAATGTCGACCTCCATGTTTCCTTTCTTTTACCCTGTAAAAATACAAAGTGTGTCTGCTTATATTAGATAAAAGAAAATTATTGACGTAATTTTATTGATACCCATAGGGTTGATTGCCTCAGGGCAGAGATCCGGGGTACTCTAATTTCTTACTTTTTTGTAATGATCTCGTGGGAGTCCATAAAATACTGGCTGACCGAGCACCCCACCTCTTCCCAGGTGTTCAAATACCTGCTTTGGGTCATCTTCATTATTTTACTCCTCCAGTTTGCCAGGAGGACACTTAAAAAAAGGCTTCCCAATGCAGACACCCGTTACAAGTCCCAGAAGATCATAGAGACCATAGGGTATTTTCTGCTGATCATCCTGACCATCTCGTATTTCACGGGAAATATCAAGGACTTTACACTGGCAATCGGCCTGCTTACAGCGGGGATCACCATTACCCTCCAGGAACTCATCCTCAGTATCGCGGGCTCCCTCTTTATTTTCTTTGTGAAAGTGTACCAGCCCGGCGACCGTATCGAGATCAACGGCATCAAGGGAGATGTGATCGACATCAACAGCATGTATACCACCATGATGGAGATCGGGCAATGGATCAGCAGCGACAATTACAGCGGGCGGATCGTGAAGCTGAGCAATTCCTTTGTTTTTAAAGGCCCTGTATACAACTATTCCCAGGATTTTCCCTTTATCTGGGATGAATTGAATTTGCCCATACGCTACGGATCCGATGTGGAACTGGCCAAGAAACTGGTAATTGATGTCGCCAGGGAAGTATTGACCGAATATGTCGAAAAATCAGTGGAACAGTGGAAACACGTGGTTGAGAAATACTATATAGAAGATGCCGTCGTAGATCCCAGCCTGGCTATCACGCTTACTGACAACTGGATACAGTTCAACCTGAGGTATATCGTCGATTATAAGAAAAGGAGGATGACCAGAAATCGACTGCAGGAATTGATCAAGATTGCGATCGATGGAAGTGGTGGTAAGGTACAGCTGGCTTCTGCTACCTTCGAGATCGTGAACATCCCTGTGGTCGATGTCAGGACAGATATCTCCAAAGATTGATCCCCTGATCCTTGGTTATTTCCTGAGCATGGCGATGTCAGCCTGTTGTTTCTCCGCCTCAGCCTGCTGCGAGGCACATTTTTTCAGGGCCTCGAGATACTCCAGGTGTTCTTTTCCCTCTTTGTGTGAGTTTGCCTGAATAGCCCATTCGATGGCCTTGTCCAGGTCATCCTTGATCTCGTAAAGTACGGCCATATTGTGGCTTGCCCGAGCCCTGATTGCCGATTTTTCGTGATTCAGGTCCATTTGCCACAGTCTGGCGGCTTCCAGCCAGTCCTTGTCCATGACCGATAACCTGGCCTGAACGAGTAAGGGCGATCCCTTGATGTAGAGTTCACGTTCCACTGCTTTGTTATGCGGTTTCAGGCGCATGCCATAGGCGCTGCCACTTCCCCTGCTCCTGGAGACCAGGGAATCTGCACGGTCCGTCATGGCCCTGAGGGCGTTCAGAACGTCCTCCCCTTTGGCCTGGGTCACAACCTGCTCATTGACCTCAATTTCATCCAGCACTTTTTTCTCAAAGGGATCATAAATGCGCCAGCCATTTTCTATCAGGGTCTCCAGCGTCAGTTCCCTCGCCGGAATGATCACTTTGGTTCTGAGCATATCGAGTTCCTCCATAGACGACTTCCGTTCTGATATTTTGGTATCTGTCTGGTAAAAGGCCAGGGAAAAAACCGCGTCGAGCTCGTTTTTGAGACAAAGTTCCTTTAAAGCATTCCAGGGTATTTTTTCTGCTTTGGCTTCCTCAGTATTCCAAAGGGAGGATGTATTTCGTAGGATCATCACCGTGTCGAACCGACTGTCATTTTGAAGTTCAGCCATCAGGCCCTCTAGCGCAGCATGTGTACCCTCCAGGGCAAGTTGCTGATCTGTTGCCTCAACCAGGGCCTCAAAGGAAGCGATATCGCCTGCAAGTTCCCTCTTCCCTGTTTCATTGACAATGCCAATACGTTTGACGTCCTTGGAAAGGACCACGGATGCAGGTTCAAGATTGTATACGGTGACCGTGTACGTGCTTTTGCAAGCCGCTGCTATTACGGTCATCAAGAGTAAGCCCAGTTTGCGCATTCTATCTTTTTTCTCGCCGGATCGTATTTAACATGCCCTAAAATAACTCTCAAAGGCCCTTATTTATTGCCCTTTCTCCCGGATCTAGTGGTGAAACCCTCGTTTTTGGATGTCAGCATAAATTTTGGCGTGCTTTGATCGTCATGATTCGATGATTAAACGTCTTCTGGTGTAAAATGGCGTCTATTGTCTACCTTTGTGCGTCGTTTCAGGAAATATGGACACCTATCTTCAAAAAAGCGTACAGGATCTTGAGTTTGTCTCCGTGACGAAGCAGCTTTCCGCGCGCTGTAATACGGATTTGGGTAAGTCGAAAGCCACTGCCCTGGAGCCCCTGATGAGTGAAGCTGAGATCTTGAGGCTGCTGGGAGAAACCTCGGAATATCTTTCGTCATTTGACAACAACAACCGCATACCCAACCACGGGTTCGATTCCATCAAGGCAGAACTCGACCTGCTAAGGGTGGAGAATACAACCCTTGAATTGTCCGGGTTCAGGAGGATCAGGCATCTGTGTTTGACGGTAGGGGAACACAAGAAATTCTTTAAAAAATTCAGGGAGTACTACCCTTTGCTCTGCAGTTTTACCGAAACCGTGGATTATTTGGGGGAAATACCTGAAATGATCGAAGGGATCATCGACAAATACGGGAATGTCAAGGACAACGCCTCCCCGGAGCTCAACAGGATCAGGCAGGAGATGAGCCTGGTCAGGGGGAAGATCAACCAGAGTTTTGGGACGGCCCTGAACACCTACCAGGCTTCGGAGTTCCTAGACGAGATCAGGGAGTCCATCGTGGACAACAGACGCGTATTGGCCGTAAAAGCCATGTACCGAAAGAAGGTGAAGGGTGCCGTACTCGGAACCTCCAAGACGGGGAGTATCGTCTATATAGAACCCGAGGCCGTATCCAGATATTCCAGGGCTCTTAACAACCTTGAGTTTGATGAAAAGGAAGAAATACAGCGTATCCTCAACTCCCTTACAGCCCAGATCCGTCCCTTCAGAAATGAATTAAAGGAATACCAGGATTTCCTTGCTCATATCGACCTGACAGCAGCCAAGGCCAAATACGCCTCGGAGATCAAGGCCATTATGCCGGAGATCAACCGGGAGCGGAAATTGATCCTGAGAGAGGCTTACCATCCCCTCCTGTACCTGTCTAACAAGCGGGATAAGCTACCCACGTTCCCTCAGACCATAGAACTTCTTCCTGATAACAGGATCATCGTGATCTCCGGTCCCAATGCCGGGGGGAAGAGCATCACCCTGAAAACGATCGGACTGCTGCAACTCATGCTGCAAAGCGGGATGCTCATCCCGGTACACGAGCGGAGTTCCCTTTGCCTGTTCAAATCCATCCTGACCGATATAGGCGACAACCAGTCCATTGAGAATCACCTGAGCACTTATAGTTACCGGCTGAAGAACATGAAGAAGTTCCTCAAAAAATGTGATGGAGAAACCCTTTTCCTAATCGATGAGTTCGGTACGGGAAGCGATCCGGAACTCGGAGGCGCCCTGGCAGAGGCTTTCCTTGAGGTCTTTTACGAGAGGGAATCCTACGGGGTGATCACAACCCATTATGCCAATCTCAAGGCCCTGGCCAATGAATTGCCGCACGCGACCAATGCAAATATGCTGTTTGACAGCAGCACCCTCCAACCTACTTTCCAGCTCGAACTGGGTCAGCCCGGCAGTTCATTCACCTTCGAGGTGGCACAGAAAAACGGGATCCCTTACAGCCTGATCAACAAGGCCAAAAAGAAGGTGGAAAGGGGCAAGATACGTTTTGATGCCACCATCGCAAAATTGCAGAAGGAACGCACCAAAATGGCCAAAACAGGTAACCGCCTGCAGGAAGAGGAGATCAAAGCCAGGGAGGAGGCAGAGAAACTCGAGAAGCTCAACGCCAAGATCAAGACCAAACTTGAAAATTACCAGGAGTTATACGATTTCAACCAAAGGATGATCTACCTGGGGGAGAAGGTCAACAAGATCGCCGAGAAATATTTCAGGGACCAGAAGAAGCGCCCGCTGATCTCAGAATTCCTCAGGTTGGTGGAGACGGAGAACAGCAAGCGCAAAAAGAGGTCCGCCAAGGAGATCAGGGAGGAGGAAAGTAAACAAAAAGTCGTTTCCCAGGAGTTGGAAAAGGAGGTGGAGACCATCAGGAAAAAAAAGAAGCAGATAAAAAAGAAGGCCGAGGAAAAGGAGAAGTCCAAACCGAGGCCTGTATTCAGGGTCGGCGACAGGGTTCGGTTGTTCGATGGGAAGGCTGTGGGCAGTATCGACAGCCTGGAAAAGAACAAGGCCGTGGTAAACTATGGGATGTTCACCACCAATGTCAGTATAGACCAGCTGGAACTGGTAGAAAGTAAAAAGTAATGGTTGAGAAAGGTAAAAAGATCATCCTGTTTGACGGCGTTTGCAACCTGTGCAACAGCTCCGTACAATTTGTGATCAGGAGGGACAAACGCGACCGTTTCCGGTTTGCAGCTTTACAGAGTAAAGTGGGGGAAAGCCTCGTAAAAGAGAGGAGGATAGATACCACGAAGGTAGATTCCATCATCCTCATAGAGCCCCAGGTAGCTTATTATGTAAAATCAGAAGCTGCCCTCAGGATCGCCCGTTCCCTCTCAGGCTTATGGCCTGTTTTTGGAATATTTCTCTGGCTGCCGAGTGGGCTCAGGGACCTGGTCTACGACCTGGTCGCCAGGAACCGGTATCGGATCTTTGGCAAAAGGGATGCGTGTATGGTTCCCACGCCCGAACTGAAGAATAAATTTTTATAAGCACCTGCTCCCGGGGATCAGTTCCCTTTTTTGTTTTTGGGTAGCACCTCATCCAGGTGATCATCCCATTCACGAACCGACGGTACCAGTTTCCTTCCGAGCGACTTGGAGACCATCATGGATACCGTGGCATCTCCGGTGACATTCACAACCGTCCTGAGCATGTCGAGAGGCCGGTCGACCGCAAATATGAGGGCCAGTCCGATGGCTAGTTTATCAGCCGGGAACCCGATAGCCTCGAGTACGATCACCAGCATGACCATCCCTGCACCCGGTACTGCAGCAGAGCCGATAGAGGCCAGTAAGGCCGTCATGACGATGGTCAGTTGATCCCAGAAAGTAAGGTCGAATCCCAGGGCCTGAGAGATAAACACGGCCGCAACCCCCTGGTAAAGGCTGGTTCCATCCATGTTGATAGTAGCCCCCACAGGGAGAACAAAACTGGAAATGTCCTTGTTCACCCCTATGTGTTCCTCTACCCTTTCCATGGTCACAGGCAAGGTGGCAGCACTGGAGCTCGTAGAAAAGGCCAGGAGTTGGGCAGGACTGATCCGGCTGAGGAAGGTCCAGGGATTATATCGGGTAAACATACCCACTACTATACTGTAGAAAACGATCATCAGGAAAAGCCCGAGTACGACTACACCCGAGTATTTTAACAAGGCGAGCAGGAGATCAGGATCGCCTGAGGTTACTACCACGTTAGCAAGCAGTGCAAACACGGCCACCGGAGCCGTAAGCATGATCAGGTCCACCATTTTAAGGACCACTTCGTTCAGAGCATCAAAGAAATCCTTAAGGGGTTTGGAACGCTCCTCCCCTACCAGCAGCATACAGATCCCAAGGAAGATGGTAAAGAAGATCACCTGCAGCATCAGGCTGTTGTCACTCAGGGCACCAAAGGCATTGTCTGGCACCATATCCTCCAGGAATTGCAGTGGCCCTCCTTCCCGCTGCCGGTTGGCCTCCTCAAGTTTTGAGGTCACCTCGGCGTTGGATGCATAGGTCTCCGTCAGTTTCGAGACTGTATCCTCAGAAATCCCATCCCCGGGATTCAGGGTATTGACCAGCAGAAGGCCTATAGTGATAGCAACTACGGTAGTGACCATGTAGATGACGATCGTCCTGACCCCGATATTGCGGAACTGTGAAATATCCTTCAGGTCCGAAATCCCCTTGATCAGGGAGGCCAGGATCAATGGAATGGCGATGAGCTTCAGAAGTTTGACGAAGATACTGCCGAAAGGATTGATCCAGTCCTGGACGAATGGGCTGCCCCAGTCGGGATAGGTCATTACGAATCCAAAAATGATCCCCAGGACCATCCCTATCAAGATCTGCCAGTGCAATTCCAGTTTCTTCATAAAGTTATTTTTGATAAGGATATTAGGTTTCACCCACCTATCCTCTGAAATTAATTTATTATCCCTTAAGACTTCGGTTCAACAGCACAAAGTCGGCCATTACGAGGGCAGCCATAGCCTCCACGATGGGAACGGCCCTAGGGACTACGCAGGGATCATGCCTGCCTTTTCCTTTGGTCTGCACCGTATTCCCTTCCTTGTCAATGGTCTCGTACGCCTGTATCAACGTGGCTACAGGCTTAAAGGCAACCCGGAAATAGATGTCCATGCCGTTGCTGATCCCACCCTGAACACCTCCGCTATGGTTTGTCTTAGTGGAGCCATCCGGGTTAAAGGCGTCGTTGTGCTCGCTGCCTTTCATGGCAACCCCTTCAAATCCGCTGCCGTATTCGAATCCCTTCACCGCATTGATGGACAGCATGGCCTTGCCCAGCTGCGCGTGCAACTTTTCGAACACCGGTTCCCCCAAGCCAACGGGCACATTTTGTATGACTCCCGTGATCACACCTCCTATGGTATCCCCTTCCTTGCGAACCTCCTTGATATGGTCCTCCATGGCCGCAGCCACCTCCGGATCCGGGCAGCGTACCGGGTTTGAATCGATCTGGGAAAGATCGAGCTGTCGATAATCTTTATTTAAAGTAATACTTCCAACCTGAGATACAAAAGCATCTATTTTCAGATCTTTAAGGAATTGTTTTGCTATGGCGCCTCCCACCACCCTACAGGCGGTTTCCCGGGCTGAACTCCTTCCCCCACCGCGGTAGTCCCGAATACCGTATTTCTGGTCATATACGTAATCGGCATGAGACGGGCGGTACGAATCCTTGATGTGATCGTAGTCCTTCGACTTCTGATTGCTGTTGAAGATCGTAAAACCGATAGGCGTACCCGTGGTCTTTCCTTCAAAGATACCCGACAGGAAACGGACCTGGTCCGATTCCTTTCTCTGGGTTACAATGGCAGATTGCCCCGGTTTCCTTCGCTCCATTTCCCGCTGGATGGCATCCAGGTCGAGTTGGATACCGGGAGGACATCCATCCAGGATTCCGCCTATGGCTTCCCCGTGGGATTCGCCGAAGGTAGTGAGCTTAAAAAGGGTGCCAAAAGAATTTCCGGCCATGATTCGTGTATTATTTTATCTCCCTGAGTACCGTTCCTTGGAAGCCAAATATAGGCCTATTCAGTTCGTAAACCAAAACAGGCCGCGCTTAATATTCACTTAACTTTTACAGCCCTTTTTGCTATCAAATTTAACCTTGGGACGCATCAGGCTTCACCTTTTCTTAGCATTCCCTGATCCGGATGCCTGTAATTTTGCAGGAAAAGGATCTGCCCTTGAAAAAACGAAAGATCGAAGTTGTCGTCATTTCTGATGTCTACCTGGGTTCCCCGGCCAGCAGGGCTGAAGAACTGTTGATCTACCTCAGCAGCATCAAACCTAAGATCCTGGTGCTGAACGGCAATATCATTCAATCTGTCAAGGGCCGGAATAACGCATTTCCCCAAAGCCATATCAGGGTCGTCAAAAAGATCCTCTGCCTGCTCTCTGAAGGGACTAAGGTGTACCACGTCACCGGTGACCGGGATCAACTGTTGGCTAAGATCAATGGAAGGATGTTCGGCGAACTCCGTTTTCAGGACAGGGTGCTGCTCGACCTGGATGGGAAAACCACCTGCATCCTTCACGGGAGCATGTTCGATACCTCCCCCACACTCGCCAGGTGGCTCGTGAAGTTTGGCTCGCTGGGCTATAAGGCCCTGCGGATAAAACATCGGCTGGAACAAAGATGGGGAGCCGGCAAAGGAAGAGATGACCTGTCCAGGGGGTCAAAGATCGCCTCCCTCAACGCCAGGGAGTATTCAACCCTGAGCAAGTTCGACCAGTCTGCAGTGAACATGGCGCTTCAAAACAATTATGACACCCTCATCTGCGGCTATAGCCACCAACCCAGGAAGGTGTTTTTCGAGTCCCGGAAAGGGCAATGCCTTTATCTGAATTCGGGCGACTGGACCGAACATCTGACCGCGCTGGAATACTCTTTTAAGAGGTGGAAAATATACAATTTCAAGTTCGACAAGCTAACGGCCTTCTATGGAGATGAGGAACTGAAAGAGATCCGTGTTCCTGAATTGCTTCGAGATGACAAGGCCTCTGAAGGCTCCCCGGCAATACTAAACAGCGCCTCCTGAGTGTTGATGTAACAAAGCCGAAGCAAGGACAGTTACAGGGTGAAGCGCTTTTCTTCCGGTTCCATCCCAGATCTGGTGGCGGCAGCTCGTACCATTGGCCGCAATGATGGTGTCCTGATCTGCACGGGAAACGGCAGGGAATAAACGGAGGCCTCCTATCTTCATGCTGAGCTCATAGTGCTCTTCTTCGTACCCAAAGGATCCTGCCATCCCGCAACAGCCCGAATTGATTATAGTGACCCTGTAATTTTTGGGTACATTCAGGATATCAAAGGTGACCTTCTGGTCAGACAGGGCTTTTTGGTGGCAATGACCGTGTATCTTGACATTTTTCGCTTCCTCCGTAAAGGACGAGGGGGATATCCTTCCTTTTGCCACCTCGCGTGCCAGGAACTCTTCTATCAGCAGGCTTTGTGTGGAAAGGGATTTGAGCTTGTCCTGATCCAGCCTGAAACGGTGGTATTCATCCCTGAAACTCAGGATGGCTGAGGGTTCGAGTCCAACTACAGGCACGCCCTCCGCCGTAAAAGGATACAGGGCCTCCAGGTTTTTTACGGCCAATTCCCTGGCCTGTTTCAGGAAGCCTTTGGAAATAAAGGTCCGGCCACTCTCCCCAAAATAGAGAACGATCTCATATCCCAGCGTATGCAGAAGGTCTAAGGCGTCCCTGCCCACTTCCACATCCAGGTATTGCGTGAATTCGTCAATATACAACACCAACTTTCCTTTATTGGGTGAAGCGAGTGCAGGTTTTGAGTCCAGGTATTTCTGGAAATTGAATTTTCGGGCCTCTGGAATGCTGCGCTTCCGGGCCACCCCGGACACCTTCTTGATAAGCCCCCCGGAAAACTTTCCCTGCAGGAACAGGCTGCTTAGCCGGGGAAACTTCGCCGCCCAACGGTTAGCCCCGGTGTTGTAAGCAAAGAGTTTGTTGCGAAAGCTGTACCCGTGCTCTTCCTGGTATTGATACAGAAATTCGGATTTCAGGGTGGCCACATCCACGTTGCTCGGACACTCGCTCCCACAGGCCTTGCAGCTCAGACACAGGTCGAATACCTCCTTGAGCTCCGGGGCGTCAAATTTGTTTTCTTTTGGATTGTGGGTAAGGAACTCCCTTAGTGCATTGGCCCTGCCCCGTGTCGTATCCTTTTCATTCCTGGTGGCATGGTAGCTGGGGCACATAGCGCCCTTGGCCTGTTCCGACTTTCTGCAGTCTCCACTGCCGTTACATTTTTCAGCCGCCCTCAGGATACCGCCACTGTCACTGAAATCGAGCTGGGTTTGGATCTCCGGTTCTTTCCTGTCTACCTCATAACGCAGGGCCTCATCCATGGGATAGGGATCTACGATCTTCCCGGGGTTTAGAATATTATTCGGGTCGAAGACCTTTTTGATCCTTCTCAGGACTTCGTAGTTCTCCTCCCCTATCATCAATGGGATGAATTCAGCCCTGACGATCCCGTCTCCGTGCTCTCCGCTAAAAGAACCCCTGTATTTTTTGGTGAGTTCTGCCACCCGTGTAGTGATCTCCCTGAAAAGTTTCACGTCTTCCCCCTTCTTCAGGTTCAGGATGGGACGAAGGTGCAGTTCCCCTGCTCCGGCATGCGCATAATAGACAGCTTCCTGCTTAAATTCCTGCATGATCCGTGTAAACTCACCTATAAAATCCTTCAGGTCTTCAAGGGCCACGGCAGTGTCTTCAATACAGGCTACGGCCTTCCGGTCTCCAACCATGTTCCCCAGCAGCCCGAGTCCGGCCTTGCGTAGTTCCAGGGCACAATTGATCTGATCCCCGAAAAGGACAGGGCTCGAATAGCTCTTTTCCGTTGCGGCGATGGTCTTTTGTAGTTTTTTGAGTCTTAGTTGAAGGTCATCTGCTGTCTCAGAACGCACCTCCAGCATCAGCAGGGCCGCAGGGTCTCCTTCCACAAAAAACCGATTCGCCTGCTGGGTCTTGTTGTTCCTGGTACAATCCAGGATGACCCTGTCCATCATCTCACAGGTATGGAGGTCATGTGTCATCACAGGGGCCACATCCTGAAGGCAATCTTCCAGGGTGGTATAATGGGTGACCACCATAGCCGAATGAGGGGGAGGTAGCGGATCCAGCTGCAGGGTCACCTCCGTAGTGATAGCCAGGGTGCCTTCACTGCCACACAGGAGTTTACAGAGATTGATGCCGGGAGCGGGGCCGCCGAATACCTCACTTTCCAAAAGGGCATCAACAGCGTAACCCGTGTTCCTACGGTGGATGCTCTTTTTAGGAAAATGCTCTGTTATATTATTTTGTATATCCTTGCTGGATAATATATTATGTAATTCTATGTAAATTGAAGATTCAAGTTTTTTACCCTTGGCCTTTTGATAAAAATCGCCTGATACAAGCGATTTGAATACTGCCTCATCCCCATTAGACAGCAAGGTTTTCATGGCTACCACCTTGTCACGCGTAACCCCGTATTGTATAGAGGTGGTACCGCTGGAATTGTTTCCTACCATCCCTCCTATCATACACCGGTTGGAAGTGGATGTATTGGGGCCAAAGAAGAGGCCATGGGGTTTAAGGAATTCATTCAGTTCATCCCGGATCACCCCCGGTTGCAGGGTCACCTGTTTCTTTTCAAGGTCAAGCTGGAGAATAGAAGTGAAGTGACGGGAGACATCCACCACCATTCCCTCCCCCACACATTGTCCGGCCAGGGAAGTACCTGCGGTCCTTGGGATCAACCCCAGCTGATGTTCATTTGAAAAGAGAAGGAGCTGCCTGAGATCCTCTTCATTTTTGGGGTAGGCCACAGCCACAGGCAATTTTCTGTAAACAGAGGCATCCGTAGCATACAAACTCCTCGTAAGTATATCGGTATGCAGAGATCCATCAAGGGTAGAAGCTAATTTTTCGAAGGGAAATTTTGGCAAGAGTGCGAGCTTTTGAAGGTATAAAATTAAGTTATTCTTAACACCGATGCATCCTACATTCAGTAATTTTAACAATTAAAACTCCTTACTATGAAGTTGTTCAAACTAACAGTTTTTATGTTTCTCACGGCGACATTCGCCTTGAGCGCCCAGCAAATTTCTGACCATGCCCTCGGACTCCGACTGGGGGACAGCGATGGCTTTGGGGCGGAAATATCCTATCAGAAATCAGTGGCTCGATCGAATCGGGTCGAAATAGACCTGGGCTGGCGTGACAGCCGTAATTTCGATGCCTTCAAGCTAACCGGTACCTATCAGTGGGTTGAGTCCCTGGATGGTAATTTCAACTGGTTCTACGGTGTAGGTGGCGGACTGGGCAGCGTGGATTTTAACAGATGGCCTGATGGGTTCGATGAGCCGGACGGCGGGCTCTTTCTCTTTGGTGCGGGTGTGCTGGGAATCGAATACAATTTTAATATCCCCCTGTTGATCTCCCTCG
>JBFKPJ010000060.1:0-14538 GCA_041628355.1 Muriicola sp. | reverse complement strand
GTTGATCTCTTCCTTTCTGTACTTGTCTTCCATCTTTTTCAGGATGGCATCGACGTCTATGTCCGGGGTAAGTTCTATTTTTTTCTTGCTCATGAAGTAGGAAGGATAACTCCTCCTCAAATCACTCACCTTCATGTTGCGCTCTGCCAGCAGCATCAGGAAAAGGGCTGTGCCTACCAGGGCATCCCTCCCGTAGTGGCTCTCGGGATAGATGATCCCTCCGTTACCTTCTCCCCCTATGATAGCGTTGGACTCCTTCATCTGGGCCACGACATTCACTTCGCCAACAGCGGCGGCCGTATAGGTACCCCCGTGCTTCCCGGTGACATCTCTTAACGCCCTTGTAGATGATAGGTTGGAGACGGTATTCCCGGGTGTTTTCCCAAGGACGTAATCGGCACAGGCCACCAGTGTATATTCCTCCCCGAACATCTCTCCGTCCTCGGCTATGAATGCCAGTCGGTCCACATCGGGGTCAACCACGATGCCGAGGTCTGCCTTTTCCCTTACGACCAGCTCACAGATATCCTTCAGGTGTTCTTTGAGGGGTTCCGGGTTATGGGGAAAATGCCCGTTGGGCTCGCAGTAGAGTTCTACAACCTCTACCCCGAGTTCCTTGAGGAGCTTGGGGATGGCGATCCCTCCGGAGGAGTTCACCCCATCCACAACTACCTTGAAGCCGGCACTGGCTATGGTATCCCTGTCTACCAGGGGCAGGTCGAGAACCTCGTCTATATGGATATCGAAATAGGAGTCGTTGGATGACACACTGCCCAGTTCATCCACAGTGGCGAATGAAAAATCCTCATTTTCTGCCAGGGCAAGGATGGTCTCCCCTTCTGCCGCATTTAAAAATTCGCCTTTTGCATTCAACAGCTTCAGGGCGTTCCATTGCTTGGGATTGTGACTCGCCGTCAGGATGATCCCTCCGTCTGCCTTCTCCAGGGGTACGGCGATCTCAACTGTCGGGGTCGTGGACAGCCCCAGGTCGATCACATCTATCCCCATACCGACCAGGGTGGAGGCCACCAGGTTCTGTATCATTTCCCCCGAGATACGGGCATCCCGGCCGATGACTACCTTCAGATGTTTTTTGGGGTGCTGATGGAGCAGGAACGCTCCGTAAGCTGCCGCAAATTTCACTGAATCCAGTGGGGTGAGATTTTCTCCTGTCTTTCCTCCTATGGTCCCCCGAATACCGGAGATAGATTTGATCAAGGTCATATCTTTCAAAAAGTTTTTGCAAATATAAAGGTCTGGGCGGGTTTCCTTTCTCCTTCTTTGTAAATTCGGACAATGAATTTTCTCGCACATATTTATTTGTCCTTTGGCGATGAGGAGGTCAGCATTGGAAACTTTATCGCAGACAGCATCCTGGGAAATCGATACAAACACCTGCCGGAGAAAGTGCAACAGGGAATCCAGCTTCACCGTGAGATCGACACTTATACAGACGCCCATCCAGTTTACAGACAAAGCAGCAAGAGGCTGCACAAAAATCACAGCCACTACAGCAGGGTGATCGTGGATGTGTTTTATGACCACTTCCTCGCAGCCCATTGGCCGAGGTATTCCGAAGAAACTTTGGGGGAATTTGCAGAGAACTTTTACACCCTGCTCAAAGGTCATTACGATATCCTGCCAGAACCCACCAAACACCTTCTACCCTATATGATCAGGGACAACTGGCTCGTGAACTACGCCTCCGTCGAAGGGATTGACCGGGTGCTCAACGGGTTGTACAGAAGGACCGGAAGAAAAAGCAATATGGACAGGGCGAAAGACGACCTCCTGAAGCACTACGATCTTTTCGGGGAGGAGTTTTCTCTCTTCTTTACAGATTTAATTATCTTTTCCAGGGAAAAATATAACCTCTTGACAAATACTTCCTTTTGATGAGAAACCTCCACGACCATAAAAGGCTCATGGGCCACAGAGCGCTCCTGTATCTGTTCCTCTCCCTGTTCCTGATCACCGGGATCCAATGCCGGAGGGCACCGGCGAATCCAACGGGACTTGTCACTGAACAAGCCATGGTGGTCTCGGCCCGGGAGGAAGCCTCTGCCATCGGTGCTGCCGTTTTAAAGGATGGGGGCAATGCATTCGATGCCATGGTCGCGACCGAACTTGCCCTGGCCGTGGCCTACCCCTATGCTGGAAATCTGGGGGGAGGCGGTTTTATGGTATATCGAAAAAACGATGGGGATACGGGTGCACTGGACTACAGGGAAAAAGCGCCACTTTCAGCTACGGAGGACATGTATTTGGATTCCCTTGGGAATGTCATTCCAGGCATGAGCACTCAAGGAGCGACCGCTGTAGGAGTTCCCGGGACCATCGCCGGGGTATTTGAGGTCCATAAAAAATTCGGGAGCCTTCCTATGGACCGCATCCTGGATCCTGTGATCGCCCTGGCGGAAAAAGGGGTGGTCGTGACTGAAAAACAGGCAGACCGGCTGGAAAGGTACCGTGACCAGATCATTGAAACCAGCGGGGAGCAAACCTTGTTTTACACACGTTGCCAAAAAGGGGACACCCTGAAATATCCCAGCCTTGCCAATACCCTGAGAAGGATACGGAAAAACGGGAGAGATGAATTCTACAAGGGGGAGACCGCCAGAAAACTGGCCGCCTTTATTCAGGAAAAGGGAGGTTTTATAACAGAAGAAGACCTCGCTTCCTATGAGGCCGTGTGGAGGCAACCCGTGATCTTCAACTACAAGGACCTGAGGATCATCAGTATGAGTCCGCCCAGCAGTGGAGGCGTTACCATCAACCAGATCTTCAAGATGATCGAGCCTTATGACATCGGAGATTACGAACAGAATTCCGGAGAGGCAATCCAACTGCTCACCGAAGCCTTCAGGCGGGCTTATGCCGACCGTAATTTTTACCTGGGGGATCCGGATTTTGTGGAGATACCGCTGGATTTCCTCCTGAAGGAGAGCTATCTCCGGGAGCGGATGAAAGATTTTTCTTTTAAACAGGCGACCAAATCGGAGTCGGTTTCCCACGGGACGGTCGAGATCCTGGAAAGTGCCGAGACCACCCACTACTCTATCGTGGATGCCATGGGGAATGCGGTCTCTGTGACGACCACGCTGAACGGGGCCTATGGCTCCAAGCTCTATTGCGATGAACTGGGCTTTTTCCTGAACAACGAAATGGACGATTTCAGTTCCAAACCCGGGGTGCCCAACATGTTCGGCCTGATCGGGGCCGAGGCAAACAGCATTGCGCCCGGGAAAAGAATGCTGAGCAGCATGACCCCTACCATAGTTGAAAAGGACGGGGCCTTGTGGCTGGTGGTGGGAACTCCCGGGGGTTCCACCATCATCACGGCCGTGGCACAAACCATCCTCAATGCCTACGAGTTCAACCTGAGCATGCAGCAATCGGTAGAGGCGCCGAGGTTCCACCACCAGTGGTTGCCCGATAATATCATATTTGAACCGGAAGGCTTTCCGGAGAAGACCAAGGAGTTTCTCAGGTCTAAAGGCTATGAGATCAACGAGGAACGCACTCCCGTGATCGGTAAGGTGGATGCCATACGCGTACTGCCTGACGGCAGGCTGGAGGGGGGAGCCGATCCCCGGGGGGACGACAAGGCCGTAGGATATTGAATTCAGACCTGATCAAAGAAAGGATTTCACGGTGAAGAAATGGATCAAAAGAATGGCAGGTGTACTGGCCTTCCTGGTCATTATATTTGGTGGGAGCTACTTCATTTATTTCAATGACCCCGTTCCTGCCGGAAGTTCCCCGGACCAGGCCGATCTCCTTGCAAGGGACATGCTCAAAGCCCTCAACATGGAGGGGTATCGGGAAACCCGCTACCTCACCTGGACTTACCGGGGCGGGAGAAATACCTATCGCTGGGATAAGGACATGGGAAAGGTGGAGATGAGCTGGGGAAATTATTTAGGAAAGATAGACCTGGTCTCCCCTGAAGAAAGCGAGATCAAAGAAGGTGGAAAGTTTTTGGAAGGAGAACGCCTGAGGGAGGTCACAAAGGAAGCCATTTCGAATTTCAACAACGACTCCTTCTGGCTGGTGGCCCCGTTCAAAATATTTGATGAGGGAACGGAACGCCGACTTGTGAAATTACCTGACGGCACAAATGGATTGCTGGTAACTTATACCCGGGGAGGAGATACCCCGGGGGACTCGTATCTGTGGGAACTGAATGAGGAAAAATTTCCTGTTAAGTACCGGATGTGGGTAGAGATCCTTCCCCTGAAGGGCCTTTCCGCCACATGGGAAGGATGGCAGGAGACCGAAACGGGAGTGTGGCTTCCCCGGTATCATAAGATCGGGCCCATTAAACTGGACTTAGGGGAGGTTACCGCTTCGAGGTAAATCAGGCTTTCAATTGTTTTTTCAGGTCCTCCATGGACTGCTGGAGCTGGCGGAGCAGGCCACTCTCCGTGGTCGCATCCACCCCAAAGGTGATCTTGCTGCTCACCTGCCATAACTCCTGGATCTGATAGGTCTCTATTTCATAGGGAGGATAGGATTCATTCAGGGAGATCAGGAGGATCTTCCTGGAATTTGGTGGGCGTTCTATCTTCTTTACCATAACGGAATCATGGAGTACGATCACATAGATCTTATTGGGGTTGATTTCATTGATGTCCTCGACGGCCCGGGCCAGCACCCAATCCCCGGGTTTTAGGTTCGGGAGCATGCTGTCCCCTTCCACCTGGAATCCCCTGTAGGTCGCATTGCGGAACTCGGGTATGGGCAGGTCAAAGGCCGGCAACTGACGATACCAGCTCGTGTCGTGTATGTTCTGAGGATATCCGGCTGCCGCTTTGGCGTTGACCAGGACCATATTCTCCTGGTCCGAGGTATCCACGGTGACCACTTTGGGGATCACGCTGGTGTTGGATGCCTCAATATATTGTTGTTCGCTTTCCCCAAAGAGCCATAATGGATTCACCTTGAATTCTTTCAGAAGGGTGGCGACCACCTTTCCGGAAAGCCTGGTCCTCCCCCTTTCGATATCCGCTGTTGTATTGGAGACCCCCAGCAGCGCTGCAAATTCTGCCTGGGTATATCCCAATTCCCGTCTCAGATCGGTAAACCTCTTAATGGTGATCTCATTTTCCATATTGCTTTGTTTTTTGGCCTCCACATAACCTACTTATTCCAAAGATATACAAATTGGAATATTTCCAAAAATATATTTGGATTATTTCCATATTTTGGAATATATCCATATATTTGGATTTATTACAAACCAGGTAATCTTTAACCCATGACAAAGAAGAAGGAATCCGGAGCGGCAACTTATTATTACGACGGGACATTCAATGGCTTTCTCACAGTCTTGTACGATATCGAATACAACGGGCTGCAAGTCCTGACACTCAGGGAAACGGAGAGGCCGCAGGATTCCCTTTTTCCACAGCCTGATTACATCGAGACGCGTATGAGCCATGCCCGGGTTTTGTGGGATCGACTGAGAACGGAAAAGTACAGTGCTTTAAAAACCTTGTATTTTGCCTTTATGAGCAACCAAAGCAACCTGGAAGGTACTTTAATGGATTTCTTCCGGGTGTGGAGGAAGAACCGGGCAAGCGGAAAGGATATCATGTACAATCCGGAATTCCTCCCTCTGTTCAGGCTGGCCAGCGAAGTGGAAAGAGAAAAGGATCATACCGAACGTCGCCTGTTAGCACAACAGAGATTTGAAACCACCCCCGTAAATTTTATCAGGCCTAAGCACGACATCCTTCCCCTGATCTCAAAACGCCTGAGAATGTTGTACCGAAAGAGTGATTGGTACGTATTTGATATCAGACGGAAATACGGACTTCACCATCAAAATGGTGCGGTAGCTCTAATCCCCTTCAGGTCTGAGTACCTGAAAGAGGGATACACTCTTCCCTCTCCTGCAGAGACAACAGAATTCCCATTCTTCCACAAAGAAGGTGAAAGCAACTTTACAGGTGCCGTTGCATAACTTTTTAAGGAAATAAGAACTTTATTCCGGGGACATTCTGATCATGGTTTTTTACTCTGGTCCTGGCTCTAAATTTATAGCTGTATTAACACGATGGGGGTTGACCTCACTTCCTTTTTAAGAATCAAAAGAGTACCTTTGCCACTTTGCTTCTCTGCATGACAAAATTTGAAGAACACATAGAGGTTAAAGGTGCGCGTGTTCACAATCTGAAAGATATTGACGTAAGCATACCCCGGGAAAAACTGGTAGTGATCACCGGTCTTTCCGGCAGTGGCAAGTCCTCTTTGGCATTTGATACGATCTATGCGGAAGGCCAAAGACGTTATATCGAGACCTTTTCGGCCTATGCAAGGCAATTCCTGGGTGGACTCGAAAGACCTGACGTGGATAAGATCGATGGCCTGTCGCCCGTGATCGCCATCGAACAGAAGACGACCTCAAAATCCCCGAGATCCACAGTGGGTACCATTACAGAGGTTTACGATTTCCTCAGGCTGCTCTTTGCCCGGGCCGCGGATGCGTACAGCTACAAGACAGGGGAAAAGATGGTGAGCTATTCCGATGAGCAGATACGGGAACTTATCCTTTCCTCTTTCTCCGGCAAGCGAATCAATATCCTGGCCCCCGTGGTAAAATCCAGAAAGGGACATTACCGGGAACTCTTTGAGCAGATCGCCAAGCAAGGTTTCGTCAAAGTAAGGGT
This sequence comes from Muriicola sp., assembly GCA_041628355.1. Lineage (GTDB taxonomy): Bacteria > Bacteroidota > Bacteroidia > Flavobacteriales > Flavobacteriaceae > Muriicola. Next base: position 7,864 of record JBFKPJ010000060.1, on the reverse strand, counting down.
GGACGGGGAATTACAGGATCTGCGCAAGGGTATGAAGGTCGACCGTTACAAGACCCATGATATCGAGATCGTGGTGGACCGCCTGGCTGTCACAGCGGAGCCTGAACTTGAAAAACGGCTCTCGGAATCGATCAATACCGCCATGTACAGCGGGAATGACACCCTGATGGTCCTGGCCGAAGGGGAGGACGAACCCAGGTACTTCAGTCGGGACCTTATGTGCCCCTCAACCGGGATCTCCTACCCTACCCCGGAACCCAATACCTTCTCCTTCAATTCCCCCAAGGGGATGTGCGAGGAGTGCAATGGCCTGGGACACACCTATGAAATCAATGAAAAGAAGATTTTCCCGGACAGGAAACTGTCCATCGCTGCCGGCGGGATAGCCCCCCTGGGGGAATACAAGAAATCCTGGGCATTCAAGCAGCTGGAGACAATCGCCAAACGCTATGAGTTCGAACTCACGGATCCCATATCCAAGATCCCTGCTGAAGCCATGGAGGTGATCCTGTATGGAGGGGAAGAACGATTCGTCATAGATTCCAAGTCGCTGGGCGTGAGCAGGGACTACACCATAGACTACGAAGGTATTGCCCACTTCATCAAGAATCAGTTCAACAGTTCCGATTCTGCATCCATAAAAAGATGGGCCAAGGACTATATGGACAAGGTCCGCTGTCCGGAATGTTCGGGTACCCGACTCAAGCAGGCATCCCTCAATTTCAGGATCGGAGGAAAGAACATAGCGGAACTCTCAGCCATGGATATAGCCGAGTTGTCTGCCTTTTTTGAGGGCCTGGAAAAATCCCTGTCGGGCAACCAGAAGATAATCGCAGAGGATATCATCAAGGAGATCAGGAGCCGGGTACAATTTCTCCTGGACGTAGGCCTGGATTACCTCTCCCTGAACCGGAGCTCCAAGTCCCTCTCCGGGGGGGAAGCCCAGAGGATCCGCCTCGCCACCCAGATAGGATCCCAGCTCGTCGGGGTGTTGTATATCCTCGATGAGCCCAGTATAGGGCTGCATCAGAGGGACAACGGAAGACTCATAAGGTCCTTGCTTGCCCTAAGGGATATAGGTAACTCCATCATCGTGGTGGAGCACGACAAGGATATGATCGAAAGTGCTGATCACCTTATCGATATTGGTCCGCGGGCAGGCAAGCACGGTGGGGAGATCATTTCTGAAGGCACGCCTGCCGAGCTGAAATTTCACGACACGCTCACGGCAGACTACCTGACGGGAAAGAGGGAAATACCCATCCCAAAGAAAAGGCGAGAGGGGAATGGAAAATACTTGGTTCTGGAGGGATGTTCGGGAAATAACCTCAGGGATATCACGGCCCGTTTCCCACTCGGAAAAATGATCGGGGTTACCGGGGTATCCGGTAGCGGAAAATCCACCCTGGTCAATGAGACCCTGTACCCGATCATGAATGCGCACTATTTCAATGGGGTGAAAAAACCTATGCCCTACAGGAAGATCAGTGGACTGCAGCACATAGACAAGGTCATCGACATCAACCAATCGCCCATAGGAAGGACACCGAGGTCCAACCCGGCCACGTACACAGGCGTATTCAGTGAGATCAGGTCCCTGTTTACAAAAACACCGGAAGCGGCCATACGCGGATACAAACCGGGCCGGTTCAGTTTCAATGTCAAAGGAGGTAGATGCGAAACATGCCAGGGGGGCGGGCTCCGGGTGATCGAAATGAATTTCCTCCCGGATGTGTACGTGGAGTGTGAGACCTGTTACGGAAAACGGTTCAACCGGGAAACCCTGGAGATACGGTACAAGGGAAAATCCATAGCCGATGTGCTGGACATGACCATTGATGAGGCGGTCGAATTCTTTGAAAACATCCCGAAGATCCACAGAAAACTCAAGACCATTCAGGATGTGGGCCTGGGATATATTTCCCTGGGGCAGCAGTCCACGACCCTTTCAGGAGGTGAAGCTCAGCGGGTAAAGCTGGCCACGGAACTGTCTAAACGCGATACGGGAAATACATTTTATATCCTGGACGAACCCACCACCGGTCTGCACTTTGAGGATATCCGTGTACTTATGGAGGTGTTGAACCGATTGGTAGACAAAGGAAATACCATCCTGATCATCGAGCACAATATGGATGTGATCAAAATGGTAGACCATATCATAGACATAGGCTACGAAGGCGGACGTGGAGGCGGGATGATCGTCGCAGAGGGAACCCCCGAAGAGGTAGCCGCCGATGAAAAGAGCTACACGGCCCATTTCCTCAGGAAAGAATTGGACCCGGCACTGAGCCATTGAAAATAGTTTTACGACATTTATAATGTATAGCCGCATTACGCGTTTTAAGGCATAGAGGTATGAGAAAGGAAAAACACCACAAAGGCTGGAACGAGATCAAGACCAACGACTCCTGGGCGATCTTCAAGATCATGGGGGAATTCGTGAATGGTTTTGAGAAAATGAGCGCTATCGGACCCTGTGTAACCATCTTTGGGTCTGCCCGGACCAAGCCCGGGGATGTTTATTACGAGCTCGCCGTCCAGATTGCCAAAAAAGTAGCAGAAGCAGGTTACGGGATCATCACAGGTGGGGGTCCTGGTATCATGGAGGCTGGAAACAAAGGGGCACACCTGGCTGGTGGCACTTCTGTAGGTCTCAATATCGAGCTCCCTTTTGAGCAGCATGACAATCCGTATATCGACAGTGACAAAAGCCTGGATTTCGACTACTTTTTCGTACGAAAGGTGATGTTCGTCAAATATTCCCAGGGATTTGTTGTTATGCCGGGCGGATTTGGGACACTCGATGAGCTCTTCGAAGCGATTACATTGATACAGACCAATAAGATCGGTAAATTCCCCATCATCCTGGTGGGATCCGGTTTCTGGTCAGGATTAATGGATTGGATCAGCAACACGGTGCTGGAGGCCAAGAACATCAGTCCGGAAGACCTGAACCTTGTCAAGATCGCGGATTCAGCTGAAGAGGTCGTGGATATCATAGACGCATTCTATAAAGGACATACCCTTAGTCCCAATTTTTAAAAGGCTTATGAGGCTTAGGCAGCATCACACATCTCTTGTTTGTCTTTGCCTGTTCTTTTTAACCGGGACAGGAAGAATATCCTGCCAACACATCAATTTACTCAAGGCCGAACTGGACCCTGAGACCAAGGAGATCGAAATCCAGCAGGAATTCACCTATCAGAATGATTCCCGGGATACTCTGAACGTCCTGTATTTCAATGACTGGGCCCATTCCTATTCGAGCAAAAAGACAGCCCTGGCCAAACGTTTTGCGGAAGATTTCAAAAAAAGCCTGCACCTTGCCAAGGAGGAAGAAAGGGGCTCCACGCGTATCTTTAGCATGTCTGATTTTGAGTTCAGGAATCTGAACTGGAAGCGTACCGGAAAAAGAGACCTGCTCGAAATACAACTGAACCGGCCTTTACCTCCCGGGGCTTCCACCAAAATGTATTTCACCTATACGATCATCCTTCCTCCCAACAAATACACTCCCTACGGATATGATCCCAGAGGAGGTTATTATTTGAAAGACTGGTACCTCACTCCCGCAGTGTACGACGGCACCTGGCATCTGTATTCCAACAAGAACCTGGAGGACCTCTACACGGGGATCACCAATACCACGATCCAGCTCACCTTCCCGGAAAACCTGTTCCTGGGAACCAACTTTAATGAGGTGAATATCACCTCCTATCCTTCCAAGCAAGTAGCTACCCTCAAAGGCGTGGATCGGAAAAGCGGTGACGTCATCATGAATTCTTCCCGCAAGTTCATCAAACATGTGACCCCTTATCTGATTGTGGTCACGGATATCCGATCCCCCAAATACGACGAGATCTCCCAGGGCATCTCCATCAATCGCATCACCCAGTTTATACACGAGAACCTGGGAGAGTTCCCCTACGAACAACTCCTGGTCAGTGAAACGGATTTCAACAAGAACCCACTGTACGGGCTCAACCAGCTGCCTTCCTTCATCAGGCCCTACGAGGAACAATTCCAGTTCGAGATGAAATTTTTGAAGACGGCCATTCTGAGTCACCTGCGGGAAACCCTCTTCCTCGACCCCAGGAAAGAGCAATGGGTCACCGACGCCATCGTCAATTACCTGATGATCAATTATGTGGAAACCTATTACCCGGATCAAAAGCTGTTGGGTAAACTCTCTTCCATATGGCCTGTCAGCACATTTACCCTGGCCCAGATGTCCTTCAATGACCAGTATCCCTTTCTGTACATGCTAACAGCCAGAAAGAACCTGGACCAGGGGCTCACCACCTCAAATGATTCCCTGATCAAGTTCAATCAGAAGATCGCAAACACCTATAAGGCAGGACTGGGCCTGGCGTACCTGGCAGCCTATACCGGAAAGGAAGAGGTCAATAAAAGCATCAAAGAGTTCTATGACACTTATAAACTTCAACCGGTAAGTCCAGGTGATTTCAGGCAGATCATTGAAACCAATGCCTCCCGGGATGTCAGCTGGTTCTTCGACACCTATGTGGAAACAGACAAACGGATCGACTTCAAGATCAAGTCGGTCACAAAAGAGGAGGACAGCCTTGAAGTGGTACTTAAGAACAAAAGCGGTACCAATGTACCGATCTCACTTTTCGGTTTGAAGAATGACCAGGTGATCTCCAGTTACTGGTTTTCGGATATCACCGAGATCGATACGGTGCAGATACCCAATTTGGAGGAAGACAGGCTGGTGCTCAATTACGACCAGAAAATACCGGAGTTCAACCAAAGGGACAACTGGAAATCCCTCAGCGGTTTTTTCTCCAGCAATAAGAAACTGAAACTTCAGTTTCTAAAGGACGCGGAAAACCCCTATTACAACCAGTTATTCTATATGCCGGTGGCGGGTTTTAACGTATATGACGGGGTATCTCCGGGGCTTAGGTTTTCCAATAAGACACTCCTGGAACGGCCCTTTACCTTTAACATTGCTCCCTCCCTGGCGCTCAAGGAACGATCCCTTGTCGGCAATGCCGGGTTCAATTACCGCAAATACCTCCAAAAAAGCGGGCTGTACGTGATGAACTTCAGCCTCAATGCCTCCAGTTTCCACTTCCAGACCAATTCCCGGTACAGTACGATCACCCCGGCCTTTGGACTGGGATGGCGGCCAGACGACCTGATCTCCAACGAACGCAGGTCGCTCGTCTTCCGTTATGTCAACGTGATCAGGGATATCGATCCTTCTCTGGTCATCGAAACCGATCCGGACTATGGGGTCTTTAACGTGAGGTACAACCACTATAACAATGGCATAATCGACTTCTTTTCTTGGTTTGTGGATGGGCAGTATGCAGCCGACTTTTCCAAACTGGCTTTCAATTTCGAATACCGGAAGCTGTTCGATAACAATACCCAGGTGAACCTCAGGTTCTTTGCAGGAAAGTTTTTCAGGAATGAGACCAATTCCGATTTCTTTAGTTTTGCCCTGGACAGGCCGACCGACTATTTGTTCGACTACAACTATCTGGGGCGTTCCGAGGAAACGGGCATCACGAGTCAGCAGATCATCATTGCGGAAGGCGGGTTCAAATCCCAGCTGGAGAATCCCTTCGCGGACGACTGGATCGTTACGACGAATGCGAGTTTCAACCTGTGGCGGTGGGTAGAACTGTACGGAGATGTCGGATTTGTCCGGGACAGGGGAACGGATCCGAGATTTGTTTACGATTCAGGGATCCGGCTCAACCTGGTCACGGATTATTTTGAATTGTACTTCCCTCTCCATTCCAACAACGGATGGGAGATCGCCCAGCCGAATTACGATCAAAAAATTCGGTTCCTGGTCACCCTCAGCCCCAGGACATTGATAGGGTTATTTACCCGGAAGTGGTTTTAAATATTATCAATTTCATAATTTAAGGCCGTATAAATTATCTTCTTTTTAAAAATCAGTTTTTTGTTTGTATTTTATTGACATATTGTTAATGATATTCGATGAATACTCCTTGCAAAAAACCCTTCTTTTTGATATTTTCGTCAAAATTTTAATCCATGGACCCGAAGCTTCAAACCAGCGAGGATATTTCCTTCGATGAATTTCGGAAGCAGATCTTGAAGGACTACGAGATCGCTGTTATGAGTCGGGAATGCAGCCTCCTGGGAAGGCGGGAAGTCCTTACGGGGAAAGCGAAATTCGGGATTTTCGGGGATGGGAAGGAATTGCCGCAATTGGCAATGGCCCGGGCCTTTAAAAATGGGGATTTCAGAAGCGGCTACTACCGGGACCAGACCTTTATGATGGCACTGGGGCTTTTGACACCCAAGGACTTTTTTCACGGCCTGTATGCCACCACGGATCTCAAAAAGGAACCTATGAGTGCCGGAAGGCAAATGGGAGGTCATTTTGGGACCTATAGCCTGCAGGAAGACGGATCCTGGAAAGACCTCACCAAACAGAAGAACAGCAGCCCGGACATCTCCCCGACTGCCGGGCAAATGCCCCGCTTGCTCGGACTCGCCCTGGCCTCCAAGGTATACAGGAATGAAAAAGGACTCAAGGCTGAGAAGTTCACGGACAATGGCAATGAAGTTGCCTGGGGGACCATAGGCAACGCGAGCACAAGCGAAGGACATTTCTTTGAGACCATAAATGCAGCAGGCGTTCTGCAGGTACCCATGGTGGTGAGTATCTGGGACGATGAGTACGGGATCTCCGTACCCGCAAAATACCAGACCACCAAAGAAGATATCTCGACCATCCTTTCCGGTTTCCAGCGAAACGAGGAGGAACCCGGGTACGAGATCCTCAGGGTAAAAGGATGGGATTATACCGCCCTGATCCACACCTACGAGAATGCATCCGATATTGCCAGGGAAGAACACGTTCCTGTCATCATACACGTAACGGAACTCACCCAGCCCCAGGGCCACAGTACTTCAGGTTCGCACGAACGGTATAAGAGCGAAGAACGTCTGGCCTGGGAAAAGGAAAACGATTGCAACAAAAGGTTCAGGGAGTGGATACTCTCAAACCGTATCGCATCGGAAGAAGATCTTAAATCCATCGAAAAAAAGATCAAGACCGAGATCCGGATGGCGAAGAAGGACGCCTGGAACGAGTTTCTCAATCCGCACCGTGAGGACAAGAAAGTGGCTGTTGGACTTTTGGATGCCCTAGCTCAGAGCAGCCCGAACAAGGCTTTCATCACTAAGATCAAGAACGATCTGATCGCCGTGGAAGAACCCCTTAAAAAAGACCTGGCCTCCCATGCCAGAAAGGCATTGAGGTATGTGCTCGGAGAGGATACTGCCCAGAAAAAGGCCCTGGAAGACTGGATCTCAGGGTTTATCAAAAGGACCCAGCCTCATTTCAGTTCTCACCTTTACAGTGAATTACCCGGCAAGGCCACCAATATTGAGGAGGTCCGGCCTGTATACGGGGAAGAACCGGAACAGGTAGATGGCCGTATCATCCTGCGCGATAATTTTGATGCTCTTTTTTCAAAGTATCCCGAATTGATGATCTTCGGGGAGGATAGCGGGGCTATAGGGGATGTGAATCAGGGGCTCGAAGGGCTCCAGAAAAAATACGGGGAGATCAGGATCTCCGATACAGGGATCCGGGAAGCCACCATCGTTGGTCAGGGCATTGGCCTGGCCCTGAGAGGACTGCGCCCCATTGCAGAGATCCAGTACCTGGATTATCTCATGTACGCCCTGCAGACCTTAAGCGACGACCTTGCGACGCTGCTTTACCGATCTGTTGGAAAACAGAAAGCACCGCTGATCGTCAGGACAAGGGGGCATCGCCTGGAGGGGATCTGGCATTCCGGATCACAGATGGGTGGGATCATACACCTGCTCAGGGGGATAT
>JBFKPJ010000059.1:0-14794 GCA_041628355.1 Muriicola sp. | reverse complement strand
TAAGCAATTCTTCCTGCTGCCGAAGGTGTATGCGTTCGTGATTGATCAGCACCCTGTCCTTGCTTAGCTCCGGGGTCCTGAGAATGATGAATGGCCAAAGCGACAGACCCACGTAATTCCTGTAAAAAAAGTATTTGCTGATAATGACCATGAGTACTTTTGTCCTTAGGATAAAAATAAGGCGTTTTCTTACAATTCAGGCCTAAGTCCCGACGAATTACCCACAAAAATGGGTGAGATCGAATCCCATCGGGGCATACCAACCAAACGGACCTCAGGGAGAACCGGTAGTGGCTTATTAACATGAAAACCTGTAATTTTGTAAGAGGTTGAACCAAGTTTTTGGCGTGAAAAAGATCATACCCCTGGAAGAAGGTGACTATTACCTTTCTGATGACGGTTTTAAAGTGTTTACCGAACAGTATCTCCTGAAAAGGGGCTATTGTTGTGAAAGCAACTGCAGGCATTGCCCCTATGGTTATGACCCCCGGGGCAAAAGACGATGAACAGGGGGATTCGGCACGATATTTGAGCGTTTTTTATTGATCCTCACCCCTAAAATACTATACTTATGAAAAAGAAGATTTTATTATTTCTGCCGCTTGCCTTGCTGATGCTGGCAAGTTCATGCGTTTCTGTACGAGTGGTCACAGATTACGACAGGAATGCAGATTTTAACTCGTACAAGACCTATGCGTTTTACAAAACCGGGATAGACAAGGCACAGATCTCTGACCTGGACAAGAAAAGGATCCTGAGAGCCATCGAGACAGAAATGGCCAATAAGGGTTTTGTGAAGTCCGAAAGGCCTGATCTGATGGTCAGTATTTTCACCAAAGAACGCGAACGCGTGGATGTTTACAACAACGCCGGCTGGGGCTGGGGTTGGGGCTGGGGCTGGGGTCCCGGCTGGGGTTTCTGGAACCCCTGGATGTGGGGCGGACCCGGATGGGGTAACAACGTGAGTACCCGAACCGAAGGGTCACTCTATATCGACCTGATAGACACCAAAACCAAGGAACTCATCTGGCAGGGTCGGGGCGTTGGAACGTTGAGCAACATAAGCAATATCGATAAGAAGGAAGCGAAGATTCGGGAATTCGTCTCTGAGATCATGGAGCGATACCCCCCTGCTACCCCTCCTTCAAGCTGAAACAAAAAACCGCCGGAATCGGCGGTTTTTTTAGTTTTAATGCCATTTGTCGTGCACAGGTGAACATGTTCGTCATCCATGGCTGTATCCTGCTGATTTCGTACCTTTGAGTGTAACTCAAATCCCCTCTTATGAGCTATCAGAGCAACCCCATCCTGGATAAATTACCCAGGCATCTGAAGCAGTATATCAAACCTCAGAATTATGAGGAATATACCGCTATAGACCAGGCTGTCTGGAGATACGTCATGCGCAAGAATGTAGACTACCTCAGCAAGGTGGCCCACAGTTCTTATGTAGACGGCCTTGCAAAAACCGGGATCTCTATAGACCATATCCCCAACATGTACGGGATGAACAGGATCCTGAAAGAGATCGGGTGGGCTGCGGTGGCCGTGGACGGATTTATCCCCCCCTCGGCCTTTATGGAATTCCAGGCGTACAACGTCCTGGTGATCGCGGGAGATATCCGCCAGCTGGAACACATAGAATACACCCCCGCCCCGGACATCATACACGAGGGTGCCGGGCATGCCCCCATCATAGCGAACCCGGAATATGCCGAATACCTGAGGAGGTTTGGCGAGATCGGCTGCAAAGCGCTTTCCAATGCCAAGGACCACGAATTGTACGAGGCGGTCAGGCACCTCTCCATCATCAAGGAAGCTCCGGGAACCCCTGAAGAAGAAATAACAGAAGCCGAAAAGAAAATAGAGGAACTCCAGAACAATATGGGGGAGCCCAGTGAGATCGCCCTCATACGGAACCTGCACTGGTGGACCGTGGAATACGGCCTGATCGGGACTGTGGACCAACCCAAGATCTACGGGGCAGGCCTGCTTTCCTCCATAGGGGAAAGCGCCTGGTGCATGACGGACAAGGTAAAGAAAGTCCCCTATTCCATTGAGGCTGCTCACACTTCCTTCGACATCACCAAACCACAACCCCAGTTGTTCGTGACGCCTGATTTCGCCTACCTGAGCCAGGTCCTGGAAGAATTCGCCAACACCATGGCTTTGCGAAAAGGCGGACTGGACGGGGTGAAAAAGGTCATCGCCTCCAAAGAGCTCTGCACCGTGGAACTGAGCACGGGACTGCAGATATCAGGATCCTTTACCAGGGTCATTGAACACCAGAACCTGCCGGTCTACATCCAGACCACCGGGCCTACCGCCCTGGCGTACCGGGAAAAGGAACTGGTGGGCCACAGCACAAAGAACCACCCCGATGGTTTTGGATCGCCCATAGGGAAGTTAAAAGGGATCAACCTCGCCATCGAGGATATGAGTCCGCGCGACCTCAAGGCCTACAACATTTACGAAGGGGAACGGAAGACCCTGGAATTCGAAGGAGGTATCAAAGTGGAAGGAGAGATCATCACAGGTACCCGCAACCTGAGGGGAGAGATCATCCTGATCACCTTTTCAGATTGTACGGTCACCCATGGGGATACCGTCCTGTTTGAGCCCTCTTACGGGCTGTATCACATGGCAGTGGGAGATAAGATCGTTTCAGCTTTTAACGGCCCTGCCGACCTGTCGAGCTTCGACCTGATCACGCATAAGGTAACCAGCACGACGATCAAACCTGTCATATCCCCTGAGCGCAAAAAGCTGCAGCAACTCTACCAGCAGATCCGTGAATTCAGGGAAGGGATGAATACCACCATCTCCAGGAACAAGGTCTTTAAGGAACTCAAAGAGAACTATCCTGAAGACTGGCTGCTTTCCGTGGAACTTTACGAACTGGCCAGGAATAACAAGGATGGGGACTTTGGGAGGGAGATCCTAAACCACCTGCAGGAGGTAAAACAGGAGCACCCGGAACTCGGCCACCTCATCGATGACGGGATCAGCCTGGTGGATGCTGAAAAAGTCGCCTCATAACGTCTGTTCAAACGCCATAAAGGGATACTCCTTCTGCAGGTCAGCCATCTTCTTCTCGAGCCCGGCCCTGAAGGTCTCGTACGCCCGGGAATCCGGGTGAAACGGCCTGTGGTTCAATCCCTTTTGGATTTCCTCCACGCGGGCCATGATCGGATATTCTGAAGGAAGTATACAGGCAGAGCGAAATCGCTCCCATATATAGTCCACCGCCAGGGAATTAGGGTGTAGCATATCGGCCTCGTAGAACCTGTAGTCCCTGAGTTCGTCCATCATCAATTCATAGGCCGGGAAATAACTCGCCCCACGCTCCCTGAATTCTTCCAGGAGCCCATGCAGGGCTGTGAGGAGGTGCGACTTACTCCTTTGGTTCTCCACAAATCCATCCCTGATATGCCTCACAGGGGAGACGGTCAGGATCACTGAAACCTCCGGATTAACGTCATAGATCCTTTCCAAGGTGTTGCCCAGATCTCTACGGGTCTCTTCCGGAGAGGAGAGCACCTTGTCAAATTCCTTTTGGGGCACTTTATGGCAGTTCGCCACCCACATCCCGGTTTCCTTTCGCACATACCCCCAGGCAGTACCAAGGGTGATCACGAGGTGCGATATATTTTTAAGCAGGTCCCTGGTCGTCTCCAGTTCACGGTTGAGAGTCCTCACCAACTCCTCCGGATCCGGGTGGCTCAGGTCTGAGTGCACCTCATGGGAATGCCAACGCTCCATATGGTAAAAGCAATCCTCCCGGGTAAAATGGCGCCCTTCCAAAGCCCTTTTGAGGAGGATGGAGATCGCCCTGGGGTGAAAAAGGGTCCCGAAGGGGTTAAGGGTATTCCTGAACCGGTAGTAGGATAATTTACCCCCCATATGGCCCGCAAAGCAGGATCCCATCAGGAGGGTCTCACTCGCATAGGAAATAGGGTTTGGGTGTTGGGGAATCTGAAGGCGCGTCTGGAGTTCCATGGGCTCAGGATATGAGGGCGCGCACCTTGTCCAGCGCCTCCTTCAATCCACCGGGGTTCTTGCCCCCTGCCGTAGCGAAGAAGGGTTGGCCGCCGCCTCCCCCCTGAATGTATTTTCCGAGCTCACGGACGATCTGTCCGGCATTCCAGCCTTTGGAAGCGGCCAGGTCCTTGGAAATATAGCAGCTCAAAAGGGCCTTCCCGTCCCTGGCTGCTCCCAGGAGAAGGAAGAGGTCGTCTACCTCCTGCCCCAATTCGAAGGCGAGGTCCTTCATAGCACCGGCATCCAGGTCCACTTCCTTTGAGAGGAAATGGTAGTTTTCTATCTGTTCCAGCTCCTTTTTGATCTCCGACTTCAGGCCGCTGGCCTTGTCTTTTTGAAGCGCTTCTATTTCTCTTTTCAGCTGGGCGTTCTCCTCCATGAGGTTCTCGATCGCCTTCACCGGGTCCCCGCCGCTCTTTAAGCGTGCTTTGATCTCGTCGAGCTGTCCCTCCTTTTCCTGGAAATACTCCCTGGCCGCATCAGATGTGATGGCCTCTATCCTGCGTACCCCGGCGGCGATGGCCCCTTCTGAGACGATCTTGAAATGCCAGATCTCGGCCGTGTTCTGCACGTGGGTTCCCCCGCATAATTCGATGGATTCCCCAAATCGGATGGTGCGGACCTGGTCTCCGTACTTTTCACCGAAGAGGGCGATGGCCCCTTCTTTCATGGCCTCCTGCATGGAGACCCGGCGGTTTTCCTGCAAAGGGATGTGCTCCTGAATGCGGTCATTGACAAAATGCTCCACCTTCTTCAATTCCTCTCTGGTCATTTTCGCGAAATGGGAAAAATCGAACCGCAAATGCCCTGCGTGCACCGCTGATCCTTTTTGCTCCACATGGGAGCCCAGGACCTGCCTCAGGGCCTGGTGCAACAGGTGGGTGGCGCTGTGGTTACGGGCCGTCTTTGCCCTTTCTTCGGCATCTACCACCGCCGTAAGGGGGTCATTGAGGTGCTTGGGGAGGTGCTTGGTAAAATGTACGATCTCGTTGTTCTCTTTTTTGGTATCCAGGATATAGACCACATCCCCATTGGGAACTTCCAGGTAGCCCTTGTCGCCTACCTGCCCCCCTCCTTCGGGGTAAAACGGGGTCCTGTCGAACACCAGCTGGAACTGGGTGCCTTCCTTCTTCGTGGAGATCTTCCGGTACTTCACCAGCCTGACCTCTGCCCGGAGCTGATCATACCCCAGGAATTCCTGCTCCCCATTGGGGTGCACCACCTGCCAGTCGTCCTTGGCCACTTCGGAAGCCGACCTGGACCTGGATTTTTGCTCCTGCATGGCCTTTTCAAATCCTGCCTCATCCAGGGTATATCCCTTTTCGCTCAGGATCAGGCTTGTCAGGTCTATGGGAAATCCAAAAGTATCGTAAAGCTCAAAGGCTTTCTGCCCGTCTACCTCCTTGCCCGGGGTTTTGGCTATCACCTCATCCAGCAGGATAAGGCCCTGTTCCAGGGTCTTCAGGAAGGAATGCTCCTCCTCCCTGATGACATTCTCGATCAGGGCTGATTGTTTTTTCAATTCAGGGAAAGCGGGTCCCATGTGGGCTACGAGTACCTTCACCAATCGGTACATAAAAGGTTCATGGATCCCCAAAAAGGTAAAGCCGTACCTCACCGCCCTCCTCAGGATGCGCCTGATGACATATCCGGCCCCGTTGTTGCTGGGCAACTGCCCGTCTGCAATGGAAAAGGCCACGGCCCGGATGTGGTCTGCCACCACCCGCATGGCGATGTCCTTTTTAGGATCGGACCCGTATGTTTCCCCTGTGATGGTCTCCACTTCTTTCAGGATGGGCTGGAAGATATCTGTATCGTAATTGGATTTCACCCCCTGCAGGGCCATGCACAGGCGTTCAAAGCCCATGCCGGTGTCCACGTGTTTTTCGGGAAGGGGTTCGAGGCTGCCATCGGCTTTGCGGTTGAACTGTATAAAGACGAGATTCCAGATCTCTACCACCTCAGGATGGTCCTGGTTGACGAGACCGGCCCCGGGTACTTTTGATTTCTCAGCGTCCGAACGGAGATCCACGTGGATCTCGGAACAGGGGCCGCACGGACCCTGGTCGCCCATTTCCCAAAAATTGTCCTTCTTGCTCCCTAATATGATCCTGTCCTCAGGCACGATGGCCTTCCAGAGGTCAAAGGCCTCCCTATCGAGTTCGAGCCCGTCATCTTTGCTTCCCTCAAAAACAGAAACGTACAGGCTTTTTTTGTCGATCCCGTAGACCTCCGTCAGGAGTTCCCAGGCCCAGGCAATGGCCTCTTTCTTGAAATAGTCCCCAAAACTCCAGTTCCCGAGCATCTCGAACATGGTGTGGTGGTAGGTATCCTTCCCCACCTCCTCCAGGTCATTGTGTTTTCCGCTCACCCTGAGGCATTTTTGGGTATCTGCTATGCGCGGGAATTTGGATTTGCTGTTCCCCAGGAAATACTCCTTGAACTGGTTCATCCCTGCATTGGTGAACATCAGGGTGGGATCGTCCTTGATCACCATGGGAGCTGAGGGTACAATGGCGTGTTCCTTACCTTTGAAAAAAGCCAGGAAATTTTCGCGTATCTCGCTGGAAGTCATAGAAAAAGCTAAGGTTATGGTAATTTTAACGCTATCTGCAAAACAATTTTTATATTTGTTTGTTTTGATACCTTGGAAGCACAAAAATAGGATAATTTACATTCATGTCTAAAGTAAAGTACTATTACGACCCGGACACGCTTTCCTATCGGAAAATAGAGCTTAAGAAATCCCGTCGCTATAGGAACATCTCCCTCTTTATCCTGGGTTCTGCCCTCTTTGGTTTCCTCGGACTCATCTTCCTCCTCAACACGAACATCCTCAACACCCCCAGGGAATTATCCCTTGCCAGGGAATTGAAGAATTACGAGCTCAGGTTTGAGCTGCTCAACAGGAAAATGGAGCAGATCGAGCAGGTGCTGGCGAATATCGAAGACAGGGACAACAACATCTACCGCCTGTATTTCGAGGCCAATCCCATCCCGGAAGAACAAAGGCGCGCAGGGTTCGGAGGGGTCAACCGCTACAAATCCCTCGAAGGCTTCAACAATTCGGAGATGATCATCGCCACTACGCGCAGGCTGGACGTGATCCAGAAACAAATGGTGATACAGTCGCGCTCCCTGGATGAGATCACAAAACTTGCCGAGGACAAGGAAAAACTACTGGCATCCATTCCCGCCATACAACCGGTAAAAAATGAGGACCTGACCCGCATGGCCTCCGGGTACGGATGGAGGTCAGACCCTTTCACCAAGGCGCGAAAAATGCACTGGGGCATGGATTTTACCGCTCCCAAAGGAGTTCCGATCTACGCCACCGGAGATGGTATCGTTACCCGGGCAGACAACAATGCATCCGGATACGGCAAGCATATCAGGGTAGATCACGGGTATGGGTATATGTCACTATACGCCCACCTGAGCAACTACAATGTCAAAAGGGGGCAAAAGGTAAAGCGGGGCGACCTGATCGGTTTCATCGGCAGCACAGGGAGGTCTGAAGCCCCCCACCTCCACTACGAGGTCTGGAAGGATGAAGAACGGATCAACCCCATCAATTTCTACTACGGCAGTTTGACCGCCGAAGAATTTGAAAACATGCTGAAATACGCCAACCAGGAGAACCAATCCCTTGACTGATGCATATAGAGCTTCCCGAGAAACGGTATTACGGCATTGGCGAAGTAGCCAAAGCCTTTGACGTGAATACCTCCCTGATCCGTTTCTGGGAAAAGGAATTTGATGTGCTACAGCCCAAGAAGAACGCAAAGGGCAACCACAAGTTCACTCCTGAGGACATCAAGAACCTGCAGTTGATCTACCATCTGGTCAAGGAGAGAGGCTTTACCCTCGAAGGGGCGAAGATCCATTTGAAAGAAGAGCGTAAAAAGACCCTTTCCAACTTCGAGATCATCCAGAAACTAGAGAAGGTCAAGGCCGAACTGATCAAGATCAAAAGCCAGCTCTGATGTAACGTTTGGAGCTATTTTGATACAAATAGACACCTAACTTTAATTCTGAACACTTATGAAAAAATGGTTAATTCCCGTAATTATCCTGGTAGTGGTCGCATTTGGACTCTACCAGTGGGCGGTAGGATTTAACAACACGGCCGTGGAATACGAGGCCAATGCCAAAACAGCCTGGTCCAATGTGGAAAGCCAGTACCAGCGCAGGAACGACCTTATTGGCAACCTGGTAAAGACCGTGCAGGGCGCGGCTGACTTTGAAAGGGGAACCCTTACCGACGTCATTGAAGCCAGGGCCAAGGCTACCTCTACTACGATTGACATCAACGACCTTACGCCCGAGAAAATGGCGGCCTTCCAGGAAGCTCAAACCGGGCTGACCTCTGCCCTGTCCAGGCTGCTGGTCACGATTGAGCGCTATCCAGACCTGAAGGCCAACCAGAACTTCCTCGATCTGCAATCCCAGCTGGAAGGCACGGAGAACAGGATCAACGTGGCCAGGGACCGGTATAACGAAGCCGTGAACATCTATGACATCCACACCACAAAATTTCCCAACAAGATCCTCGCGGGTTGGTTTGGTTTTGAGGAAATGGCACGCTACCAGGCCAATCCTGGCTCAGAGAACGCTCCAGATGTAAACTTCGAATTCGATTAGACCCATGTCTGAATCCAAGGTTGAAGCCTTTTTAACACAGCAGGAAGAACAGGAGATCGTCGACGCCATACGAATGGCGGAGAAGAATACTTCCGGGGAGATCCGCGTACATATAGAACCGGGCACGGATAAAGACCATTACGAGCGGGCACAAGAGGTCTTCCATGAACTTGAAATGGACAAGACGCGGGATGCCAACGGGGTACTGTTATATATCGCCGTACTCGACAGGACCTTTGTCATCTACGGAGACAAGGGTATTAACGAAGTGGTTCCCAAAACCTTTTGGAACGACACTAAAGAGGTGATCCAGGAACATTTTAAACAAGGACGATTCAAACAGGGGATCACAGAAGGCATCCTAAAGGCCGGGGAGGAATTAAAAGGTCATTTTCCGGTCAAAAGGGACGACACAAATGAATTGAGCAATGAGGTATCTAAAGGCTAGTATCCTTCTCCTGTTCCTGTGCGCATTTTCGCAGGTTTCGGCTCAGTTCACCATCCCGGAGAAACCCGAGCTGCAGACCAGCGTGTACGACTATGTCTCCCTCCTGTCCCAGAGTGACCGAAAAGCCCTGGAAGAAAAACTTATCCGCTACTCAGATACCACTTCCACCCAGATGGTCGTAGTGATCTTCGCCTCCACCGAAGGAGAGGACATCAATTACCTGGGTGCCCAATGGGGTCATAAATGGGGGATCGGGCAGGAGAAAGAGGACAATGGGGTCCTGATCCTGGTAGCCAACGACGACCGTAAAATCGCAATCAGTACGGGGTATGGGGTGGAAGGCCGACTCACAGATGCCATGTGCAGCCGCATCATCGACCTCATCATAGTACCCGAATTCAGGAAGGGCGATTATGCAGGTGGACTCAACAAAGGGGCCGATGCCATCTTCCAGGTACTGAGCGGGGAATTTCAGAAAGCGATTGAAGAAAACACCAACCCCGTTGCCAAAGGGGTAAAGGCCCTCTTTGTCCTTATTTTTATCCTCTTTGTGATCTTGATCTTCGTCCTGATCATCATTTATGTCAACCGCAAAAACAAGGGGGGCGGAAAAGGAGGCGGCCGCCATAAAGGGCTCGACATCTGGGATGTGATCATCCTGAGCAATATGGGCCGGGGCAGCTACAAAGGCCGGAGCGGAAGTTTCGGTGGCGGTGGCTTTGGCGGCGGAGGTTTCAGCGGTGGTTTCGGCGGCGGCGGCTTCGGCGGCGGCGGCGCTTCCGGGGGATGGTAAAGACGCAACCTATCCGGCAGCCACCCCTCTCTTTAAAAAGCGACCCATGGCATTGAGACACCTCATTATCGGTTTTGTTTGCCTCACCTTCCTGGGCTGCCTGGAAGAGAAAGACATCGATTGTTCCCTGGTACTCTGTGCTGCCGGGGATTCCATCAATCTCGAGTTGATCTCAGAGGGTCAGAATGTGATCTCCAACGGAACTTACACCTTGGAAAATATCGAAGTGATAGGTGCGACCACTGAAGAACTGCAGGTCAAGGTTTTCTCCAATACACAGGGTACCACTACCGGTTACCTGGAGATCTCCAGTTTAAACTGGAAGCCAGGGTCCTACAGCTACACCATCCTTCTTGGAAATGACTTTGAGATCGATATCTCTGTGACTTTCGCCCTCACTACCTTTCCCTGTTGCGGCGACCGGCTGGAGATCAGGGAACTCACTTCCCGAAATGCCATTGTAGCGTACCGGGAGAATTCCGGCTTCTTTACCGTCATCCTGAACTAGGACCTATTTCTTCCGCATAAATATGGTCACGGGCACCCCGTGGAAATCGAAATGTTCCCGTAGCTGATTTTCCAAAAAGCGTTTGTAAGGCTCACGCACGTACTGTGGCAGGTTGCAGAAAAAGGCAAATTGCGGATAGGGAGTGGGCAATTGGGTGATGTATTTGATCTTTACGTATTTCCCCTTGTAGGCAGGAGGCGGTGTCTGTTCGATGATGGGAAGGAGCACGTCATTCAACTTTCGGGTAGGGACCCGCTTGCTGCGGTTCTGGTATACTTCCACGGCCGTTTCGATGGCCTTGTAGATCCGCTGCTTGGTCAGGGCAGAAATAAATATGATCGGGACATCCGTAAAGGGCTCTATGGCCTGCTTAATGGCCCTGGTGTACTGCTTGACGGATTGAGTATCCTTTTCCACCAGGTCCCATTTGTTGACCAGGATCACAATGCCTTTGTTGTTTCGCTGGGCCAGCCAGAAGATGTTTTCCACCTGCCCGTCGAACCCCCGGGTGGCATCCAGGAGCAGGATACAGACATCACAGTGTTCGATCGCCCGGATGGACCGCATGACGGAGTAGAATTCCAGGTCTTCCCTCACTTTGGATTTCTTCCGGATCCCTGCCGTATCCACCAGGTTGAACTCAAAGCCGAAACGATTGTATTTCGTATCTATACTGTCACGGGTAGTACCCGCGATATCAGTAACGATGTAACGCTCTTCTCCGATCAGGGCATTGATGAAGGAGGATTTACCCGCATTGGGCCGACCTACAACCGCAAACCGGGGAAGCTCACTTTTTTCTTCCGTTTTCTCGGGAAGCACTTTTACCAATTCATCGAGCAACTCCCCGCTCCCACTTCCGTTGATGCTGGAGATGGGATAGTATTCCCCCAGCCCGAGGGAATAGAATTCCACGGCATCCTGGAGCCGTTGTGTATTGTCTACCTTATTCACGGCCAGGAATACCGGCTTTTCCACTTTTCGGAGCAATTTGGCCACGTCCTCGTCCATCCCGGTGATCCCGGTTTCCACGTCTACCATGAAGATGACGGCATCGGCCTCCCCTATGGCGAGCTCTACCTGTTTGTCGATCTCCTTCTCAAAGACGTCATCACTGCCCAGGACATAGCCGCCCGTATCGATCACGGTAAACTCCCTCCCGTTCCAGTCACTCTTCCCGTAATGGCGGTCGCGGGTCACCCCGCTAACAGCATCCACAATGGCTTCCCGCCTTTGGATCAGGCGGTTGAAGAAGGTCGATTTCCCTACATTGGGTCGGCCTACAATGGCCACGATTGCACTCATAGTTAAAAACTTGGGGCAAAGGTAGTATTAATCGACCAACATTCAAGATGAGAAAATTACAGAGGTAGTGGAAGAAGGGAGGTTGGAATTTTATCCTAAAATTGTATCTTCTCATTTCCAAATACCCTTATGAAGCCACTGCCTAATGAGATCGTGCTACGCCCGAGGTTCAACCTGGAACGAAGGGAAGCCAAGGAGACCCTGCTGGGGGCCTTCGAAAGGCTGGAGGGATCCCCCTATCATATCAAGCGGATCGATGACCACGTCTTTATCAAATTAAAGACCGGGGACGCCCATTTCTGGTCGCCCCAGCTCCACCTGGAGATCCTGGAAGAAGAGGATGGGGGAAGCAGGGTATACGGCCTTTTCGGGCCCAACCCCACATTGTGGACCTTTTTCATGTTCCTGCATTTCGGGGTGGCTACCCTGTTCATCATCTTCGGGATCTGGGCCTACAGCAGTGCCGTCCTGAACAAACCCTACGGATGGTTGTTGGGAGCCATGGGAGCCATGGTGGTCCTGTGGTTTATCTTCTATGCGATGGGAAGGGCCGGGAAGAAAAAGGGGAAACCCCAGATGGAGGAACTCCACGCTTTCCTGATGGGTGTTTTGAGGGATAAGGCTATGGCTCAGGACTGATAGCCAAACCGGCGGAGTTGTCTGCTGTCACTGCGCCAGTCCTTGTTGACCTTTACGTAAAGTTCGATGTGGACCTGCTTGTCAAAGAATTGCTCCAGGTCTTTACGCGCCTCTACTCCCACCCTTTTCAGGGCACTGCCCTTGTGGCCGATGAGGATGCCCTTCTGGGAATTCCGCTCCACCATGATCACTGAGCGGATGCGGATGATGTCGTCTTCCTCAAGGAATTCTTCGGTCTCGATCTCCACGGCATAGGGGATCTCCTTCTTGTAGTGTTTCAGGATCTTTTCCCGTATGGTCTCATTGACAAAGAAGCGCTCGGGCCGGTCCGTAAGCTGGTCCTTGGGGAAGTAAGGCGGACTCTCGGGGAGCAATTCGATTATGCGCTCGAATACGTTCTTTACGTTGAAGTTGCTCAGGGCCGAAATGGGATGGAGTTCGGCTTTGGGGAGCTGCTGCTGCCAGTACTGCACCTGTTCCTCCAGCAAGGCCTGGTCTGCCGTATCGATCTTATTTAAAAGGAGTAGTACCGGGATCTCACTGTTTTTGATCTTTTCAAAAAAGGCCTCGTCCTTCAGGGCTTTTTCCCCGATCTCAACCATATAGAGAAGAACGTCCGCATCCTCAAAGGCCGATTTCACAAAGTCCATCATGGCGCTCTGCAGTTCATAGGCAGGTTTGATGATGCCAGGAGTATCCGAGAGGATCACCTGGAAGTTCTCCCCGTTCACGATGCCCAGGATCCTGTGCCTAGTGGTCTGTGCCTTGGAGGTGATGATGGAGAGCTTTTCCCCCACAAAGGCGTTCATCAGGGTGGATTTCCCCACGTTGGGGTTGCCTATGATATTGACAAAACCGGCTTTATGTTTTTCGTTGGGCATGTTGGGCAAAATATTTTTTAGCGGCTGCATTTACTTTGGGGGCAAGGTACAACACTGCGATCATATTGGGGATGACCATCAGGGCGTATGAGAGGTCGATCAGATTCTTGACCAGTTCCAGGGAAGCCACGGCCGCAAAGACGATCATCACTACAAAATACACATTATACCACTTTCCGATGCGCGCATTGGAAAGGAAGGACAAACTCTTCACCCCGTAATACGAATAGGTAAAGAGGGTGGAGAGGGCGAAGGCGGTCACGATCAGCATCAGCAATTCATCCCCGTAGCCGAAGAGCGTCCGCCTGAAGGCGGTCAGGGTCATGACGATCCCGCTCCCGTCTTCCAGGTAGGCCCCGCTCAGGATGATGACCACGGCGGTAAAGGTACAGACCATGATGGTGTCAATAAAAGGACCCAGCATGGCCACGAGGCCTTCTTTCACGGGTTCGTCATTCTTGGACTGGCCGTGGTACATGGGGGCGCTTCCAAGCCCCGCCTCATTCGAGAACATGGCCCTACGGATCCCGATGATCACCAATCCCCAGAAACCACCTGTGACCACGGTCTTGAAATTCCATGCCTCGGTCAGGATCATTTTCAGGGAAGGCCAGATAAGTTCTGTGTTCATTCCCATGACCACGATCACTGCAAGGAGGTAGATCAGGACCATAAAGGGCACGATGGCCGAAGCCACTTTGGCGATCTTGGTAAGCCCTCCGAAGATCACGAAGGAAGTGATCACGGCCAGGACGAAGCCGATGCCGAGTTTCCAGTTGAATTCGCTGGTGGCGTAAACGGTCTCCACCGGGTCCACCACGCTCATAAAGGTCTCGGTGAACTGGTTCGCCGTAAAGACCCCCAGGAAGCCGAACAGGCCACAGATACAGAAAAAGGTGGCCAGGGGTTTCGCTTTGGGGCCCATCCCCTGTGTGATGTAGAACATGGGGCCACCCTGCAGTTTCCCGTCAGAATCGGTACCCCTGTACATAATGGCCAGGCTGCAGGAATAGAACTTGATGCACATGCCCAGGAGGGCGGTCACCCATATCCAAAAGACCACCCCGGGACCCCCGTCGTGTATGGCGATGGCCACGCCCGAGATATTCCCGAGGCCCACTGTGGCCGCTACGGCTGCAGACAGGGCCTGGAAGGAACTCACATCCCCCTTGGCGTTCTTGTCGTCGTATTTCCCTGCTGTAATGGCTATGGCATGGCCAAAGAAGCGATACGGCAGGAAACGGGAATAGAAGACCAGGAAAAGCCCCCCTCCGATCAGCAGGATGAACATGGGCCATTCTGTGTATGGGATCAGGGCGGAAAGAAAATCGTTGATCGCTTCCATAGGAGTTCTTCGCGTCCGAAGGTAGGTATTTTTGAAGGTTTGGCCATCTCCGGGTCTCCAAATAATTCTCCCGGTAAATCTTGATATTCGGAAAAAACCGTTGTATATTTGCCGTCCACATCGCGGGGTAGAGCAGTAGGTAGCTCGTCGGGCTCATAACCCGAAGGTCGCTGGTTCGAGTCCAGTCCCC
>JBFKPJ010000058.1:0-15232 GCA_041628355.1 Muriicola sp. | reverse complement strand
TTTTGAATGTTGGTCACCACATTCCCGTAATTGTCTATATAGATCACGGAACCGGCAATGGTGTTCCCGTTATTGGTGACACGGGGCGCAAATTCCTTGAGTTCTTTGAGATCGTTGAACTTCTTCCCGACCACTTCCAGGGTACCGCCCCGGGCGATATGGCAGGCGACCTTTACAAAGATCTCCAGGACCGGGAATGCCCCGGGATGTGGGTTGGGGATCTGGAGTTCAACGACCTTGTCGGGTTTGATTTCCGAAGTGATCAGACTGCTAACCCCATTGTTGGCCAGGATGAAATAGTGCCCGTCCACATAGACAGCCAGGTGCTGGTTCTCTTCGGTACATTCCGCATCCACCCCAACGATATGGATCGTCCCCTTGGGAAAGGCCTTATAGGAATTCTTGAGGATATAGGCGCATTCCTGTATGTTGAACGGACTTATGCTATGTGAAATATCAACAATCCTCGCGTCTTTGAGCTCGGAGTAAATGGTCCCTTTTATGGCGCCTACAAAATGGTCTTTATATCCAAAATCAGTAGTTAAGGTAATGATCGCCATGCAGCAATGTTGATATTTTTTTGGGTCTCCAAACTCATTTATGCGTAAGTTTGTACGTCAAAATTAATCAAAAAAACAGCGTTTCGAAATTAATATTCACCCCATTCCATTAACTCCAAAACTAATTGAACGAACTCACGCTAGAACTCATAGAAATCAGCCCAAGGGAATTTTTCGGGCATCAGAATGAACATATCGACCTCCTTAAAAAGTACTTTCCCAAACTCAAGATCGTAGCGAGGGGAAGCAAGATCAAGGTTTACGGGGACGATGAACAGCTGGACGAATTCGACAAGCGCTTTCACATGCTGACCGCACATTTCTCCAAGTACAACAAACTGGATGAAAACGTGATCGAAAGGGTACTGACCAGCACAGGCAAGGAAGATCTTGCCTCCACCTCAGACAGCAATGAGATCCTGGTTCACGGGGTCAGCGGTCGTTATATCAAGGCACAGACAGTCAACCAGCGGAGGCTGGTGGACGCCGTTTCCAGGAATGATATGGTCTTTGCCATCGGTCCGGCCGGGACGGGAAAGACGTATACCGGAGTGGCTCTGGCCGTTCGGGCCCTGAAGAACAAGGAGGTCAAGCGTATCATCCTCACCAGGCCTGCCGTGGAAGCAGGGGAGAACCTGGGATTCCTCCCCGGGGACCTGAAGGAGAAGCTCGACCCCTATATGCAGCCTCTGTACGATGCGCTGAGGGACATGATCCCGGCTGAAAAGCTGGCGCATTACCTGGAGAACGGGACTATTCAGATCGCTCCCATGGCCTTTATGAGGGGACGCACACTGGACAATGCCTTCGTTATTCTGGATGAGGCCCAGAATACCACCCACGCCCAGATGAAGATGTTCCTGACCCGTATGGGTAAGGATGCCAAGTTCCTGCTCACCGGGGATCCCGGGCAAATTGACCTGCCGAGAAGGGTCATCTCCGGCTTGAAGGAAGCCCTTCTTATCCTGAAGAATATCGATGGGATCGAGATGATCTATCTGGATGACAAGGATGTGATCCGCCACAAACTGGTGAAAAAGGTCATCGATGCCTACAAGAACATTGAGCATCAGAACTGAAATTCACATGAGTAATACCATCACGAGTACCGATTTTAACTTTCCCGGCCAGATAAAGATCTATAAAGGGAAGGTAAGGGAGGTATATACGCTGGAGAATGATATCCTGGTCATGATCGCCACAGACCGCCTCTCCGCCTTCGATGTGGTCATGCCTAAAGGGATTCCTTACAAAGGCCAGATCCTCAACCAGATCGCCACCAAGATGATGGCAGATACGTCCGATATCGTTCCAAACTGGCTGATCGCCACTCCGGACCCTAATGTGGCTGTTGGGCATGCCTGCACCCCATTCAAGGTGGAAATGGTGATCCGCGGGTATTTGTCGGGTCACGCCGCCCGGGAATACAAAAGCGGAAAACGCGAACTGTGCGGAGTGCCCATGCCGGAAGGGATGAAGGAGAACGACCCTTTCCCTCAGCCCATCATAACCCCAGCCACCAAGGCGGAAAAAGGGGATCACGACGAAGATATTTCAAGAGAAGATATACTGAAAAGGGGGATCGTATCGGAGGAGGATTACATAGTTCTGGAGCAATACACCAGAGCTCTTTTTCAAAGAGGCTCTGAGATCGCGGCGAAACGCGGACTGATCCTGGTGGATACCAAGTATGAGTTCGGAAAGATGAAGGACGGGACCATCGTTTTGATCGACGAGATACACACCCCGGACTCATCGCGATATTTTTATGCCGATGGCTATAAGGAGCGGCAGGAAAGGGGAGAGTCCCAGAAACAGCTTTCCAAGGAATTCGTCAGGCAATGGCTGATCCAAAATGGGTTCCAGGGATTGGAGGGACAGAAAGTGCCCGAAATGAGCGACCAATACATCACTACCGTCTCCAACAGGTATATCGAACTTTACGAGAATATCACCGGAGAACCCTTCAAGCCCGCGGAGATAAGCGATATCCTTAAACGGATAGAGGGCAATGTCCTGGATTTCCTCAGGACACAAAACTAAATTACCCTTGGAAGGATAGAATCAGATATTCTCTCGTGATATCTTAAATTAGAATCCCTGCGTATTGATAAAATAAAAAAAGACCACGATCGTGGTCTTTTTTTTTGTAGCGAGAGGGAGACTTGAACTCCCGACCTCAGGGTTATGAATCCTGCGCTCTAACCACCTGAGCTACCTCGCCATGGGTTTGTAAGCGGGTGCAAATATAATCTTTAATTTTCGCTACGTCAAAATTCAGGTTCCAAAATTAATTGCGGGAGAATATTTTTTTATCATAGAGAAATCTATATATTACCCACAATAAAGAATACCCCAAATGTCCGATAAGATCAAGTTTGAATTAGAGTTCGTCATACAATCCTCCCCTCAGCTGTTATATCAGTATCTCTCGACTCCTTCGGGACTTTCCGAGTGGTTTGCAGACAACGTGAATTCTAGGGGAGAACGATTCAATTTTATCTGGGACGGTTCTGAAGAAGGCGCCAAGCTTCTCAAGAGAAAGAGCGACGAGTTCGTTCGCTTTTCCTGGGATAGCACTGAAGACGATACGTAT
Source organism: Muriicola sp. (assembly GCA_041628355.1). GTDB lineage: Bacteria > Bacteroidota > Bacteroidia > Flavobacteriales > Flavobacteriaceae > Muriicola. Next base: position 12,076 of record JBFKPJ010000058.1, on the reverse strand, counting down.
TTTGAAATGCGAATCAGGGTTGACGAGATCACCGGCGATCTATCCCTTTTTATCACGGATTTTGCCGAGGAAGATGAGCTTGATGAGGCAAAGATGTTGTGGGAGAACCAGATCTCGGACCTGAAACAGGTGCTCGGATCCAAATAATAATTCGCACAAGAAGCAGTATCTTTGGCCTTGAATTTTTCAAGGCTTTTTTATGATCAATTTTGACGGTAATCTCATTCCGGACGCATCCTCTTACCTCAATGCAAAAAATCGCGCGTTTTCCCATGGGGATGGTCTTGTGGAGACGATCAGGGTGGTCCGCGGGAAAGTGTTCTTCTGGGAAGAGCACTACCTCAGATTGATGGCTTCCATGAGGATCCTGAGGATGGAGATCCCCATGAACTTTACCCTGGAATTCCTGCAGGATGAATTGTTGCGCACGATCAGGGAGTCCGGTTTGTCTGATCAGGCAGGGATCGCGAGGATTTATGTATTTCCGCAAGATATCAGCGAGCCTGAGAATACCGAACGCCTGGCGTCCTATGTCATTGAGGTGAATGAACACAACTCACCGTTCTACCTTCATACAGACACCCCTTATGAAGTTGACCTGTATAAGGATTTTTATGTGCAGGCAGGTATGCTTTCCACATTGCCAACGGTTGATTCGATATTAAAGACCATTGGCCGGGTATATGCCCGGGAGAATGGGTACTCCGATTGCATCCTGCTGAATGACCAAAAGAACGTGGTGCAGACCTTGAAGGGAAACGTGTTCCTGGTGGTTAAGGATATGATCAAAACACCTCCTCTTTCGGATGGTTGTGAAAATACGGTCCTGAGAAAAAAAGTGATAGAGCTGATCGAAAAGTCACAGGAATACGAACTGTCTGAGTCTTCCATTTCCCCTTTTGAACTTCAGAAGGCAGATGAGATCTTTATATCTGATGTTGCGGACGGAATCCAATCCGTAACCCGATACCGAAGGACCGATTACAAATCTGGTGTAGCAAAAAATATTTTAGGGAAACTCAATGCGGTAGCCAGACTCAGTTAAGGCTGGGGTTCTCCGGGGCGTTGGACCAAAGCAGGTAATCTCCTCCCAGTTCCATCATCTTCTCCTTCCAGAAGGATATGGCTGACTTTTCAATGATCTCACTTTCATGCTGATTCTGGACCACGATCCAGGATTTTGAAACCAGTTCCTGGTCCAGTTGCAAAGAGGACCAGCCGGAATATCCCAGGAAAAAGCGGATGTCCTTGGGGGTGATCACACCCTTGTTGATCAGGCTGATCGTCGTGTCAAAGTCTCCCCCCCAGAAAATACCGTCGGAGATCTCAATGCTGCCACTGATCAGGTGGGGGACCTTGTGGATAAAGTACAGGTTGTCCTGTTCCACAGGACCTCCATTGAATACGGGAAAAGGGACGAGGATCTCTGTGACCAGGTCGCTGATGTCATAGTCCAGCGGTTTGTTCAGAATAAAGCCCACGGACCCTTCTTCGTTGTGTTCTGCGAGGAGGACCACCGACCTGTTGAAGGAAACATCCCCTGTCAACGAGGGCTCTGCGATCAACAGCTTCCCTTTATTTGGCTTTAGACTGGTCATCAGCAATGAACCTTTTTTCTAAAATAGAATAAAAGTCCAGAACTACAAAAAAATGCCTGAACAAAAAAAGCACCCCGGTTTGGGGTGCTTTCTATATATTGTACAGAACAAAAACTAGTTAACGGCGCTGCTCAAATCAGAACCAGCCTTGAACTTAACTACATTTTTGGCTTTAATGTGGATTGTTTTCCCAGTAGAAGGGTTTCTTCCTTCTCTTGCGCTTCTTCTAGATACTGACCATGATCCGAATCCTACCAAAGAAACTCGGTTACCTTTTTTCAGGGATTTTTCAACATTCCCGAGGAAAGATTCCAAAGCTTTTTTAGCGGCTGCCTTAGTGATACCAGCGTCAGCTGCCATGGCATCGATTAATTCTGTTTTGTTCATAATTGAAGTAAATTAATTGTTGTTAAATATTTTAAAGCTCCAAACAAAATTAGACGGATTTGCCGTTAACGCAAGTAAAATCAAGGGAAATCGGGGTTTTTGTTGATAACTTGGAGGCTTTGTTGATAAAGTGGGAATTTTTTAAGGTTTTCTTTGAGGTCAACAGGGACGGGACTTTAGCGGACAAATGCCTTCGAATCTAATTTTAGTCCGTTCAGCACTTCTCTTGAGGTCATTTTTCGCTTTCCCGGAAGTTGGATCTCCTCAAGATCCATCCAGCCTCCATCCACCGCTATCCTTATTTTATGATGGGTTACAATATGTCCGGCAGTTTCTGAGTGCTCTTCCTCCACGTAGCTCGCCCCATAGACCTTTAAGTATACAGATTCATCCCCGTTCCAAAGTGTCGTCCATGCCGTGGGGTAGGGGCTCAGGCCGCGAATGTGGTCATAGACCTCCCTCCCCGGCAGGTTCCAGTTGATCTCACAGTTTTCCCTGGTCAGTTTGGGAGCGTTCTTCTCTGTCCTTTGCTCTTTCTGGGGATATGTCTTTTCTTCCTCCCGTGCGATGAGGTCTACGGTCCTCAGGACCAGTTCGGCTCCAAGGTGCATGAGTCGGTCGTGCAAGGTCCCGGCCGTATCCTCATTTGAAATTGTACATTCTTCCTGCAGGATGATGGCACCGGTATCTATCTTCTCATCTATAAAAAAGGTGGTAACCCCGGTTTTGGTGTCCCCTTTGATGATCGCCCAATTGATGGGGGCGGCCCCCCGGTAATCAGGCAAAAGGGAGGCATGGAGGTTGAAAGTGCCATATTCGGGCATCTCCCACACGACTTTAGGCAGCATCCTGAAAGCCACTACGATCTGAAGGTTGGCTTTTAAGGACCTGAGCTCAGACAGGAATTCCTCACCCTTGAGATTGGTAGGCTGAAGGACCTGCAGTCCCTGTTCCATGGCATATTGCTTTACAGCCGACTGCCTCAGGGATTGCCCCCGGCCTGCCGGCCTGTCAGGGGCGGTGATCACCCCAACCACATCGTAATTGCTCTTTACCAGTGCCTGCAGAGTGGCCACGGCAAAATCCGGTGTCCCCATAAAAACGATTCTAAGATCTCTCATGACTGGGCAATGTATTCGTTATTTCCGGTTAATTTGATCTTCCCTTCCTCCAAGAGGTATCGCAGTTCCTTTAAGACAATTTCCCTTTCCCTGCCCAGGGTCTCGATCAGGTTCTGCGAACTCAGGGACCTGTGACTAAGCAGTTCGAGGATATCCATATCCAGCGACTTCAATTCCTTTTTTGAAGGGGATCGCTTTCTGCGGCATACATCGCATCCCCCGCAATCCCGTGCTGATTTTTCGCCGAAATAGTCCAATAATTGCAACGACCGGCATTGGGTATCATTGTTGACGTATCCCAGGACAGCCTTTACATTATGGATTTTGATATTATTCAAAGCCTGGATTTTATGTGCAAAGGTATTGATCGTGCGCTCGTCTTCCCTGGGTACCAGGAAAGTGATCTCCGTATCGCTCTGTTCATCCTTGAATTCCAGGATCCCATCATTCCCTGCCTTGTGCAGTACCTCAACTACCTTATCTTCTGATGCCATGGACTTTTTAGCAAGAAGCACAGGATTAATGGTTGTCTCAAATTCAAATATACCCCCATAGGTCCTCAGCAGGTTCTGGAGGATTTCGGACGTTCCGGGATGGGTTTGGAGATAGTTAAAGATCTCTCCTTTGGAGGCCTTGAAATGCACGGTGGTCTTGTGGGAGAACTGCTGCGTCAGAGAAATCACGGAGTTTTGATCCAGGAGCCGCAGGCCATTGTAGACCAATGGGGCACTGAGTTTGTATGTACTGCAGAAATGATTGAAATTAAAAGGAAAGGTCCCTTCTTCCTGTCTGCCATATGCGATCTGGAAATAGTTATTGAGTCTTTTATAGAGCTCCCTCACAAAATCGACATCGGGTAAAACGGATATGAACTGCTGGTGGAGTCGTTGTTCGTCCTCCGGATTCAATAGCAACACACAATTGGCCATGTCCCCATTCCGGCCTGCCCTGCCGGCTTCCTGAAAGTAACTCTCCAGGCTTTCGGGGAGTTCAAAATGGATCACAAGACCTACATCAGCCTTGTCTATCCCCATGCCAAAAGCACTGGTGGCCACCATGACCCGAATGCGATCGCTCAGCCAGTCCTTTAAACGGTCATCTTTTTCATTCCGGGTCATGCCCCCGTGAAATGCCATGGCACTTATTCCATGCCGGGCCAATTCCCTGCTGAGTTCCACTGTTCCCCGTCGGCTTCTCACATAAATGATGGCCGAGCGTGTTTCCTGCCCACATAGGTGTATGACTTGTTGCAGTTTATCTTCCCGTTTGATCACACGGTAGATCAGGTTCTCCCTTTCAAATGAATCCTTGAAAATCTTCGGGCAAGCCATCCTCAGGTTTTCCGTGATATCATTTTCCACGCGTTCTGTGGCTGTAGCAGTGAGTGCAATGCAGGGTACCTGGGGGTGAAGCTCCCTGAGCACAGAACACCCGAGGTATGCAGGCCTGAAATCGATCCCCCACTGGGAGATGCAATGGGCTTCGTCTATGGCGATCAAATTCACGTTCATCTGGGCGATACGCTCCTGTACCCAGGCCTGCTGCAGGCGTTCAGGGGACAGGTAGAGAAAGCGATAACCCCCATAAAGGCAATTGTCCAGCAGGGTGCTGGCCTCATCAAAGGAGATCCCCCCGGTGAGGGCCACTGCTTTGATACCCCTCTTCTTTAAGCCCGTAACCTGGTCCCTGATCAGGGCGATCAACGGTGAGACCACGATGCATATTCCTTCCAGGATCATTCCCGGGACCTGATAGCAAATCGATTTTCCGCCACCGGTAGGAAGCATGGCCAGGACGTCACTGCCTTCCAGGACAGCCGAAATGATCTTTTCCTGGGATCCCCTGAAGGAATTGTGGCCCCAATACGATTGCAAAATGTCTGAAGGGGAAGCGTTCAATATTCAGGAATCACTTGGTTAATAATATACTCAGCCCTTTCCTCCACACTGCCCCTGGGGACGGTTATGGAAGGATATCGGAACTCGGAATACGTATTCACAAGTTCCTCGTGGATCTCTATCGCCTGATCGAAACTCTCGAGACGCTCCTCATCACGGGTGTAAATATCCTCCCAGGGAGGTAGGATGATCACCCGGTCGTATTTGTGCCGTTCGCAGTAAGAAACGAATTCTTCAGGATATTCCTGCTCAAAATACTTCATATACGCCAGCACATCGGGTAATCCTCTGTCATAAAAAACCACTTTGTGGTCCAAATCCTCTCCGGCTTTGAAATGCGCCAGGCGGGTTTCCAGCAGAAACTGATTGAACCTGAAGGGGTCATCCACAAAGGCCAGTGGGTTGGAGTGAAATTTGGTAGGATCTCCATTTCGTTTGGCCTCCAGGGTGAGGTCTCTGATCACCTCGTGAAAACAGAAATACCCTTTTTGTTCAAGAACCCGGATCACCGATGTCTTGCCCGTTCCCGGCCCCCCTGTGATAACAATTCGCTTTGGCATCTTTCCGCTCTATGCTCAGACAAAAGTAATCAATACGCACATCGCAGTGAAATACGACGAATCCCTTTATATTTGCAAAAAAGCAATTGCATGAAGAAAGACAGTACCGATGAATTTTACAAGCGGTTGAAAGAGGAACTTTTGAGAACCTCTTCCTGGCCATCGGATTACCTCTATAAATTCATCGTACCAACAGACCCGGAGAAGATCAAAGCGATACAATTGATCTTTGACAATACCGGTGCTGTGATAGAATCCCGAAAATCGAGCAAAGGAAAATATACCAGCCTGTCCGTGACTGTCAATCTCCCGGATCCGGACGCCGTCATCCGCAACTACAAAGAAGTTGCCAAGGTAGAAGGGGTTATCTCCCTTTAGGATAGGTTGTCTCCCGGAATTTTAGTAATTTGCCGCCGATTGAGCATACTTCCAGACCTGAGCATCAACTTAAAATAGGTACATTGAATTTCGTAGAAAACTTAGAATACAACACAGAACGTTCGCAATTAATTATTCCCGAATACGGCAGGCATTTCCAGAAGATGGTGGATTATGCCGTATCCATCTCGGATCGGGAGGAGCGGAACAGGGTGGCCCAGTCCATCATATCCGTAATGGGAAACCTTCAGCCACACCTGCGTGACGTGCCGGATTTCCAGCACAAATTATGGGACCAGTTGTTTATTATGTCCGACTTTAAACTGGACGTGGATTCCCCTTATCCGATCACGACTAAGGAGATGCTTCAGGCCCGGCCGGAACCCCTGGAATATCCCCAAAATCATCCCAAATACCGTTTTTACGGGAACAACATCAAGCGGATGATCGATGTGGCGGTTAAATGGGAAAAGGGAGACAAGAGAGACGGCCTGGAATACGCCATTGCCAACCATATGAAGAAATGCTACCTGAACTGGAACAAGGACACGGTGGATGACAAGGCTATTTTCCAGCACCTGTACGAATTGAGTGAAGGGCAGATCGACCTGGCTTCGGATGGGGAGAACCTGACCGAGAGCGGTCAATTTCTCAAACAGCGGGTCACGAAAAGTAACCGCACCGGAGGTTCCAGTAAAAAACAGCGCAGCAATAGAGGGAAAAAACGCTACTAATTCCTGCGTAATCCATGGGTACATTTACAATAGAAGGGGGGCACAAACTACACGGAAGTATCACGCCCCAGGGAGCAAAAAATGAAGCACTCCAGATCCTGTGCGCCGTTTTACTCACTCCTGAAAAGGTCACTATACACAATATCCCTGACATCGTGGATGTCAATAAGCTGATCTCCCTGCTGGAAGACCTCGGGGTCAAGATCCAGAAAAAAGGGAAAGGCTCTTACACCTTTATAGCGGATGATGTGAACCTGGATTACCTGCTGTCTGATCAGTTCAAGATCGATGGGAGGGGATTGAGGGGATCCATCATGCTGGTCGGACCTCTGCTCGCGAGGTTCGGGAAGGGGTATATCCCCAAGCCTGGCGGAGATAAGATCGGCCGGAGAAGACTGGACACCCACTTTGAAGGTTTTATTAAGCTGGGGGCCAAGTTCAGGTACAATAAGGAAGAACATTTCTACGGGGTGGAAGCAGAAAGACTCAAAGGGGCCTACATGCTACTCGACGAGGCTTCTGTGACGGGTACCGCCAATATCGTGATGGCATCAGTTTTGGCAGAAGGTACTACGACGATATACAACGCGGCCTGTGAACCCTATCTGCAACAGCTCTGCAAGATGCTGAACCGCATGGGAGCCCGAATAAGCGGGATCGGTTCTAACCTCCTCATCATTGAAGGAGTGGAATCCCTGAAGGGGACGACCCACACCATGCTGCCTGATATGATCGAGATCGGGAGCTGGATCGGCCTGGCTGCCATGACCCAAAGCGAACTCACCATCAAGGATGTCAGCTGGGAAAACCTGGGACAGATCCCGACCGTGTTCAGCAAACTGGGGATCACCATGGAAAGGAGGGGGGAAGATATTTTTATTCCCGCCCATACGCAAGGATACAAGATCCACAATTACATTGACGGTTCTATCCTTACTATCGCCGATGCTCCGTGGCCGGGCCTTACCCCGGATCTGCTCAGCATCATCCTGGTGGTGGCTACCCAGGCCAAGGGCGAGGTCCTCATCCACCAGAAGATGTTCGAAAGCCGACTTTTCTTTGTGGATAAGCTCATCGATATGGGGGCAAAGATCATATTGTGCGATCCGCACCGGGCTACGGTGATCGGGCACGACTTTAAATCGACCCTCAAGTCGACCGTCATGGTCTCTCCCGATATCCGGGCCGGGATCTCCCTTTTGATCGCGGCACTTTCTGCCAAGGGCACCTCAACCATCCATAACATTGAACAGATCGACCGGGGGTACGAGTCCATTGATACCCGCCTGAGGGCCATTGGGGCTCATATTACCAGGATCTGATGAAAGAGCAGGCTGAACGCGTACCCCTTTCGGAGAATAAGGTAGGGAACCAACAACGCTTCGAACTCCGCCTGGAGGAAGGGATCGCCTATGTAGAATACCTCATCAACCAGCAGGGTACCATCTACCTTACCCATACAGAGGTGCCCGCATCCCTGGAAGGAAAAGGGATCGGCAGTGTTCTGGTGAAAAAAGTGATGGCCCATATCCGGGCTGAAGGGTGGAAGATGGCCCCACTCTGTCCTTTTGTGGCGGCTTACCTTAAACGAAATCCCTCAGAAGCTGAAGGATTGCTCGCCCCGGGATTCCACATCGGTTCCTGATCAGTAAAAGATGGTGTAGTTCCAAAGGAAGAGAATGCTCCATACGGCCGTTCGTATCCAGTTCCATTTGACCAGTTCCTCAAGGTTTTTTTCGGAGTATTTACCAGCTGTAATGGCTTTATGCCTGGGGACAAAGACCGTAAAGGTGACCAGCCATACCAAAAGGACGAGGACGAAGCAGGCAATGCTGTAAAAGTTCTTGATCTCCTGCAGCAATGCCCCGTAGGCCATAAGTTGTCCCAGCATCAGGGGTACGACGAGGAAGGAGATGCGTGGAGTGTATTTTTGGTGCCAGGTTTCCAGGCCTTTTTTGGAAAAGTGGATAAAACTGGGATATACGACCAGCTGTACCAGCCATATCAGCACAAAGAGTCCAAAATCCAAAAGGAGTCGGGTCATTTCGGAAATGATTATTTTTCAACCAGGGTGCCGTCCGGGTACAGGGCAAACCTCCCCTTTTCCCGCTCGTGAACATGGTCTGGATAAGGCCAGGGCCACCCCCCAAACTGGGTGAGTCTGTATTCATCCATCGCCTGTTGTATCTCCCTTTCCGTATTCATGACAAAAGGACCGTATTTGGCCACAGGTTCTTCTATGGGTTTACCCTGTAGCAGTATAAAATGCGCAGTCTCCAATCCGTTGTTGGTCACTTCTACCGAATTCGCATTCAAAACTATACCATGGCTCGGCTTGATGCGCGTGCTTTCGATCACAGCTGAGTCCCCTTCATAAAAATACAGGGTGCGGTTCACATCTTTCGGTATCTCAGGAAAAGTAAAACTCGCCCCGGGTTCCAGATGAAGGTTCCAGACTGCCACGTGATTCTCACCGGAAGCAGCCCAGGAATCCGGGGCAGGCTCTGGCGCTTGAGTCTCGCCGTAATTCCCCGCGATGACTCTCAGTCTCATGCCTTCCTGTTTGATCTCAGGGATCTCCTCATGCCAAAGCATCCTGAAGTGGGGGTCCACCATTTTTTTCTCCCCGGGCAGGTTCAGCCAGATCTGGAAGAGTTCCAGCGGATTATCTTTATCTTGTCGAAGCAGGGGAAACATTTCGGAATGCTGCACCCCGCGTCCTGCCGTCATCCACTGTACATCTCCCTGCCCGAAACGGCCTGCGGCACCGAGGGAATCCGAATGGTCGCAATACCCCTTATTCACAATGGTGATCGTCTCAAAACCCCTGTGGGGATGATAGGGGAATCCCGGGACGGTGTGCCCGTGGTACATCCGCCATCCCAGTGCGTTGGGGGCAAAATCATTTCCCAGGTTCCTGCCTTCCAGGGACGCAGCCGGACCCATTTCTTCATTCCCTTTAGGGTAATGATCCAGGTGATAGACACAGAAGAGAAAGGGATCCTGGGTTTCCCATGGGAAGCCCAGTGGGAAAATCTTTTGAATGGAATTTGGCATCAGGCTCTTGTTTGCCCCAAAAATAAGGAATGGAGGTATTGCTCAGTCTTATAGATATGTTAAGGGATCAGTGGCTAGTGCCCTGCGTCGTTGACCTCGATCCAGTTGTCTTCCGGGTCCTGGAGGTAGATCTGCCGGACACCATCAGCTCTCAGGGTGACCTTTCCTTGATGGCCTTCCCAGTCCCAATAAGGGATGCCTCTCTCCTTAAGGGAATCGATGAATTCTTCCAAATCAGGGGTGGATAAACACAGGTGTTCGCTTTTGGAACGATTCCCAAAAATACGGTCCTTCCTGATCAGGTGCAGTTGGGAAGCACCGTCTATGGTAAACCACCGGAACCCTTCGGCTCGTGTGGGGTGGGGGATGTCCTTCAACCCCAGGACCGAGGCGTAGAAGTCGCCCGTTTTCTCAAGGTCCTTGACCACCATGGAATAGTGGTCGATCCGAAAGGAGATCTCCTGTGCTATTGAAAATTGAGCAGCAAACAGAACTGCTATCAGGTATGTGTTTTTCATCTTGATGTTTTTCATTTGGGACGGGCCTTAGCGCCCAGCTTCATAGGATACAAAGGCAAATTTTGTGCTGTCCGGGGCCCAGGAAGGTACATTGATCGTTCCCTGTCCGCCCGTGAAAGAGCACAAAGTTCGGATATTCCCGGTCTCCAGGTCGTAGAGCCGGAGTGCAACGTCCTTCATAGGGGGATGGGCTTCTCCTTGATCTTCCAGGTATGAGATAAATACGAGGTATTTCCCATCCGGCGAAGGGTGGGGGAACCAGTTCGAATAAGTATCATCCGTAAGTTGTTCCTTTTTCGAGCCATCCGGGCGCATGCGCCAAAGCTCCATCATCCCGGAACGGAAGGAATTGTAATAGATGTAGCGACCATCAGGACTGTATTCCGGGCCGTCATCAAGACCGGGCTCTTCCGTTAATCGTATCTCTCCGCTCCCTTCTATATCCTTACTGTAAATGTCGAAATCTTCACCCCGGTTTGCTACGTAGAGCACGGACTTCCCATCCGGGGCCCACCCGTGCCAGTAAGAGGGCATCTTAGGGGTGATCAGACGGGGATTACCTCCTGAGATAGGGAGGGTATAGATTCGTGACGAACCGTAAGGCGCGTCCTTTACCGGATCATTGTTGCTCAGGGCGATCAGTGTGCCGTCAGGTGAGATCCCGTGGTCATTGTTGCAGTTACGGGCCTCCCCAGATGGGATCACCGCCTTGGAGGTTCCATCCAAAGACACCTTGTACAACAATCCGTTCTGGTTGATGATAAAGTACGTCCCGTCCGTGCTCCAGTTCGGGGCTTCGAAATGGGCCTTCTCTTCCCGGACAAGCGTCCGCTGTCCCGTGGACAGGTCATATATTTCCAGGCGCGAGGTCATGGAAGGTTCCTGAGGCCTTGCATACCAGAAGGCGGTTATCAGCAAAGAAAGGGTCCATATGGATCTCATGACAAACTTTCTAATGGTACTATTTCCCTTGGGCCAAAAAAGTACAGGAGGATCAAGAGTCCTCGAATTCTACTTTCCTGTGGCTGCCGTCACAAAAGGGTTTGTTGTCTGATGCGCCACAGCGGCAAAATGCCGTTGCCCGTTTCTTGGTTTCCGTGGACCCATCCACCATTTTGATCTCGATCTCACCGTGGACCATCAACGGTCCGTTGGGGGTAACTTCAACTTTCTGACTCATAGAATCTTTTTTGTTTTTAGGGTTATTGTTCTGTCCTGTAATCCTGTAGCTCAGGGCCCCTGACGGACATCTGTCAATCTGATCAGTCAGGGCTTCTACCGATGCCTTTGCCGGTAGGATCCAGGGTTTTTCTTCAGGTTTGTAAACGGAAGGGAGGGTTTTCACGCAGACCTCTGAATGAATGCATTTTTTTGGTTTCCAGATCACCGTCAGGCCGTCACCTTCGTATTCCTTTACTATTTCTCTGTCTGCCATTGACTATCCTTTTTGTTTGAGATCCTCGATCTTTTTTTGGATCTCCTCCGCCTCAGCATATTTATCATCTCCAGCACTTCGGTTGACCTTCGAGAGTTCAAAAGCTTCCTTCATCACTTTCTTGTATTGCGCTTCCAGTTTTTCTACCGGGTCTTTCTTTTTAAAAAATCCGAACATAGTAATTATTGATTTCCAATGGGTGGTGGGCCTTCCGGGATCATGGGCTCATAGACCTCATCACCTTTGCGCTCCCGGTATTCTGCTTTGATCTTTTCCAGCAGTTTGGGATTTTCAAAAAGGTCGGTCATACTCATTCCCAGCGCTTTTGCCGCCTGCAGCATTCCTTTGTGGCCTATGCTCATCCCCCCACAGGCTACCACGGCCCAGGAA
>JBFKPJ010000057.1:0-15483 GCA_041628355.1 Muriicola sp. | reverse complement strand
CCTGCTTTCATTCTGACTATTGCGTTTTACGGGGTGCAAATATAGTTTTTACCTGTATATTTAAGATCCTAAAATCACAGGTATTCAACCTATGGATAAGAAAATTGCCCTGCAGGGGATACTCTATGACGAAAAATCCTCCTTCCTCCGGGGGCCTGCCAAGGCACCGCCTGAAATACGTGCGGCCTACCACAGCTCTTCGGCCAATTATTTCTCCGAAAATGGCCTGGAGGTAGCTCCTGAGGTTTTTAAGGACAAAGGGGATTTCAGACCTAAAGACTATTTCGAGATAGAGCGCATGACAGGGGATCATTTGAAGGGACATCACGGGATCATCAGCCTGGGCGGTGACCATTCGGTGTCCTATCCCGTTATCCGGGCCATTCACGCCGTGTACGGCCCTCTCAACATCCTTCACATAGACGCCCACGGGGACCTGTATGACAGCTTTGACGGGGACCCCCACTCCCACGCCTGTCCTTTTGCCAGGATCATGGAGGAAGGACTGGCCAAGAGACTGGTGCAGGTGGGTGTCCGGACCCTGAATGACCATCAGCGGGAACAGGCTCAGAGATTCGGTGTTGAGATCACGGAGATGAAGGATTTCAACCCTCATAACCTTCCCGAATTCGAGTCCCCGGTCTATCTTTCCGTAGACATCGACGCCCTGGATCCCAGTTGTGCGCCCGGTGTTTCACATCAGGAACCCGGGGGTCTCACGACCAGGGAGCTGCTGCATATCATTCAGTCCGTCAAAGTTCCGATCATCGGGGCCGATATCGTGGAATACAACCCAGACAGGGACCTGAATAAGATGACCGCCATGGTCTGTGCCAAAATATTCCGGGAGATCCTCTCAGCCATGATCTCCAATAAGGTTTAGCTCGGATCATCTCAAAAAATCTGTCGGTCAGGAGTAACAAATGACTTTTCAACTCGTCTACTGGTAAACGCAATTAAGTGATAAAAAACACAGGGCTTTCTTATTTGTTCTTCCTTTTTACTTCTCTGAACCTGTTTACTTCTCTGAACCTGCACGCCCAGACCCTGAGCGGTTACGTGAGGGACCAGAGCACTAAAGAGGCGATACCCTATGCCACTTTGCAGTTGGGGTCTTCATATGGGACTGTCGCCAATGAAGAGGGCGGGTTCTCCCTCGGACTGGTAGGCAAACCCGGGGACAGTCTGCTCATCTCTTCTATGGGATACGCCCAGAAACGAATCCCTTATGCGCTTTCAGAAAGGGAGATCGTGATCTATCTGGAACCTTCTGCCATCGAATTGGACGAAGTGCTCCTGACGGATCGGAAGCCGACAGCAGAAGAGATCATCCGGCAAGTGCGAATGGCATATCCCCAAAATTACTCCAGTTCCGGAAAGAAATATCAGGTGTTCTACAGGGGAACATCCTATATGCATCTCCATGACCTGAATGTGGATATTGACAAGGCGACCGGTATATCCCGGCAACAGATCGGCCGGGCCAGCAAAAAGCTGGACTCCCTGGCCAAAGCGGTCATGGAAAGCAGGCTGATGGAATTCCGGGACTACAGCGGATCCGTACTGATGAAAGAGCGGGATTCCAGCAAGATCTCCATAGAGCGGGCCACCAGGCTGCTGGACAGCCGAAAGGAATTCTCCATGGACGGGGTGCAAAAACAAGCGCAGAATATCATCCTGCAATATCTCGACACCAACATGACCTACAAGTTGAAGACAGGGATATTCAAAATTGAAGATTCCCTGGCTTTTGACAGGAAGGATTTTGTCAAGGACGAGGAAAGGAATGAATTCTCGAAAGGTGAAATCCGGTCTTCTATCCTGAATACCTTGAGGCTATCCCAGTGGTATAAGGAATCTTTCCTTGAAAACCTGCTGGATCCGGATGCCTACAGATACACACTGGATGGAATTTCCTATTTCCAGGGCACCCCTATTTACGTTGTCTCCTTTCTTCCACGGAGGGGAAGTTCCCGCTATGGCGGTAAATTATTCGTGTCAGCCAGGGATTTTGCCGTGCTCAAGGCAGATTATGCCTTTGGGGACGGCAAGAGGGGGAAAAAATTCAACATGAAACTTCTGCTGGGCATCAAGTACATCGAAAACAGGGACAGGGGAACGGTGATCTACAAAGCATCTGAAAATGGCCCTTATCGCCCTTATTACATCACGAGGGAAGAGGGCAATTACATCTATCTTCACAGGCCTCTTAAATTCATAGAGAACAGCCCGGGAAAAGAAAAGGTCCTGTTCGATTTTACACTTGAAGGGGAAGGACGGGAAAAGAAAGAGCTCCTCATCCTATCTGCCGAGGAACTCGACACCGAGGAGTTCACAGGACTCACGGAAGTAGAAAAGGTGCCTTATACCCAGCTGAAGCAGTTTGAGCCATCCATCTGGCAGGACCGGCAGATCATCCAGCCATTGGAGGAAATGAAGAATTTCAGGGTAGCGGAAGACTAATCCTCCGGGTGCATAAAGCGCTGCTTGGAGAGAAGCGTCTCCTCGCTCTCCACACGGTCCTCGTCCGGGACACAGCAGTCTACCGGGCAAACGGCGGCGCACTGGGGTTCTTCGTGGAAGCCCATGCACTCCGTACATTTGTCGGGCGCTATATAGTATATCTCATCACTGATCGGCTCCTGCACCTCGTCGGCATTCACTTTCCGGCCGTCTGGCAGGACCACTTCCCCCTTAAGGGATGTGCCGTCGCTGTAGCGCCATTCATCAGCTCCTTCATAGATAGCCGTGTTCGGGCATTCCGGTTCACAAGCGCCGCAATTGATACATTCGTCGGTAATGATAATAGCCATAATTCTCTTTTTCTTTTAGCAGATTGGTTAAAAATAGCGATCAGGTCGGGGCCTGAATTTTACATTTACCCTATTTTTGCCGCAAAGGTAAAAGGCGATCTACTTTTCTACAAATATAATGGGCTCACTTGAACAAAGAATACAAGCATTTGTTAAACTCGGAAACTTCCTCAGGGATCTCGACCTGCTAGATCCAGCTGCGGAACATGGGGACCCCCTTTTTCTGGAAGCCATAGGACGTGCCGGCGACAGGAACGGATGGTTCACGCGGGAGAACCTGGCGCACGCACTTACCGCCTGGGGAAAAGAGCTCACTGAAGAGAACCTGAGATCCTGGACCTCCGATTATTCCATCACAGAAAGGGAACCCAAAACGATTGCCATCATCATGGCGGGGAATATTCCCCTGGTTGGGTTTCACGACCTTCTATGTGTCCTGATCACGGGGCACAGGGCACTGGTCAAACTGGCCTCAGGGGATGCCCGGTTGATCCCGGCTGTCGTGGAGAAATTGTTGACTTATGAACCCCAACTCGAAGGGTACATCGCATTTTCCGACGGGGTCATGAAGGGGTTCGATGCTGTGATCGCCACAGGGAGCGACAACACTTCCCGGTATTTTGAGTATTATTTCGGAAACAAACCACATATCATCCGAAAGAACCGGAACAGCGTGGCTGTGATCACGGGAAATGAGTCCCCTGAACAGCTACGAGCTCTGGGTGAGGATATTTTCAGGTATTTTGGCCTGGGTTGCAGGAGCGTAAGCAAGTTGTTCGTGCCTGAGGGATACGACTTTGAGGCCTTATTCACCGCATTGAAGCCCTATGAACCTATAAAGGATCACCACAAGTATCACAACAACTACGATTATAACAAGGCGGTCTATCTCATGAGTGAGTTCGCGTTTTTAGACAACGGTTTCCTCATCCTGAAAGAGGATCCCGGCTACGCCTCCCCCATCGGAACCGTCTACTTTGAGACCTATTCCTCTCTGGAAGCCCTCAAAGAGCGGCTGGATTCCGATAGGGAGAAGATACAGTGTGTGGTGGCCCAGGGGATCATGGAAGAAGAGGTGGTTTTCGGTCAGACCCAGCACCCTTCCCTGAGAGATTATGCGGACGGGGTGGATACTGTTGAATTCCTGTTAAAAAACTGAGACAAATTATCGGGATTTGCACCCCCTGTTTCCGGTTAATTATCGACCTTTACACCGCCAAAAAAGTACGCTGACGTATGAAAAAACACAATTTTAGTGCCGGTCCCTGCATCCTGCCGGCCGAGGTCATGAAAAAGGCTTCCGAGGCTGTCCTTGAACTGGATGGGATCGGACTATCCCTCATCGAGATCTCCCATCGAAGCAAGGAATTCGTGGCGATCATGGAAAAAGCCAGATCCCTGGCCCTGGAACTCCTGGGTCTCGAGAATAAGGGGTACCAGGCCCTTTATCTTCAGGGAGGGGCCAGCCTTCAGTTCCTCATGGTTGCTTACAACCTTTTGGAGAACAAGGCGGGATACCTCAATACCGGGACCTGGAGCTCAAACGCCCTGAAGGAGGCCAAATACATCGGAAATGCGGTGGAGATCGCATCTTCCAAGGACAAGAACTTTAACTACATTCCAAAGGATTTTGATATTCCTGAGGACCTGGATTACTTCCACCTGACCTCCAATAACACCATTTTCGGTACTCAGATCAAAAAGTTTCCCACCACGGAAGTGCCCCTGGTCTGCGACATGAGTTCCGATATCTTTTCCCGACAGCTCGATTTTTCCAAATTCGACCTGATCTATGCCGGGGCACAGAAGAATATGGGTCCGGCGGGAACTACCCTGGTGGTCATCAAAGAGGAACTGCTGGGCAAGGTAAGCCGGCAGATCCCTTCCATGCTCAATTACAAGGTGCATATCGGGAAGGACAGCATGTTCAATACCCCGGCGGTTTTCCCGGTCTATGTCTGTATGCTGACCCTGCAGTGGCTAAAGGACATGGGGGGAGTAGCTGCGATCGAGGAGATCAATGAGAAAAAGGCAAAACTCATCTATTCGGAGATCGATCTCAATCCCCTTTTCCAGGGATTTGCGAACAAAGAGGACCGATCCAGCATGAACGCCACCTTTACCCTCACAGATGAAAAGCTCAAGGACACCTTCGACTCCATGTGGAAGGAAGCAGGGATCAACGGACTGAACGGTCACCGCTCCGTAGGCGGCTACAGGGCCTCTATGTACAATGCGCTTACGCTGGAGAGTGTGGGCGTGCTGGTAGACTTGATGAGCGACCTGGAAAGAAAGGCCTGACAAATGCCCCAAAATGAATTCAGAATTGAACTGACATATTTATGAGTAAAAAGATCCTTGCCAATGACGGCATTTCAAAAAGTGGAATAGAAGCACTGGAATCTGCTGGCTTCGAAATACTGACCACCCATGTGGCCCAGGAGCAGTTGGCGAATTTCATCAACGAGGAGAAGGTTTCCGGACTGCTGGTACGCAGCGCTACCCAGGTCCGAAAAGAACTGATCGATTCCTGTCCCGGGCTTAAGCTTATCGGGAGAGGGGGAGTCGGGATGGACAATATAGACGTGGATTACGCGAGGGGAAAGGGACTGCACGTGATCAACACCCCGGCATCTTCTTCCGCATCTGTGGCAGAACTGGTCTTTGCCCATTTGTTCGGGGGTGCGAGATTCCTCTATGATGCCAACAGAAATATGCCCCTGGAAGGCGACAAGAATTTCAAGGGACTGAAGAAAAGCTATGGAAAAGGCACGGAGCTCAGGGGGAAGACCCTGGGTGTCCTCGGCTTTGGAAGGATTGGACAGGCGGTGGCCAAGATCGCCCTGGGCATCGGGATGAAAGTGATCTATTACGACCCTTATTGTGAGGAGACCAATATCAGTATTTCATTCTACGACGGCCAGTCTGTTTCCTTTACGTTGAACACGAGTTCGAAAGAAGAGGTCCTCAGAGCCTCAGATTTTATAACGCTTCACGTTCCGGCTCAAAAGGACTACGTGATCGGGAAGGCAGAGTTCGATCTCATGAAGAACGGCGTGGGTCTGGTAAATGCCGCGCGTGGAGGTGTCATCGATGAGGTGGCCCTGCTGGATGCTATTGACAGCGGCAAGATCGCCTTCGCCGGCCTGGATGTATTTGAAAGCGAACCTCATCCGGAAGTACGTATCCTGATGCACCCCAAGATCTCCCTCTCACCCCACATCGGAGCTGCCACCTGGGAGGCGCAGGACAGGATAGGTACAGAGCTGGCTGAACAGATCATCAAACTCCTCAACTAGAAAAAAACACTATATTTCAGCTAAACTATAAGATTATGTCAGGACTTTTGGATTTATTGGGTGGCCCAATGGGCAAACAACTCATCGACGGGGTTTCGGAACAGACCGGACAACCTGCGGATAAGACAGCGGATGTACTGAGCATGGCTATGCCATTGCTTCTCGGGGCCATGAAAAAGAATGCCTCAGATCCCCAGGGCGCTTCCGGATTGATGAACGCACTGAACTCAAAACACTCTGGGGGAATTCTGGACAACCTGGGCGGACTTTTCCAGGGGGGGGTCAACGACTCTGTACTAAATGACGGAGCAGGCATCCTGGGCCATGTCCTCGGCAATAAACAACCAATTGTTGAAAATGCCCTGAGCCAGAAATCAGGAGTGGATGCCGGAACGGTAGCCCAGATCCTCAAGATTGCCGCACCCATCGTCATGGGATACCTGGGCAGACAGAAGGCTCAGAGCAATGTGAGCGATGCTGACGGACTGACCTCCCTTCTGGGGTCTATGCTTGGCGGACAACCCAGGCAAAACCAAAGCCTGATCACCAGCCTGATAGACGCCGATGGCGATGGCAGTGTGCTGGATGATGTGGCAGGAATGGTCCTGGGAACCAAAAAGAAAAAAGGCGGGCTCGGAGGTATGCTGGGTGGCCTCTTTGGCAAATAGACAGGAGACGCTTAACTTTTTAACAAGCCACCGAACAACCCCGGTGGTTTTTTTGTATCTTCTGAATATGATAATGAATCCCACAAAAATAATCGTGAAATGGGGCTTGACGGCCCTTCTAGCCCTTTCTGCGCTGATGATGAGTTGTGTGGGCAGTAAGGTTACCTCCCCTGAATCAGAAGAAGAACGGAAGGCTTTCCATGCAACTTCAGCAGATACAGTGGAGATCTCCGATGAAGAATCTAATTACGAAATCATTATCATAGAACCCGGTTTCAATGTCTGGCTTCAGGCTGTTGCCCGACCACCGGGATATTACTCCAAGAATTTTCTGGAGAACCGCAACAGGTTATACGTGATCGAATGGAACAACCGGGTGATCAACAACCTGCAATTCGACCCCCAGCTGTATCAACTACAGATCGATTACGATCCGGCAGTCGATTATGGGTATGACGTAAATTACAAACTGTACAATTACTTTATCTACTTCCAAAGGAAATACAACCAGCAACTGGGGCCTTTTGCACCCCGTATTTAATTGCCTACCTTAGCGGCTTCAAAAATTTAAAACGTGACAGGGAGACTAAAAAAATACTGGGGAATCACCTCTAACTGGCAATTGTTGATCATCTTCTGGGTCTTTGCCATCACAGGTTCCGCATCCGTGTATGTAGCCAAACCATTTTTGAACCTAATAGGGCTGTCCAGAGACGCATTCCCTGATGTCTGGTGGAGTGGCTGGGTCTACTGGACCCTGAGGATCCTCCTGATCTTTCCCTTTTATCAGGTCTTGCTGGTGATCTTCGGATGGCTCTTTGGCCAGTTTACGTTTTTCTGGAATTTTGAGAAGAAAATGCTCAGCCGATTGGGCATGGGCAGGTTCTTTTCTAAATGAGATTTTCAGGACTTGGCGACCTCTTTGGTCTTTTTCCCGGAAAGCACAAAGGTATAGATCCACATCAGCGTAAAACCGGGTACAATGTCAAGGCCGGGAACCAATTCCTCTATAAAGGTGACTATTCCGGCTATTTGCCCGATCCTGCCCTTGTACATTCGAGTCATCAACCAGGCCGCCACGGGGGCCCAGATCACATCTGAGAATTCCCCTATCCCGGGAATGGTAAAAGAAAGCATCCCTATACCGTCAAAAAGGAGCCCCAGCAAGAGGTATTTTATTTTAGACCCGGTCTTCATGTGGAAGTAAAAATAAAGAAAACCCGTTTGTTCTCACAAACGGGTCTGGTTTATATGAGCGTGACCTGTTCTCAGGAAAGCCTGGAACTGATCAGTTTTAGAAATTCGTTCCTCGTTTCGATCTTTTCGAACTGACCGCGAAAACCGGAGGTGGTGGTCACCGAATTCTGTTTCTGCACCCCGCGCATCATCATGCACATATGGGATGCCTCGATAACCACAGCAGCACCTTTGGGTTTCAGAGTGTTATTGATGCATTCGAGTATATCATGGGTGAGCCGTTCCTGTACCTGCAACCTCCTCGCGAAAACGTCCACCACCCTCGGGATCTTGCTGAGCCCGACGATATAACCATCCGGGATGTAAGCGATATGAGCCTTCCCGTAGAAAGGAAGCATATGGTGCTCGCAGAGGGAATACACTTCAATATCCTTGATGATGACCATCTCGTCATAGTCCTCTGCAAACATGGCGCTCTTGAGGATCTTGACGGCGTCCTGTTTATAGCCCTGAGTAAGGAAGAGCATGGCTTTGGCAGCTCTTTCCGGGGTTTTCAACAGGCCTTCCCGGTTTACGTCCTCCCCGATCTCATCAATGATCTTTGAGTAACGTTCCTTTACCTCGTTGGTAATGTTCATATTGTATTCCTCCAGGTTTTGATACGGTGCCATAGGACAGATAATTTTTAAGGAAGAGCCTGAGGGCTTTGATTGTTTAGTATTTATAATATAAACTTAAACAAAATTAAGCAATTCCCTGAGCACTCCTCAACTTTAACGTATAATTAGCAGAATAATCCCCGTTGGGTCAGCTTTTTTCCCTCCTACAATAACGATCCGGTTCGTTGTTCCCATGGCCGATACATTTTGTTATCAATGCGCTAATGTGTACTTTCGACCCACACAAAAGGGTTGGGATGATCACCGCCAGAAATATTGAGAAATACTACGGGTCCCTGCAGGTCTTAAAAGGCGTTGACCTCCATATAGAAAAGGGTGAAATCGTCTCCGTTGTCGGAGCCTCCGGTGCAGGAAAGACCACCTTGCTTCAGATCCTGGGCACGCTCGACCACCAGTCGAACCCGGAGGAAAGCGAACTGCATGTAAATGGGGTCGAAGTGACCCGCCTCGGCGAGAAAGGCCTGGCACAATTCCGTAACGAGCATATTGGATTCATCTTTCAGTTCCACCAGTTGTTGCCGGAGTTCACGGCACTGGAGAACGTCTGCATCCCGGCATTCATCAAAAGGACACCCCCGGGGGAAGCGGAAAAAAGAGGGATAGAACTCCTGGAATTTCTGGGTCTTGAAAACCGACTGCATCATAAACCCAGCGAATTGTCCGGAGGGGAGCAACAAAGAGTGGCCGTGGCGAGGGCCCTGATCAACAATCCCTCGGTGATCCTGGCAGACGAACCCAGCGGAAACCTCGATTCTGAAAGTGCCGAGGTCCTCCATAAACTCTTTTTCCGACTTCGGGAGGAATTCGGCCAGACCTTTGTGATCGTGACCCACAATGAAGAACTCGCGGAGATGGCGGACCGCAAACTGACGATGATCGACGGACTTATCGTAAATCAATGATCCTCAAACACCTCTGGTCATTTTCCATCAAACCGGCATACACACCTTACAAACGAGTTCCCATTGAAGTCAAAGTAAAGGTACTCACCTCCATGGTCTTGTGGAATCTTCTTTTGGGAATAGGTCTTGCTATGTTGGCAGAAGGCTTGATGGCTATCCTGAATGTGGATATGGGAGCACACAGGACGGAAGATATGTTAACCAAATACTCCCAGCCCCAGGTCTTTTTGATGATGGTGGTCCTCGCACCGCTCATAGAGGAAATCATCTTCCGCGGGCCCTTGGTATTCTTCAGAAAATCTCCTTATTTTCCAATAGCCTTTTATGTGTCTGCTGTTCTTTTCGGGCTTGTGCATCTGGGGAACTTCGAGAAAAGTGCCTCCCTCCTGCCCTATGCCCTCGTAATCGTTTCGCCCCAGATCCTGATGGGTTTTTTCCTGGGATTTCTCAGGGTGAGACTGGGACTGGGCTATGCCATCCTGATGCATGCGTGTCATAACGGACTGCTCTTTCTCATGATATTTTTATCCGGATTACGATGAATAAAAGGCAGTTTAACACGGAAGAATTACGGGAGTTCCTCGATCAAAAGGTGGAACAGTACAATCGTCCGGAATTCCTCGATTCGGATCCCATACAGATCCCCCATATGTTCTCCGACCCAAGGGATATAGAGATCAGTGGATTTCTGACAGCCACCATAGCCTGGGGCAACAGGAAGAGCATCATCAACAATGCAGCCTCCCTGATGGACCTCATGGACAGGTCGCCTTTCCAGTTCATTTCCCAGCACCAGGATTCGGACCTCAAATCCCTGGACGGATTTGTACATCGCACCTTCAACCATACCGATCTAAAGTATTTTGTCCGGGCATTGCAGTATGTCTATACGCATCACGGGGGCATGGAGCCCGTTTTCCGCAAATATGCGGAGGAGGATTCGCTCCAGAAGTCAATTTCCGAATTCCGGACACTTTTCTTTAGCCTGGACCACGAAGGCCGTACGGAAAAGCATGTCTCGGATCCATCCCGGGGTTCAGCTGCCAAGCGGATCAATATGTTCCTGAGGTGGATGGTACGCGATGGGAGTACGGGGGTGGATTTCGGTCTCTGGAAATCCCTGAAACCCTCACAGTTATCCTGTCCCCTCGACGTTCATTCAGGTAAAGTAGCCCGGAGACTGGGCCTTCTTGACAGGAAACAAAATGACGCCAGGTCTGTGCGGGAACTGGATGCCAACCTCCGCCTGCTCGACCCTGCAGATCCGGTTAAATACGATTTTGCCTTGTTTGGACTTGGGGTTTTTGAGAAATTCTGAGGTCCGGAGCGATTAGAGAAAATCTGTAGGGAAACCGGGGTTGTCAGGCCCGTAAAACGCCCTGTACCGCTTACGTATTTCAATTTAGAATATCCGTATCCATATGGTGTTTATATGAAGATATTTCTAATATATATAGATTTATCCTATACTATTAATAGAAATATGATATTATCATTGAATAATATAAAATGTTAAAAATATGTAAAATCAAAGCCTTACACGAAAATACTGAAGGAAAATTCCTAACTTTAAATAACAACCTGACTAATTACTGTTATCGTGGTAAAGTTTGGCGACAATGGTAAGCAGTTACACCATCCAAAACAATAAAGAGTACCTGGAAATGATCGTCGAGGGCACCTATGATTACTGGGAGTTCCTCGAATATCCCCTTTTCATCCGGAATTCCTGTGAGGAACACAAATGTTCCAGGATCCTGATCGATGTGACCCCTTTAAAGGCGGAAGAAGTTTCCCTGATCGAACTCTACTTCCTCGGAGAGCAGATCGCCAAAGTAATAGGCGAAAAGATCATGATCGCCTTGATCTGGAAGCGAGAATCCCTTTCCGACTTCCTGGTAGATGTAGCCACCAACAGACACGCCAACCTGAAGGTCTTTGATGATCCTAAAATGGCAAAATACTGGCTAACCCAGAAATACTGAATTCCTTCCTGGTTACACTAGCCCCATATTCCCGAGATCCAGGGAGATGGATGTATTGCCCTCCGAAATGGATCTGTAGATGGCCTCCACGATGATCATGTCCCTTTTACCCATCTCGCCGGGTGCCTTGTTCCCGGTACCGTAAAGAATGTGGCTTGCAAAATCATCCATCTGGAGTTTTTGTTGAGACTCATGCGGAAAGTGGATCGGTCCATTGGCCGATTCCCCGGCGAGGGGTCCGTAATTATTGGCCGGCTTCAGTGAAAACCATCCCCGGGAACAGGAGGCATAGAGGCTGTTGGCATTCGCGTTATGGGAGGTGAATATATTGCCTACCGCGCCTCCGGGAAATTTGAACTGGGCGGTGACGGTCTCGTCCGTATCCTTGAAATAATCGGGGCGGGTGCTGAATTCCTGAGCTGTCACCTCTACGGGATTCTCGCCGGTACCGTAAATCGTACTTTGGATGCTGTACACCCCCATATTCATCAGTGCCCCTCCTCCTGATAAAGCCCTGTTCAGCCTCCATTGATCCGGGTTGCCCATAGATCGGTATGCGGCCTCTGCGGAGACATACAGCACTTCCCCGAATGTCTTTTCTTTCACAAAGCGTTTCACTTCCCGTGTGTAGGGCTCAGAATGCAGGCGATATCCCATGCCCAGTTTTACTCCTGCCTCCCGGCATGCGTCAATGATCGCATCGCACTCCGCTACTGAAATGGCCATGGGTTTCTCACAGATCACATGCTTTCCCGCCCTCGCTGCCCGGATCGAAAATTCGGCATGCATACTGTTGGGAAGGACCACATATACTATATCTATGTCTTCATTCTCACTGATCGCATCGAAATTTTGGTAATTGTATATGTTCTTTACAGGGATCCCGTACTTATCCGCCCAGATCCGTTCTTTTTGTTTGGTCCCCGTCACGATCCCTGCCAAATGGCAATGTGTGGTCTGCTGGAGTGCAGGAGCCAGTTGATACGTACTGTAACTGCCCAGTCCCACCAAAGCGATCCCGAGCGAATCCTCCCTTTTCCGCTGCCCTCCCATGGCACAGGCAAGGGGCGTGGACGATATGAGGGCCGCACCTGCCAGACCCTGCGTAAACCTTTTATTGAATTGCCTCCTGTTCATACTTTTCATCTTAGCTGAAGTGTATCATCACCTGCCGGCCAGTGTCAGAAAGTTACTAAATCGGCACGGATCTCCTTCCTGTATTTCCGATTATCTTCCCGTTTATTTCCTATTTTTAGACGCCAAAAAAATCAACGATGAAAAAAACAGTATACCTTTTTCTCATTTCATTTTCTGCCTATCTCTACACGTTTTCTCAGGAACGCTCCATCCCCGTAGATACCACGGTGATCACCCAGCACAGCGTGACCGTGAACGGGACCACCTTCAGTTATACGGCTGAGACCGGTACACAGCCGGTATGGGACGAGCTGGGGAAACCCATCGCAGCCCTGCACTATACCTATTATACCCGAAATGATGTCAAGGACCGGAAATCCCGACCCCTCTTGATCTCCTTTAACGGAGGACCCGGTTCGGGGTCGGTCTGGATGCACCTGGCCTATACCGGTCCGAGGGTCCTCAACATAGACGATGAGGGATATCCGGTACAGCCCTATGGAGTGAGCCAGAATCCCTATTCCGTGCTTGACGTTACCGATATTGTATACGTGAACCCGGCCAATACCGGGTATTCCCGCACTATTCCGGAGTCTGGCAAGGAGGTAGACCGAAGCAAGTTCTTCGGGATCAATGCGGATATAGCATACCTGGCCGAGTGGCTCAACACCTTCGTGACCCGACATAACCGCTGGAGATCCCCAAAATATATCATAGGCGAAAGCTATGGGGGGACCCGTGTGATGGGCCTGTCCCTGGCGCTGCAAAACCAGCAATGGATGTACCTCAACGGAGTGATCATGGTAAGTCCTGCTGATTACAAGGTCCTTCGCACTGGTGGTCCGGTAAGCGATGCCCTGAACCTGCCATACTTCACGGCGGCGGCCTGGCATCACAAGGCTCTTTCCGCACCTCTTCAAAGCAGGGACCTCCTGGAGATCCTTCCGGAATCAGAGGATTTTACCATCAACACCCTCATCCCTGCCCTGTCCAAGGGCGGATTCATAGACGAATCGGAACGCGACCGGGTAGCAGAACGCATGGCCTATTTTTCAGGTCTTTCCAAAGAAGAGATCCAGACAAGGAACCTGGTCATCCCCACCTCCTATTTTTGGAAGGCCCTGCTTAGGGACAGGGGCTATACCGTGGGCCGACTGGACAGCCGCTACCTGGGCATGGACCGGCAGATCGCGGGCGAGAGGCCGGATTACAATTCGGAGATCACCTCCTGGCTGCACAGTTTTACCCCTGCCATCAATTATTATCTGCAGGAAGAACTCAAGTTCAGGACGGACATCAAATACAATATGTTCGGACCTGTGAGGCCCTGGGACAACGAGGATGACAACACCCGGGACAACCTCAGGCAGGCCATGGCACAGAATCCTTACCTGAACGTGCTGATACAAAGCGGTTATTACGACGGGGCCACCACCTATTTCAATGCGAAATACACCATGTGGCAGGTAGACCCCAGCGGGAGAATGAAGGACAGGTTTCAGTTCAAAGGGTATCGCAGCGGTCATATGATGTACCTGAGGAGGGAGGATCTGAAAAAGGCCAATGAGGACATACGCGCTTTTATTCTTCGGACCCAGGCCAACGGGAAAAGTGCCAAGTATTAATGGGGATACCACTATTGAGGAGACCAAAAGACCGGCACATAATGCCGGTTTGAGATAAATCAATAGCCCTGCCTTTAAAAAGCAGGGTTATTCTATGGTTTCCAGGCTTCTTATTAATATCTTTTGGTAGGTATAATCAACTGCCGTACACTGTGAAGAGAGCATGTATTTTCATTTCCCTGGTCGTACTCCTGTGCGGACCGCTCCAAGCCCAGGATTGGGCCCAACTGGGAGCGTATCGGTCTGCTAACCAAACACTGGCAGAAACTATGAAGGAAGAAGACAGGGTCGTATTCTTTGGGAATTCCATCACGATTGGATGGTTGCACACCATGCCTTCCTTTTTCGAAGGAAAGCCTTATATAAACCGTGGTATTGGGGGGCAGACCACTCCCCAGATGCTCGTGAGGTTCAGGCAGGATGTGATCGACCTGAAACCCCGGGTGGTGG
This sequence comes from Muriicola sp., assembly GCA_041628355.1. Lineage (GTDB taxonomy): Bacteria > Bacteroidota > Bacteroidia > Flavobacteriales > Flavobacteriaceae > Muriicola. The sequence goes on along the minus strand of JBFKPJ010000057.1, from coordinate 727 downwards.
TCATTCTGGCCGGAACCAACGACATCGCCGGGAATACCGGTCCTATGACCCTTGAGGAAACGCTGGGGAACCTGATCTCTATGACGGAATTGGCTAAGGCTAACGGCATTGCCGTGGTCCTTTGTTCCGTACTTCCCGCATCGGACTATCCCTGGCGACCCGGACTGAATCCGGACGTTAAAATCCCCAAACTCAACGCCATGATCCAAAAATATACTGCGGAGGCCGGAGTGATCTACCTGGATTACTTCAGTGCCATGGCCAATGAGGAAAAGGGGCTCGACCCGGATCTTGCGCATGACGGGGTTCACCCTAGCAGGAAAGGATATGAACTTATGGCTCCCCTTGCCGAATCGGCTATACAGCAAGCCTTGAAGCAGTCAGGTTAAAGGCCACATCCTACTTCTTTCTGGCGGGGATATGTTGATGTCTTTAAGATTGAAACCCCTCTATGAAAAAGTCCCTTATCAGCATAGTGATGTCTTTCAGGGATCAGTAATGGATACAAACCCTACGAGGCATGGCTTAATCCCCTCCCCCTGTTGGATGGGTTACAGGGAGGATTTTGAACGAGGAGGGATTCCGTGAGAAGGAACGCGATTTCTTCTTTTGCTGAGATCAGACGCAGTGCCCGAAATAGGAGAAATACACCGGCACCCACCTTGGAAACTTTGATTATATTTGTCAAATGATTTTAGGACATGCTGTTTAAATACCCGCAACTCCT
>JBFKPJ010000056.1:0-15552 GCA_041628355.1 Muriicola sp. | reverse complement strand
CTTAATCCCTGTCGTTCTGCAAACCCCGTATCTTGGCTCTAAAGTTATCAAGTTAATTCGATCAGTTTAGTTAGTTACAATTCAAGTTACTATAAAAAGCTAACCTTCCCCGGTTAGCTTTTTTATGAGACAGACCGCAAGGCATGGCCCGAAAATGAACATCCAACTATCCAAACCCGCAGCTGTATTCCTTTTCCTCTTCCTCTCCAGGACCCAAATGGTGTCTGCTCAAGGATGTGGGGGCAGTCAACCGGGAAATAACAAGGTCAAACTGGATCCCGAACTCCAGGATCCCTTCCAGAATAATCCATAATCATTGAAGCACTATGAGTAAAGCTGTTACCAAAAAGAAGTTCACGCATCGCCTTTGCTACCTGTCTTGCTCTCTGGGGATCGTCTACCTCTGGTTCGGGGCCCTCAAATTTATTCCCGGTATGAGCCCGGCTGAAGGACTGGCTTCCGAGACCATCGTCAGGCTGACGTTCAACCTGCTGGACACCCGCCTGTCCCTGATCCTCCTGGCCATCTGGGAATGTACCCTGGGGTGTTTCCTTCTGCTTAACGTATTTCGGAAGATCACCATCCCCCTGGCAATGATCCATATCCTCCTTACCTTTTCCCCTATGCTCCTGCTTCCGGGAGAGGTTTTCAATTCAGAACCATTCGCACTCACGCTGGTGGGGCAGTATATCGTAAAAAATCTGGTGATTATAGCGGTTCTGGTTTCCCTTTGGAATCAAGCCAGGACGGAAGACCCCGTGTCCGTCAGTTAAACGGCCCGACCATGATGTGGGCCCTGTGGGTTCCCGGGTCCATCAGCCAGGGCATTCCCGGGGCGTGGGGTTTGTCGGGCAGGCCTGTGGATTCTGTAGTGGCAAAGGGGGTGTAGATGACATACCGGAATCTTCCGTTGGCCAGCTCCCCTGTAGATAGGTCGTAATCCTCGTCTTTCCCGAAAAAGACATAAAGCATGCTGGGTTCCTCAGGCATGAATAATTTACCGGAAGCGATCTCCTCTCCCCTGATAGCCATCCGTTCCTCCTGTGATTTTCCCTGGGCGTTGAGTTCCCTGCCCCTGGCCATAAATGGCTCCAGCCTTTTGCTGTAACAGCTCACACTAATGCCACCCCTGTTCGGGTCATCAGCGATACAGATCATATTGTTGGTTCCCTTCCTCAGGAGGACGAAATCTCCCTTCGCGTTGTATCCATAGACGCCAGCTCCCTCCTGTTCGCGTTCGGGAAGGGGAAGGGTAGCGGTTTTGATCTGTACATCCGCAGGCAACACCTTTGAATTGTCCTTTTGGGGATAGAGAGCAAGTGGGAATACGGTCAGGAGAAGGAGGAGGTACTTCATGGCGGCTGATCTTTCCTTAAAGATAAGAAACTCCCTCGATTTCAGGGGTTCAGCCGGGGGTATAATCCGGGATCAATTGCAAGTAAGGGCGTAATTGTCTTCCGGGTCCTTAGTCCATTGAGGGGGAATGTCATTCAGGATCTGGTCGTTCACCTCAATGCAGGTAAGGGGGTTGTTCTCCACGGCAAATGTGTTCAGCTGCAAACTGCTGGGGATGTTAGAGAGGTCGATAGCACCCAGGGTATTGTCTTTGATATCCAGCAACTGCAAGGCGGTATTGTCCGAAATATTGAGCAGGGTTACATTGTTCCCCGGGATCGACAGCTTTTCGAGGATGGTCAGACGGGTCACGTTGATACTCGTAAGGTCATTATTATCTACGAACACGAATTTTAAGGTCGTATTGGAGGAGAGATCCAGGCTGCTGATCTGGTTGTCGATGACGGAAAGATTTTCCAGCACCGTAAAATCGGCTATGCCCTGCAGGCTGGTGATGCCCTTGTTGTCCATGACCAGTGAGGTCACCCTTTCCACATTCTCCGTCAGGACAGAACCGTCCACGGTATCGTCAATTCCCAATTCTACCAGAGTCTGTTCAAAGGCCGCATCCGCGATGGATGTACGGGGTTTGATTATCACATTGTCCTCGTTTGAGCCGGAGTCACCGTCATTGGAACAGGAAACAGCGATCACTGCGATCGCTGCCAGGGCAGAAAACAGGGAATTCTTTCTCATAGCTTTTTGGCTAAAGATATCACAAGTGATTGAAAATGTGAATCTTGTTAGCTTTTTATTAGGAAAAATATCAGGAGGCCGACAGGCTGGCCAGACTTTTCTCAAGGGTCTCTATCTTTTCTCTGGCATCAGATGCCTTCTTCCTCTCCATGGTGACAACGGCTTCCGGCGCATTGTTCACAAAGCGCTCATTGGAAAGTTTTTTCTCGACTGACTTCAGGAATCCTTTGGTATAGGCCAATTCTTCATTGATCTTCCTGATCTCAGCCTCCAGGTCCACCGAACCCGATACAGGGATAAAATATTCATTGCTCTTCACCCTGAAGGAAAGAGCCCCTTCCGGCGCTTCCTCCACGGATTTGATCGTTTTGACGTTCCCCAGTTTTTGGATGACGGCATCCCAGCTAGACGAGACTTGCTGAATCTTGATCTGCTGCAGCTCCAGGGCTTCTTTCTGAGGGATGTTCTTTTCTTTTCGGATCGTACGTATGCCCGAGATCACCTCGGATGCAAAGATAAATCCTTCCAGGAGTTCCTGGTCCTGTTCTCCCGGCTCGGGCCATGAGGATACCACCAGGGCTCCTTCCGGTAATCGATCCGCCATACATTGCCATATCTCCTCCGTCAGGAAAGGCATGAAAGGGTGCAGGAGTTTGAGGTTTTCCTCAAAGAATCCGATGACCGATTCGTACGTCTTACGGTCGATGGGTTGCTGATAGGCGGGTTTTACGATCTCCAGCAACCAGGAGCAGAAATCATCCCATATGAGTTTATAGATGGCCATCAGGGCATCCGAGATCCTGTATTTGGAAAAATGGTCGTTCACCTCCTCAAGGGTCTCGCTCAATTTCGCGCCGTACCATTGTATACCGAGGGCCGCGGCCTTTGGCTGAGGCAGGTCCTTTACTTCCCAGCCTTTGACCAGCCTGAAGGCGTTCCATATCTTATTGGCAAAATTCTTACCCTGCTGGCATAGGGATTCATCGAACAGGAGGTCATTGCCTGCAGGAGCACTCAGCAGGAGCCCGACCCTCACACCGTCTGCCCCGTAATTCTCGATCAGTTTCAGGGCGTCCGGGGAATTTCCCAGCTGTTTGGACATCTTCCGCCTTTCCTTATCCCTGACCAGTCCCGTAAAATAGACATTTTCAAAGGGCTTTTCATCCCTGAATTCATAACCGGCCACGATCATTCGGGCCACCCAGAAAAAGATGATATCGGGAGCGGTGACCAGGTCGTTGGTGGGATAATAATACTTCACCTCCTCGTTATCCGGATCGAGGATTCCCCCGAATACGCTTATAGGCCACAGCCAGGAAGAGAACCAGGTATCCAGTACATCCTCGTCCTGCCTGAGGTCTTCCAACTGCAGGTTCGGGTCACCGCTCTTCAACCGGGCTTCCGCAAGGGCCTCTTCGGGATTTTCAGCGACGACTACCTCCCTTTTCTCCCCGTAGTAATAGGCAGGGATCTGCTGTCCCCACCACAACTGGCGGGAGATATTCCAGTCCCTGATATTTTCCATCCATACCTTGTAGGTACTTTCGAACTTTTTCGGAAAAAACCGCACTTCCCCGGTCTCTGTGACCGCTTTGAGGGCGGGTTTGACCAGTTCCTCCATACTCAGGAACCACTGGTCCAGCAAGCGGGGCTCGATCACTGCCTTGGTACGCTCTGAGGTGCCCACCTTATTGGTATAGGTCTCCACCTTGTGCAGGGCACCGAGATCTTTGAGTTCTGCGACGATCTCTTTGCGGACCTCAAACCGGTCCTTGCCCTGGTAATGAAGCCCATGAGCATTCAGGGTAGCATCCTCATTAAAGATATCTATGGTCTCCAGGCCATGTTTCTCTCCCAGTTTCCAGTCGTTCTCATCATGGGCTGGTGTGACCTTCAGGCAGCCTGTACCAAACTCCATATCTACGTAATCGTCCTGAATGATGGGGATGACCCTGTTACAAACGGGAACCACGGCTTTCTTGCCTTTCAGGTGCGAGAAGCGCTCATCCTCCGGATGTATGCAGATAGCCGTATCCCCCAGGATCGTTTCCGGGCGGGTCGTGGCAATGGTCAGTGTCTCAGAACTCCCTTCAACCGCGTAGTTGATATAGAATAACTGTCCCTGCTTCTCCTCGTAGATCACCTCCTCGTCCGAGAGGGTGGTCTTAGCTTCCGGGTCCCAGTTTACCATACGGTATCCCTTGTATATCAACCCTTTCCTGTACAGGTCCACAAAGACGCGGATCACCGAGGCCGACATGTCGTCATCCATGGTGAATTTGGTCCTGTCCCAGTCGCAGGAGCAGCCCAGTTTTTTTAATTGTTCCAGGATCACACCCCCGTAATTATGGGTCCATTCCCAGGCGTGCTCCAGGAATTCCTCCCTGCTGAGGTCAGATTTGCGTATGCCTTCTTCTCTTAACTTAGCCACCACTTTGGCTTCAGTGGCTATGGAGGCATGGTCCATTCCCGGAACCCAACAGGCGTTCTTGCCCTGGAGGCGCGCCTTTCGGATGAGAACATCCTGTAAGGTGTTGTTGAGCATATGTCCCATGTGCAGCACCCCCGTCACATTGGGTGGAGGGATCACAATGGTGAAAGGCTCCCTGTCATCGGGTACAGAATGGAAGTAATTGTGCTTCAGCCAGTAGGCATACCATCTGTCCTCAATGGAAGTGGGATCGTATTTTGAAGGGATATTCATCTTTGGTATGATTCTTGACTATATGGGATGAATCGGCGGAATTATGAGGTATTTATGGCCCCGAACCTTAATCCGATTAAAATCCGTCCATGAAATACGAAACAAAAATAAGTAACGTTAGTAGATAACAAAAGAATTTTGGATGTAACTGCAAATATGCTACATTTGAGATTCACTCTAAAAGTTAAGTGATGAAAAAAATAGTTTTATTATTGTTTGTTGGCCTGATGGCCTTAAGCGTTCACGCTCAGGAAAAGACGGCCAAAATACAGTTCAAAACTGAGACTGTGGATTACGGAGTGATCCAGAAAGGTAGTGATGGGGTTCGCGTATTTGAATTTACGAATACCGGAGAAGCTCCCCTGATCATTTCCAAAGTGAGTTCCAGCTGCGGGTGTACTATCCCCAAAAAGCCGGAAGAGCCTATTTTGCCGGGCAAAACAGGGGAAATTCAGGTGAAATATGACACTAACAGGGTAGGCCCGATCCGAAAGGCCATTACCGTGATCTCCAATGCGGATACCCCTACCAAAGTACTGAAGATTAAAGGCGAAGTAAAACCCGTGGAAGGGAAGTAAGCCTTACCAAATAATTCTGAGAAAGACCCTGGCAGATTTGTCAGGGTTTTTTTTCGAATACATCCCGCAGCGTAAAGGAGAACAACAGGTCTGAGTTGTATCTCTCGATCAACAGGCGGACCTTTTTGCCTTCCTTCTCGTTGATCATATCCAGGATCTCCTGCAGTTTGTATTTGTGTACGCGTTTGCCGTTCACGGCAAGGATCACGTCTCCTTCCCGGAGTCCGGCCTCATCTGCCGGGCTGCCTGCCCTGATCCCGGACACGATGATCTCGGGCACCAGGCTCAGTCGGGTCCTGTTCTCCATCAGGATCTGAACATCCCCAAAGGCGCGATCCTCATTCTTGACCACCCCACGGCTGTCCGTAATGCTTTCCGCTATGTACCTCACCCCGTTGTGCTGCAATTCGAGTCCGCTCATATTGAACCTGAAGGGATCGTTGAAAAAACTGTTCTTCCTGAGGCTTACTGCTCCGTCCCGGTAATTGAAGACGATGTTAAATCGTCTCAGGATCTCCCCTCCTACCGTGCCATTCCTGTCTCCGTGATCCTTGATGCTGCTGAAGGAGAACATATCGGGAAAGGCAGCCTTGGCATCATTGAGGACAAAATCGCCCAGCTGCACCTTGTTCACCAGGGTCCTCTTGCCAAATATACTGCCGTTCAGCCCTTTACCGAGATAGTCCACATAGTGTTTATCGGGAATGCTGATCCCCTTCTCAAGGTCCTGGAACAGCCATACTGCGTCGCTGCTGCCGGTATCCATGAGCAGTTTCACGGGCACGTTCTCCAAATTGTCAAAGCTTACCAACCCCTGTATATAGGCCTTGCGATCCTCGATGGTAATTGGGATGGATTGTGATTTTTCGCTGCTTTTTACCTTGTAATGATCCGGGTCATGGAACCGTATCGATTTCTGGCCGTAATTCACCTCTACGATGAAATCCCGGAACAGGTCGAATCCTATGATCCCGTGCACGGGGATGCCCAGGGTCGGGGAGAAATTGATATCCCGGTCGAGCACCACGAAGAGCTGTTGGTTCTCATTGGCGATCTTATTGATCCTGAAATAGTTTCCTTCCGAATTCAAAGCCTTGATAGGTTCTCCTGCCCCCAGTCCGTTGATGGTGATCTCGGATACATTCCTCAATTCAATGGAATCCTTGTCTGAGAGATTAAAGAGAATGGGTTTGCTAACCCCTGAATCCAATATAAAATTCAGCCTGGCCCCGTTGATCTCCAGGGGCATGACAATCAGGTTGTTGACGAGCCGGAATCTGACTTTTTGAGATTTTGTTCCTTCAGGCAAACGGAATTTCTGAGCAAAACCGCCGAAGGAAATGCAGCAAAGTAGAAGGATCCCTATCCAAATTCGAGGTTTCACCTGTTCAGGAACTTAAAATACTATTGATAAGGTACAAAATTTTGTGTTTGGTTGCTCCGTCTTTAACATTCCTTAAATTCCTGAAGATTACCGTCAAACCAGTTGTTTTGTCCATGAGTATTTACCATTTTTGCGGAAAATTAGGTTCATGCCAGCGATCTCCATTAAAGGGCAGGCCATGCCGGAATCCCCGATTCGAAAATTGGTCCCCTATGCCGAAGAAGCCAAAGAAAGGGGTGTGGATGTCATCCACCTGAACATAGGACAGCCCGATATAAAAACGCCTCAGGTAGCCCTTGACGCCGTAAAGAATAACGATATAGAGGTACTCTCGTACAGCCGTACCGAAGGCACTGACCTGTACAGGAAAAAAGTGGCTGCCTACTACAAAAAACATCAGATAGACATCACCCACAAGGACATCATCGTGACCACGGGTGGATCTGAAGCCCTTTCCTTTGTCATGGGCAGTATCGCGGACGCGGGGGATGAGGTGATCATCCCTGAGCCCTTTTACGCCAATTACAACGGGTTCGCGATAGCCGCCGGTGTTAAAGTGGTTCCCATTGTTTCCAATATTGAGGATAATTTTGCCCTGCCCCCCATCGAGGAATTCGAAAAATGCATCAGCCCGAGGACCCGTGCAATCCTGATCTGCAATCCCGGCAATCCCACGGGTTACCTTTACAAGAAAGAGGAGATCCAGAAACTGGCAGCCCTGGTAAAAAAACACGACCTCTTCCTGGTGGCAGACGAGGTGTACAGGGAATTTGCCTATGACGGCCTCAGGCACTATTCAATCCTTCAGGAACCCGGGTTGGAAGAGCACGGTATTGTCGTGGATTCCGTATCCAAACGCTACAGTATGTGCGGTGCCCGGATAGGGTTCCTGGTGACGCGCAATCGTTCCGTGATCACCACCGCCCTGAAATTTGCCCAGGCCAGGCTCTCTCCCCCAACCTATGCCCAGATCGCCAGCGAAGCTGCCCTGGAAACACCCCAGAGTTATTTCGACCAGGTCATCGAAGAATACACCGAACGCAGGAATATCCTGTTGCGGGAGCTCTCGAAGATCGAGGGAATAAGGGTCGCCCGGCCCCAGGGGGCCTTTTACTGTATGGTTGAATTGCCTGTGGAAGATGCGGACGACTTTGCACAATGGTTACTGGAAAAATTCCAGTTGGACGGGCAAACGGTCATGGTGGCCCCTGCTGCCGGATTTTACGCCTCCGAAGGGTTGGGCAGGAACCAGGTCCGGATCGCGTATGTCCTGGAAAAAGACAGGCTCATCAAGGCTGTGGCCATTCTCAAGGAAGCCCTCAAACAATATCCCAAGGCGTGACGATACAGGAAAATGTTTCCCTTAAACCGTATAACACCTTTGGCATAGAGGCGAAGGCCCGCTATTTTGCCCATGTCACATCCGAAGAGGAGCTGTCGTGGGTGCTGGAACAGGACGGCTACCCCAACAAGATGATCCTCGGAGGTGGCAGTAATATGCTGCTCACAGGCGACCTGGACGCTCTGGTCGTCCATATCGGCCTGATGGGGAAAGAGATCATCCGGGAAGACACGACCCATGCCACCATAACCATCAAGGCAGGCGAAAACTGGCACGAACTGGTATTATGGACGCTGGACAGGGATCTGGGCGGACTGGAGAACCTCTCCCTCATCCCAGGGAGCGTGGGTAGTGCACCTATCCAGAATATTGGGGCATACGGGGTGGAATTGAAGGATAGCTTCGTAAGCTGTGAGACGCTGGAGCTCGCCACACGCCAAAAACGAACATTTTCCCTGGAGGACTGTCGTTTTGGATACAGGGACTCCATTTTTAAGCATGAAGGAAAAGGCAGGTACGTCATCACTTCCGTAACCCTAAGGCTGACCTCAGGGGAACACCAGCTTCGGACGGAATACGGCACCATTGCCCAGGAACTCAGGGATGCAGGGGTACAGCATCCTACCATTCAGGACATCTCAAAGGCCGTGATCAGGATCAGGCAGAAAAAATTACCGGATCCGGCCATCCTCGGCAACAGCGGCAGTTTTTTCAAAAACCCTGTCGTGGCAGACTCCAAACTGGAGGAAGTAAGGCAAAAATACGAGGAGGTCCCCTTTTACAGGATCTCGGAAAATGAGGTAAAGATCCCGGCTGCCTGGCTTATAGATACCTGTGGATTCAAGGGAATGCGGATCGGCGACGCCGGTGTTCACGAGCACCAGGCCCTGGTACTTGTCAACTACGGGAAGGCGAGCGGGAAAGATATCTTAGACCTGGCTTCTCAGATCCAGACAGCAGTGAAAGACACTTTTGGGATCTCCATAGAACCGGAAGTGAATATTCTCTGAAGACCCGTCAGCAATGAAAAAACGGCCCCCGGGCTGTGCGCGCCGGGGGCTGTTTCAAACCAAACTAACCAAATATCAAATGCGCATTAACCACATGCACATTTGTCTAATTAAATGCCAGATTCCACAGAGTTAAGAATCAATTTTATAATTTAGCATTCTTACTATATACGCGACAACTGACAGTTTTGGACGCCTCAAAAGTCGTTTTTTTTATCTCACCTGAACATGAGCATACTGCTTGAGAAACACATTGTAGAGTTACTCCAGGAACGGGATGAAAAGGCCATTTCCCTCCTGTATGACCATTACGGGGACACCCTTTACGGGGTTGCATTTAAGGTGGTGAAGGATGAAGAGCTCGCCCAGGACGTCGTGCAGGAAAGTTTTGTGAAGATCTGGAAAAAGTCTCATACCTACGATCCTGCCAAGGCCAAACTCTTCACCTGGCTCTTCAGGATCATCCGCAACACGGCGATTGACAAGCTCAGGAGTATTCAGACAAAATCCGACAAGGAGATCCAACTGGACGTTTCGAACGTATATAAGCTAGGAACTGAAGACATCAGACCCGAATTCATGGACGTGAGGGAGAACCTCGAGAAGATAGAACAGAAGTACCAGGAGGTCCTGGACGCCCTGTTCTTCCAGGGTATGACCCAGCAGGAAGCCAGTGATGAACTGAATATTCCCCTGGGCACCATTAAATCGAGGTTGAAAATAGGCCTGAGGGAACTCGGCAAGATCTATGGAAATTCCCTGCTGATGTTGATCCTTTTAATACTTAAGTCATGAAAGAGAAAATTAAAATCTTCCTGGAAAGCGACCTCCTGGAGAAGTACCTGTTGGGGGCCACTTCCAGGGAAGAATCCGCCCGGGTAGAACGCTATATTGTGATGTATCCTGAAGTGCGCAAGCAATTCGAGGAATTACAGGAGAACCTGGAAAGCTATGCCAAAATGCATGCCCTCCCTTCCCCGGAAGGATTGAAGGGCAGGATCCTTCAAAGGATCAGGAAAGAGGACCGCGGAAGAAGGAAGATCAGGAGGTACGCTATCGCCGCCAGTGTGGCTGCCTTCCTCTTTGCAGGATCATCTTATTTCTTCTGGAACCAGAACCAGAACCTTCAGGATGAAAACACCCTGGTGAACAACCGCATCCAGAACCTGGAAGCAGATATGAAGCAGCAGCTGGAGGACGTGCGAAACCAATTCATTGTGCTGAACAACCCCCAGACGAAGAAGTACTACGTAAACGGGAATGAAAAAGCGCGGGACCTGAAGGCAGTTGCCTACGTAAACCCGGTCAAAAAGCTGTCCTATATCAATGTGAGGAACCTGCCCAACCTGCCTGAGGATCAGTGCTATCAGATGTGGGCGGAAGTAAACGGAGAAATGGTCAACCTTGGGATCATCAAGAAGATAGAGGACAAGGACAAGTTGCTGGCCCTTCCCTATGGGGAAAATGCGATCAGCTATATCACCATAGAACCCGACGGGGGGAATGTGAGTCCGACTGTACAGAACATCGTAGCCAATATTTCCTACTAGGATCACGAAAATCTATAATCTGGCAAGCCCCCTTTGCGGGGGCTTATTTTTTGTATCTTTGCACAAAGCAGAAAGATGAAGCTATTATTATTGACCATCGGCCTTCTAGCCCTTGCCTTTGCCGGGATAGCCATCAAGATCTGGACCCAGAAAGATGGCAAATTTGCAGGAACTTGTGCCAGTCAGAGCCCATACCTCAACAAGAGTGGCGAACCCTGCGGCATGTGTGGTAAGTTGCCCGAGGAACAGGAATGCAGGAATGAGGTAACCAACACCTAAGCACAATTCTATCATCTTCCCCGCTCTGCTGTAACAACATATTTTGGATACCTCCTCTCACCAACTAAAGGAAATCATTCACAAGGCCAAAGAGGGCAATCAAATGGCTTTCAGCACCCTCTTGGACCGTTTCTGGAATGAGGTGTACAACTTTCAGCTCGGCCGCACCAAGAACGAGAATGACGCGGAGGATATCACCATACAGACCTTTTCCAGGGCTTTCGACAAAATACATACGTATGACGAGGCCTATGAATTCAAAACCTGGTTGTTCACGATCTCCAAGAATATCCATGTAGACCTTCTCAGAAAAAGAAGAAGGAATATCCTTGAACAGAACAGCCCCGGGAATCAGGAGGTGATCAAAATGGTATTGGATGAAACTCCCACGGCTGAGGACCAGCTTATCAAGGAACAAAACCTGGCCAGTCTGCTCAGCCATATCAAGAACCTCAAACCCCATTACAGGGAGGTGATCAACCTCCGGTATTTCCAGGAATTGTCCTATGCTGCCATTGCAGAACACCTGGGTGAACCCATGAACAATATCAAAGTAAAACTGCTCAGGGCAAAAAAGTTGTTAGCCGAACTTATCACCGGTCAGTAGGCACCCTTGTCAGGGCGTAATGCACGTAGGTTTTTGTTCGTATATTTGCACAAAATTGTCATATGAAGGAGGAAGGTACAGCCACACTGGCCCCGCCAAAAGGAAAACCAAAATGGCTCAGGGTGAAACTCCCTACCGGGAAGAAATACACCCAGTTGAGGGGCCTGGTAGATAAGTACAACCTGCATACCATCTGTACTTCGGGCAGCTGTCCCAATATGGGGGAATGCTGGGGCGAAGGCACAGCTACCTTTATGATCCTGGGCAACATTTGTACGCGCTCCTGCGGCTTCTGTGGGGTAAAGACCGGCCGGCCTGAACAGGTTGACTGGGAAGAGCCCGAAAAAGTGGCGAGATCCATCAAGATCATGGGTATCAAACATGCCGTGATCACCTCCGTAGACAGGGATGACCTAAAGGATATGGGATCCATTATCTGGGCCGAGACCGTGAAGGCAATACGGAGAATGAACCCGGAGACCACTCTGGAAACCCTGATCCCGGATTTTCAAGGAATAGAACGCCATCTCGACCGCATAGTGGCCGTGGGCCCCGAGGTAGTATCGCATAACATGGAGACGGTAAAAAGGCTTACGCGTGAAGTGAGGATCCAGGCCAAATACGAGCGCAGCCTCTCCGTTTTGAGGTATTTAAAGGACCAGGGAGTGAATCGGACCAAATCCGGTATCATGCTCGGTCTTGGAGAACTGGAGGAAGAGGTGATAGAGACCCTTAGGGACCTGCGAGATGCCAAAGTGGATGTGGTGACCATCGGGCAATATCTGCAGCCTTCCAAAAAACACCTTCCTGTTAAGGAATTCATTACTCCCGAACAATTTAAGAAATACGAGACCCTGGGATTGGAAATGGGCTTCAGGCATGTGGAGAGTGGCGCCCTGGTGCGCTCATCCTACAAGGCACACAAACATGTGCTTTGAATCGGATCCAGAAGCGTCTAAACTTCCTTCGGGCTGACTGAGATTTAATCCTATGAGAAAGATTCACGTAGGGATCAACGGTTTTGGCCGTATTGGCAGGACCTTCTTCCGCCTGGTCCAGGACCATCCACAGATCCGCGTTACTGCGATCAATGACCTCGCAGACCCTGTTACCCTGGGGCATCTGTTAAAATACGACAGCATTCACGGCCCCTTTTCAGGAGATATGAAGACAGGGGTCAGTACCTTGACGGTAAACGGGGAGGAGATCGCTATGTACAGGGAAGAAAACCCACAACAGATTCCATGGGCTGATTCCGGGGTGGATCTCGTCATCGAAGCCACAGGTAAATTCAAGACGCGCGATGCACTGGCGGGACATTTGAGGAATGGGGTAAAGAAGGTGATCCTTTCTGTACCCCCGGACGACCAGGAGATCAAGATGATCGTATACGGGGTGAACCATCACCTGATCACCGAAGAAGACGACATCATCTCAAACGCCTCCTGTACCACCAACAATGCCGCGCCCATGATCAAGGTACTGGACGACCATTGGGGCGTTGAACAGGCCTATATCACCACGGTCCACTCGTATACCTCGGACCAGAGCCTGCACGACAGGCCTCACAGGGACCTGAGACGGGCTCGCGCCGCCAGCCAGTCGATCATCCCCACCACCACGGGAGCAGCCAAGGCACTGACCCGCATTTTTCCCGATCTGGCCCATGCCATCGGGGGTTGCGGCATTCGCGTACCCGTCCCGAACGGTTCTCTGACGGATATCACCCTAAACGTCAAAAAAGACACTTCCATTCAGGAAATTAATGATACATTTGAGAAGGTTGCTGAAAATGAACTAAAAAACGTACTTTTTTTTACGAAAGACCCTATAGTTTCTATCGATATAAACAATAGTTGCTATTCCTGTACGTTTGATTCTATGATGACTTCCGTGCTGGGAAAAATGGTAAAAGTCATAGGATGGTATGACAATGAAACCGGTTACAGCAGCAGGATCATCGACGTAATACAGTTGTTGGACCGAAAAGGATTTATTTGACAGAATTCAGGCCAAATAGAAAAGGATTCGCCTTACTGATACTGCTGGTATCGGTTTTGGTCGTTTTTTCAGGACGATCCCAGGATACCAGTTCCATAGAACAGACCCTCGACGAGTACTTCGAGCGGGTGGTCACCCTCCGCAACCAGAACGAGATCAATCCGGCATTTGACGTCCTGGATCTTGCACAGCAATTCGCCGAAAGCGCCCTGTATGAAAAGGGGGTAATCTCCTGTTACCACCGTTTTGCTTTGCTGAATCTCGTACGTGGAGACAGGGATAAGGCCGAATTTTACCAGGCCAGGGCTGAGAAAATGCTCGAAACCTACAGGTCGTATCCTTCCGGGGAAGGTTTCTCAAAGTTCGTGGAAGCCATGTTGCTATTCGATTCTGACCTTAATTTCAGGGCCCGGCAATCCCTGAACGCTGCCAAGGAACTCAGCAATGACCGCAACCTGCTCAACAACATGGTCCTGCTGGAAGGTTTGATCTATATGCGTATTGAGGATTACGAAAAAGCGACAGTCAGTTTTAATGCCCTGCTCGTCAACTCGGATCCCATTGAAAAAGAATATCTGATCACCAGGGCGAACCTGGGGCTTGCAGAACTCTACCTCAAGACAGGCAATTATGCCGAGAGTATTAAAAATGGTCTGAATGCCCTAACCCTGGCAAGGGAGAACAACTTCCCCATAGAACTTCTGAAGGCCAACGAATACCTGGCCAAGGCTTATGAGCAGGACCAACAATTCAAAAACGCCCTGCAATACAAGGAAAATATCCTGACGGTGAAGGATTCCTTCTTTACCCTGGACAAAGTGAAAGTGGAAACCAACAAGGCCGATAAACTGGCGATGGATGATGCACAGGCGGAGATCACGAGACAGGACCAGAGGATAGAGGAATTGAGTGAATCTGCCAATCGCTCGGAGATCACGGCCATCCTCACTTCCGCCTTCCTTACGATTATCTCCCTCCTGGCCGTTTCCCTTTATCGAAACAATCAGATCAAGCTAAAGACCAATGACCTGCTGCAGACCAAGAACAAGGAACTGCAGGCAGCAAGGGACGCCGCGGTACAGGCGATGGAGGCCAAGACCAACTTCCTTTCCACTGTGAGCCATGAGTTGAGGACACCCCTTTATGCAGTGACAGGGCTGACTCACCTCCTGCTGGAAGAAAACCCGTCAGACCATCAGAAAGAACACCTGAAATCTTTAAAATTCTCCGGGGATTACCTGCTCAACTTTATCAATGACATACTGCAGATCAACAAGATCGATGCGGATAAATTGGAACCTGCCCATATCGAGTTCTACCTGAAAAAGATCATCAGTGAGGTCATTGAATCCCTGCAGCAGAGTGCCAAGGAGAAAAATACCACACTCATCCTGGAGTACGATGACAAGATCCCCCAGCACCTGATGAGTGACCCCCTAAAACTCTCTCAGATCCTGATCAACCTCATCGGGAACTCCATCAAATTCACCAAGAACGGAGAGGTACGGGTGATCACCAAATTGCTGAAAAAGGAGGAAGAGGAAGTCACTGTGTATTTCGAGGTCAGGGACAACGGTATCGGCATCACCCCGGAACAGCAACAGCATATCTTCGACAGTTTTGAGCAGGGATCCATACAGATCAACAGGGAATACGGGGGAACCGGGCTGGGCCTTACCATTGTGAAAAGCCTCCTCGGACTCTTCGGCAGTGAGATACAGTTGAGGAGTGAGATCGGGAAAGGCAGTTCCTTCTTCTTTGAACTGGCCATGAAATCCAAGGACAGTATCGTGGACGACGTCCCATTTGAGCTGGAACACAAGGACTACGACCTCAATGGCCTGCACGTCCTCGTGGTGGAGGACAACAAGATCAACCAGGTGATCACCAAGAAGATGCTGGCCAAGAGGGGTGTGAGCTGCGACATTGCAGAAAACGGAATGGAGGCGATTGACAAAGCCAATAAGAACCAGTATGACGGCATCCTCATGGACATCCATATGCCG
>JBFKPJ010000055.1:0-15639 GCA_041628355.1 Muriicola sp. | reverse complement strand
GGGTTAGCTGTCGCTGCTCCGGATGATCTCCCGTTCTGCAAATGCCATTTTCATCGCTTTAGCCATGCCTGAGGCATGGACGCTTCAGAAAACAAAAAACCGCTCGAGTACACTCGGCGGTTTTTCTTATTCCTGAATCGCGCGCTGAAAATGGCGCTTGATCTGTGGAGAATACCGGAGTCGAACCGGTGACCTCTTGCATGCCATGCAAGCGCTCTAGCCAGCTGAGCTAATCCCCCGCATTGGAAGCGCAAAGGAACTAATTTTTAAGTAAGTTTCAAAATCCACGCTTTTTATTTTAAGAAAAGAATAACGCCTGAATTTTCAGTTCTCCTTTTTCACTTCTTATTTTGGAGGAAAATAAAAAGACATGAAAGGAAAAGTAGCGTATATCACTGGAGGTACAAAAGGGATAGGATTTGGGATCGCAAAAACACTTTTGGAAGCCGGGATGAAGGTAGCCATCAGTGGCAGGAGGCAGGAAGATGCGGAAAACTCGGCCCAAAGGCTGGGCCCTGGGGACCGGGTGATCGGACTCAGCTCCGATGTGACCCGGCCGGGCGATGAGGAAAAGGCTGTCAAGGCAATTCTCGATACCTGGGGGCAGCTCGATGTCGTCGTTGCAAATGCGGGCGTAGGTGTGTTCAACCCGGTGGACAAGCTCAGTTTAACGGACTGGCAGATGATGATTGACACCAACCTCAACGGTCCGTTCTACACCCTGAAAGCTTCCCTGGAGGCATTGAAACGATCCAGGGGATACTACATCACCATAGCCAGCCTAGCGGGCACCAACTTCTTTGCTTCGGGTACAGGGTACAATGCTTCAAAATTTGGCCTTGTAGGCTTTACCCAGGCGGCGATGCTCGACCTGAGGGCGTACGACATCAAGGTTTCCACGATCATGCCGGGCTCTGTGGCCTCTCATTTTAACGGGAACGAGCCTGATGAAGGTGATTCCTGGAAGATCCAGCCGGAAGATATAGGTGAATTGGTGGCAGATCTCCTGCGCATGAACCCCAGGACATTGCCGAGCAAGATCGAGGTCCGTCCATCTCGTCCGGATAAAAAGTAGGATCATTCTGGTTGGGCTTCAAACGGCACCTTAAGGTCGTATAGAGTGAGCAGCAGGCTTTTGAGTTGCTCGCTAAAGGCTTCCAAGGCGATGGAGTTTAAAAGGTGCTGTTTCTGGGAAGTTTCTTTCTCCGGGCTACCCGGAAAGGTGAGCAGGAAGATCTCTTTATCCAGATCCCTGAAGGGAATGATACCGGCCTCGAACCATTCTGAGGGGTGCAGGCGGTGGTACATCAAAGCGTAGGTCATCATCTGGAACGCCTTATTTTTATTGGGTTCCGAAATAATTTCTTCCCATTGGCTTATTTCGACATCGGACTTCCTGGTGTTGCCGGTTTTGTAGTCCAGGATTCTGAGCATTCCGTCCTTTTTATCGACCCGGTCTATGGTTCCCTTGAGAAATACCGGAAAAGGAAGGCCGGGTATCGCCAATGGGATCCGTATTTTTTCCTCTACCGCCAGGATCTCCACACGGTGTTTTTTACAGGCTTCTATCTCCATTTTCAGATAGTTTTCGAGGTAACGCTGAATGACCTGGAAAGCGATGAGGTTTTTCCCGCCGTCCAGGGAAACATTGGGGTAGTGCTCTGAAAAGGCATCCGAAGTGATCCTGGGTATCTGTGGAAGAAGGGCAGAGATCTTTACAGGGTCCAGTACGGAACCGACAAAGGGAGCGTACATGTGTTCCAGGCTTGCATGTATAATAGTTCCGAAGGTATTGGCAGCAATGTTCTCTTCCACTTCTTCGGATTCTTTGATGCCCAGGATATATTTTTTATAAAAGGCGATGGGGTCCCGTATATAGGTAGCCAGGGCTGAGGGCGACAGGCCATCGGACGCCCTTTTCTTCAGAACATCCAGTACGGACGGGTCTTTGCTGATCGTTTCGTGTACAGGATCGGGTAATTTCAGGGGTGGGGAAGCGATAATATGCCTTATGCTTCCTTCCTTCCTGTTCTCCGTGAGCAATTGGGAGACAAATCGGCTCCTCTCGCCTCCCTCCAGCACATCGGGCTCCGTGTTATAGAGCAGGTAGATGTTTTTTGCCCGTTGTAACAGCCGATAGAAATGATAGGTGTACACTGCATCTTTTTCCTTGTAGGTAGGCATTTGGAATTCCTTCTTCAGGTCGAAAGGGATAAAAGAGGAATGCGTCTTTCCGGAAGGAAGGATCCCTTCATTGACCGAAGTGATGATCACCGTTTCAAAGTCGAGATTCCTGCTCTCCAGCATCCCCATAAGTTGAATTCCCTCCAGGGGCTTTCCGTAGAAATCGACAGTCTCCCGGGCCATGAGTTCTCTGAAGAGACTGTGGAAGGATTTAAGGTCGGTGATGAAGTCATATTTACGGATATAGGTCCCGATCTCATTGAAAACGGCTTCCATCTTGGATAGATATTCCAGTCCGATGGTATCAGAACGTGATTCGAACCTTTCCTTCAGGGCTGCGATCAAAGAAAGGGCTCCCTTCAACAGGGACGAAGGGGTGGCAAAATGTTCCGAAAACAATAGAGAAAAGACCTCCTTATCCGCAGCGTTTAAGGTTTTTAATTGTGCGGTTTTTACGTATATCAAGTTTCTTTCCCGTATCCGGGAGTCAAGACGGTCAAGGGTCTCTTCAGGTTTGTCGAATAGTCCCTTTACATAGGGATGAGACAGGATGGAAAGGAGGTCCTTATGATACCAACCCTGTGTTTTCCAATTTAAATAGAGTGAGATGAATTCGTTGAACAAGCTCGCCACCGGTGTTTGGGACAGGGAAAGCCCCATGGTAATGTTCAATTGTGAAATGGACGGGGGAATTGCATTCAGGATGGGATTCAGCAGGTTCTCATCCCCCAGCACTATGGCGGTACTTTTCTGAAATGTCGCTCCTTCAGACATTAACCTGTTCAGCAGGGAGCCGACGTATTTGGCCTGGGAAACGCTCCTGGGGACCCCAATGATCCTGATCTCCTTCTCGGAATCATAGGATTCCACTGCACCCTGAAGGGGTTTGCCGGAAAGATGTTTCCATTTCCTGAGGTAGGACCGGATGAAATAACCCGCGTCATGTACCTTGTCCTTGACAAAGACCGGGTCTATGTCCCAATAGATATCCGCGATTTGGTGGGATAGCAGGGTCTGTAAGATGTTCTGCTCGGCTGCATTCAGGGCATTAAATCCAATAAAGACATGGCTTATATCCCCTGAATCCCTGGCATATTGCTCCGCTGCCTCACTGGCCTTTCTGTACACGAGACCCTGGTAGCCCATATGCATCTCAAGAAGGTGATCCGAAAAGGCATTGTACAATGGCTCCAGGGAGTTCCAGAATTTGATATAGGCCTCGATCATCGGTGTTTTCTCAGGTTTCAGATACCAGTGGTCTGTCTCCTGAATGGCACTGAGATAAGAGAATATCTGTTTCTGGGGAATGAGGTAACGGTCAATCTCATTGAAGTCCTGTAAGAGGGTTCCACCCCAGTGTGAAAATTGGTGAAACTGTTCTGCTTCTTCCCCATGCAGACGTCGATACACCCCGTAAAGTTCAAACAGTAGCTGGGTAGTGGAGGCATAGCGGATACCTGAGATCTCCGAAACGAATTCCTCTATGGTAAAGATCGTCGGTGCGAAACCGGGTTTTTCAGCAGACCTGGCAAATAATTGCAGCAGGAAAAGACCGGCCCTTTTGCTTGGAACCACCAGTACGAGGCGTTCGTTTACCGGGTATTTGGATTTGATTTCGGTGACTACCTCTTCGAGGAATGTTCTCATGCCTAAAAATAAAAAAAGCTCCGCATTTGCGGAGCTTTTAAATATGATTGAACTCTTGGTTACTTGATCAGGTTGATCTCAACTCGCCTGTTCTGAGCTCTTCCAGCCCTGGTATTGTTAGAGGCGATTGGCTTAGCCTCTCCATAACCGATTGCTGTGAGCCTGTCGGCACCAATACCTTCTTTGATCAGGAAGTCCCTTACAGAGTTAGCCCTCTTCTCAGAAAGTTCCTGGTTCAGTTTCTCACTACCAACGCTGTCTGTGTGACCTTCTACGGTAAACTTAGCAGTTGGGTACTCGTTAAGGATTCGGATGATGTCAACGAATACGGAAACTGATTCAGTCTTCAAGGAAGCCTTACCTGTGTCGAACAGGATGGTTCTGGCGTAGTCATTCAGTTGCTTCTGAACTTCTTCAGTTACTTCTGGGCAACCTTTGTTGGCTACAGTACCAGTAACATCTGGACACATATCATCTTTGTCAAGTACGCCGTCGCCGTCAGTATCAGGCCATGGGCATCCTTTGTTCTCAGCAGGACCAGCCTCGTTTGGACAAGCATCGTCTTTGTCAGCTACACCATCTCCGTCAGCATCTGGACATCCGGCAAGGGCGGCAAGACCGGCCTCATTTGGACATGCATCATCTTTATCGGCAATACCGTCTCCGTCAGAATCAGGGCATCCGTTAAGTTCTTTAGGACCAGCCTCATTAGGACAGCTGTCTTTTCCGTCTTCAATACCGTCACCGTCAGAATCAGGGCATCCGTTGAATGCAGCAAGACCGGCAACTTCAGGACATGCATCATCCTTGTCATAGATTCCGTCACCATCGGTATCAGTTCCACCGAATTTGATAGCAAGACCGGCTAAGTGCTGGAAGTGCTTAACACCGTAATCTTCGAAAGCGTGCTTGTAAGAAGATTGAACTGTAAGACCGATATTGTCAGTAAACCAGTAGCTGGCTCCAACACCTCCGTTTACGGTTCCTGCACCGATCTCATCGACCCAGGTGTAACCTCCACCGATCTCGATGAAAGGAACGATCTTCTTGTCCTTTAATATATTGTACTTAATGGTTCCATCCACAGCATAATGAGAAAGGTCGTCAGCAGAAACGTCACCCAATTTGGTGATGCGGTTCAGACTTCCTCTAGCTCCTACAGAAAATCCATCTCCAACATACTTGGAAACAGAGACATATGAAATAGAAGGCAAAATGTTCCAGTGATCGTTAACATTAAAGTACTCATCAAATAAAGCACCTGTTGGGTAAGCGGCACCCTGGTCATTAGTAGGATAAACATCTATTGCGTTTACACCAAAGCTAACTTGCCACGGATTATTCTCATCCTGCGCTTGAACGTTGTTAAACCCAATTAAAAGTAGGCCAACAACTAATAATCTGCTAAGCTGTTTCATGTTCAAAATTTTAAGTTTAAGTGTTTATTAGCTGCAAATGTAAGTTGTTAATAATTATTAACAAAATCAATTTCTTTTTTTTTTCGCGTATCCCCCAGAAAACGGCGGGTTTTAGAGGATTTTGAGCTCTTTTGCGACCTTCGTAAATGCCTCGATTGCGGTGTCTAAATGAGCTCTTGTATGAGCCGCTGACAACTGCACTCTGATCCTCGCTTTTCCCTTTGGTACCACGGGATAGAAGAATCCTATCACATAAATTCCCTCATCGAGCAGCATGTCCGCCATTTGCTGGGATAATTTGGCATCGTACAGCATGACTGGTACGATGGCTGAATCCCCGTCGATGATATCGAAACCGGCCTCTTTCATCCCTTTCTTAAAGTATCGCGTATTGCTTTCGAGTTGGTCGCGGAGTTCCGTGCTGCCTTCCAGCATATCGAACACCTTTATGGAGGCTCCCACAATGGCCGGGGCCAGGGAATTGCTGAAGAGATAAGGCCTGGAACGCTGCCTGAGCATTTCGATGATCTCCTTCTTGCCGGTGGTATATCCGCCCATGGCTCCACCCAGGGCCTTGCCCAGGGTCCCTGTAATAATGTCGATCCGGCCCATCACCCCCTTTTCCTCGAGGGTACCTCGCCCGGTTTCCCCTATAAAACCTGCCGCATGGCACTCGTCTATCATCACCAGGGCGTCGTAAGCTTCTGCGAGGTCACAGATCTTATCAAGGGGTGCGAGCAAACCGTCCATGGAAAACACGCCGTCTGTCACAATGATCTTGAATCGCGCCTTATCTTCATTGGCCTGCTTCAACTGGGCCTCGAGGTCGCTCATGTCATTGTTGGCATAACGGTAGCGCTTGGCCTTGCACAACCTGACCCCATCTATGATCGATGCGTGGTTCAGGGAATCGGAGATAATGGCATCCTCTGCAGAGAGCAGAGGCTCGAAGACCCCACCGTTGGCGTCAAAAGCGGCCGCATAGAGGATGGTGTCCTGGGTCCCGTAGAATTTGGCGATCTTCTCTTCCAATTCCTTGTGGATGTCCTGGGTGCCGCAGATAAACCTTACGGATGACATGCCGAAGCCATGGGAATCCAGCGTATCCTTTGCCGCCTGGATGACCTCCGGATGGGAGGACAGCCCCAAATAATTGTTGGAGCAGAAGTTGATGACCTCCTGCCCTGTGGAGATTTTGATCACAGCCCCCTGTTGAGAGGTAATTACACGCTCTTTCTTGTAAAGGCCTGCTTCTTTGATCGATTCCAGTTCATCCTGGAGGTATGTTTTGATGCTGCTGTACATATCTATAAGAATACGGGTTTGATTTGTTCGCTTATATAGATGAGGACCTTGTTTTCAACGTTGTACCCCATGGAGGTCAGTACATCCGAATAGGAATTGAGCTGTTCTGCATGTGCCGGACTTTCATTTCCGGTCTTATAATCGAGTATAGAGACATTCTTCCCGTCGAAAACCATCCTGTCGGGTCGCAAAATTACCCCATTTTCTGCAAATATCGCCTGTTCGTTCCTAATAATGGGACCCGCCTTGAAGAAACGCTCCAGGAGCGGATGCTCTGCGATACCCTTAAAAAGCTCGAGATAGGCACTTTCCTCTATCCCGGGAATGGCACCGCCTGACACCAGTTCGGTTACGGTGGAGGGGATATCTTCCGGGGTATCAATCGTGCTCATACCAAAATGGAACACATTACCGCGCGACAGCGCCATGGCCCTTGATGTGCCCCAAAGCTCTCCGGCACGGGTGCTTATCTCCAGGTGCCCGTCAAATTTGGCGGAATAGGTATAGGGGATTTCTTCCTGTTCGAGTTCAGGGGGAGATCCCGGACTGATCTCATATAGTTCTCCGAAATCGTACCTGTTCCGGTTCTGGTCCCACAGACCTTCTGCCATGAGGAACTCGATGAAGAGGCCGGAATACGTAGCGGGTTTGGGTTTCCCTTTGCTGTCCAGGTCCGTTTCAGAGATCACGTACACGCCCTGGATACCCCTGGTGAGGGCCACATACAATACATTGAAAGCATCCAGTTCCTGTTTGTGCTCTTCCTCCATGTACACTTCTCTGGAAGCCTCATTATACCCGGGCATTTCTTTCTTCTTACTCAAGAGCATATGGTCGAACCCCTTCAATATCTCATCCCTGGCGGCCACCCAAAGTTGCGTGCCTCTGTTGTTATGGATATTCGCGTTCGCATATGGGAATATCACAAAAGGAAACTCCAGGCCTTTTGATTTGTGGATGGTCATCAATTGAACTGCTTCGGTCTGTTCGGGGGCGGGGATGCTCCACTTCCCCCTGTTCTTATCCCAGTGGTCTAGGAATGAATTGATCCCGGAGTCCATATGCGATTCAAATTCCAGGACCTCATCGAGCAGGGCGCTGATAAAGGCATGCGAGTCCCGGACCAGGCCAAATCGCTCAATGGCGTATTCCAGGGCATCGTAAGGGGTCCTTTGGGAAAATGCGGCCATATCAAAGCGGTACTCCCTCTTCAGGAGACCCTTCAGATCCCTAAGGTTTTCTGAGATGAAGGCGTGTTTGCCTTCTTCTTTACTGAGATAAAAAAGGATATCGTAGGGAATATTGAGATCAGAGGTCTGGGTAGCGTATTTCAGGAGGTTGATCAGGAACCTGACCGAAGGATCGCTCTCCAGCAATAACGCATCCGATGAGATCACAGGCAAGGCGTTTTCCATGAGATGTTTTGCGACCTTCACACCCTGCTCGTTGGACCGGACGAGAATGCATATGTCCCGGTATGGCACGTTCATTTCCCGCAGTTCACCTATAATTTTCAACACCTCGGTGCAGTGATCCAGGTCCTTTTCAGCGGTGCCTTCTTGAAGGAACCTCAAACTCACCAGTCCGCCGGCAGAAGCAGTGGGCTCCTGTTTGCTTCCATCCAGGAAGAGCTGTCTGTATAGTTCATTATTCAGATAGGGGACCACGAAGGTGAAAAAGCGGTTATTAAAATCGACCACTTCCTGATAACTCCGATAATTCCTCTGCAGCGCATTGGTAAGGGGCGGGAGACCGAAAAGGGAGTCGTCCCTGTGGATGAGGTTCAGGAAGAGCTCGGACCGCCCTCCCCTCCAGCGATAGATCGCCTGTTTGGCATCTCCCACAAGGAAAAGGCTCCCCCGTTTGCCCTGCAGATCCTCGCTTTGAATCGCGTGTGAGATCAGTGGTACCAGGTTCCCCCATTGTAAGAGGGAGGTATCCTGGAATTCGTCAATAAAATAATGTCTGTATTTTTCGCCCAGGCGTTCGTATATAAAAGGTGCAGGCTGATCGCGTATCTGTCCTGATATCAGGGTATTGAAGGCCGAGATGTGGATCTGCTCCCGCTCCTCCAGCAGGGTGTCTATCTCCTTTTGCAAGGCGTTGAGGAGGGTCAGGGGGACGAGGTGCTGGTATACATTCCGCAGGAATAGCAGCCTGTTGTGGCCCGTTCTCAATCGTACCCAGAGTTCTGACAACTCGGGCATCAGACCGTCTATGATGGCTTTTTTGGGCTCAGGCAGACTCTTTTTGTAGAGGTCTTCCTCTCCGAAATGCTGTTTCCAGCCTGCATTGAAATCGGCTCCCAGGGGATCCTCCTGTATCTTTTTCATGAACCCCGGGAACCAACCCGATTTGAAATCCTTATCATCCAGGCCCGCTCCGGCGATGAGTTCCAGTGTTGCGGCGGCGATCTCCTTCAGTTCCCGGGAAAGCGAATGGATTTCCCGCTTTACTTTCTTCTGAAGTCCGAAGAATGCATCTGTATCCTTGCCCTTGAGGTTTTCCAGGTAGGGAAGGTGGTTCTCCTCAAAGAGCATTGAACCCACTTTGTGGAGGTCATAACTTACGTCCCAGCTCTTGCTGTCCTCTATTTTTTCCAGGGCAAAATCGATGATGAGGTCAGTAAGTCTGTTCCCGGGTCTGGCATTTCCCAGCATCCTGTCGATCCCTTCGCTCAGCAGCAGGTCCTTGTCCAGGACGACTTCAAAGTTCTGGGGGATTTTCAGGTCCCGTGCAAAGGTCTTGATGATGCGATGGTTGAACTTGTCTATGGTTGAAATATCAAAGAAAGCGTAATTGTGCAGTATCTCCCTAAGGACTCTGCCGGATCTGGAGCTCAGGGTAGGCTGGCTCAGATTGAGTTCTTTAGAGATCTGGAGGAAGAGTTGGTCCTTACTCGCTTTTTCAGGATTTGAAGCGAAGAGCGATAAACTTTTCAGGATTCGCTGTTTCATTTCATTGACGGCCTTGTTGGTAAAGGTTATAGCCAGGATCTTCCTGAATTCCTGCCGGCTGTCGTCGGCAAGGATCAGTTTGAGGTATTCCTTGACCAGGGTAAAGGTCTTTCCTGAACCGGCAGAGGCGTCGTAAATCTGATAGGAGTGCAGCGGTCTTCGTTTTACCCCGCAAAATAAGCAAACGCAGAGAGTTCTTAACATATAATTAGGGGAATATAATTGTTAAAATCCCTAAATTTGGCCATCACTGAGTATTAACAATTAACTACACAAATATGGCATTTGAACTACCAAAATTACCCTATGCATACGATGCGTTAGAACCTCATATCGACGCGAGGACCATGGAGATACACCATACCAAGCACCACAGCGGATACACTTCAAAACTCAATGCCGCCATTGAGGGTACACCCTTGTCCGGCCAAGGGATAGAGGAGATCCTCAAAGGGCTTGATATGAATAACAAGGCGGTCCGCAATAACGGCGGCGGGTATTTTAACCACTGCCTGTTCTGGGAGGTCATGGGACCTGGCGCCGGAGGAAATCCAACAGGCGATCTGGCCTCTGCTATAAATGAGGCTTTCGGCTCCTTTGAAGGATTCAAAGATAAATTCAGTGCGGCAGCAGGAGGCCAATTTGGATCCGGATGGGCCTGGCTTTGTGTTCACAAAGGAGGAAAGGTTGATATCTGTGCTACTCCCAATCAGGACAACCCCCTGATGCCGAACACGGGATGCGGCGGATATCCTATTCTGGGCTTAGACGTATGGGAACACGCCTATTATCTGAATTATCAGAACAGGCGTCCTGATTACATCACTGCCTTCTTCAATGTGATCAACTGGAACAAAGTGGCTGAAAATTACAATGCGCACAAATAATCGCGCAAGGCTATATTGAAAAGAAGAACCGCGACCTATGGAGTCGCGGTTTTTTGTTTTATGCTCTAATCCTGTGACTATCAATAGAAAAGGGTAGAGAAGTCTCTACCCTTTTCGTCCCAAATCTTACCATAAACTTAACCTACTTATGCTATGGCAGTACTAAATTACTGGTATTGTGACAAATAACAAAAAAAAACAGGGAATTTTTAGACAATGGCCTTAGATTGGCTTTGGATAGGAATGGCCAAAAAAGATACGATTACAGGTAATATTCTGAGAATCAGAAATAAAAAAGGCAGGAGTTATCCTGCCTTTTTTCCCCAAATCTTACCATGAACTTAACCTACTTATGCTATGGTTCTCCAAATGTAAATCAAGCTAGAGCCGTAGAAAAAGGTTTTGGACAAAATCCTTTTTAATCAGATGAAATGCCCTTTGAGCAGGATTGACGGGTGGAGGTTGAGGAAACGGACTACAAAGATAGTCTCCGTGGGCGACCAGTAGGGTGGGGAAATAAAAAAGGTGGAGAAGTCTCCACCTTTTTTGCCCCAAATCTTACCATGAACTTAACCTACTTATGCTATGGCAAGTCTAAATGTAACTTTGATTGCTCCCGAATGACGATAAAGGCGATGAAATGCATAAAATATCGATGAAATGCACTATTCTACAGATAAAATGTATATCCACTGCTAATATGCACGTTCATTCTTGCCTTCGTAAAAATTGATAAAGGCCCTGTTAACCACCTTATTTCCTCCCGGAGTGGGATAATCTCCGGTAAAATACCAGTCACCCAAATTCTTCGGGCACGCCTTATGAAGGTTCTCAATGGTTTGATATATGATCTCAACCTCCGCCTTGATCCCTTCAGGGCACAGGAGTTCTCCTATCTTCTTTGAGATCTGGTCTGCGCTGAAGGGCGCATAGAATTCCTTTACGTAATTGATGATCTCACTGTCTTCCTTGTGGAACTGTTCCTTGCATTTGTTATAGATTTCCTCTACCACAGAAAGGCTGTCGTTCTCACGGTGCAATGCCAGTGCCGCTTTAAAGGCGATGAAATCCTCCAGTTTGGCCATGTCTATACCATAGCAGTCCGGGTAACGGATCTGGGGGGCAGAAGACACCACGATGATCTTTTTGGGAGACAGCCTGTCCAGTATCCCCAGAATGCTGTTCTTTAAAGTGGTTCCCCTCACAATACTGTCGTCTATGATGACCAGGTTGTCATTCTCGCTCACGGAACCGTATGTGATATCGTACACGTGTGCCACCAGGTCGTCCCGGCTGCTGTCCTGGGTAATGAAGGTCCTGAGTTTGGCATCTTTGATAGCTACCTTTTCAATCCGGGGCCTGATCTCCAGGATCTCATGGAGTTCCTCCCTTGTGATCCCCGAACCGATTTCCAGGATCTGTTCCTCCTTTTTCTTGTTCAGATAGTTCTGCGCCTCCCTGACCATTCCCAAAAAGGAAGTTTCTGCCGTATTCGGGATATAGGAAAAGACCGTGTTTCTGATATCGTGATTTATGGATTCCAGGATCTTGGGGAAGATCAGCTTTCCGAGTTCCTTCCGTTCCTGGTAGATCTCGAGATCGCTCCCTCTCGAGAAGTAGATGCGTTCAAAAGAGCACGCCTTTCTCTGAAGGGGTTCCATGATCTTTTTCACATTGACCTTGCCGTTCTTTTTTATAATAATGGCATGGGCAGGATCTAATTCCTCTACCTCAGAGTATTTAACATTGAATACAGTCTGTATAGCCGCCCGTTCCGATGCCACCACCACCACCTCATCGTCCTGATAGTAATAGGCCGGGCGGATCCCGGAAGGATCACGCAGAACAAAGGCATCGCCGTGTCCCAGTAGTCCTGCCATCGCATATCCGCCATCCCAGTTTTTGGAGGCCTTTTTCAGGATCTTGACCACGTTAAGTCGCTCTGCGATCAGGGGAGAGGCTTCCATCTTGTTATACCCTTCTTTTTTGATCTGTTTATAGAGTTTGGCCACGGCATCGTCCAGGAAATGTCCTATCTTCTCCATGACCGTCACTGTGTCTGCCATTTCCTTCGGATGCTGGCCCAGTTGCACAAGATTGTCGAACAACTCGGCCACGTTGGTCATGTTGAAGTTACCGGCCACGATGAGGTTCCTGTGCATCCAGTTGTTCTGGCGCAGGAATGGGTGTACGTTCTCTATGCTGTTCTTCCCGAAGGTACCGTAGCGAACATGTCCAAGCAGGACCTCCCCTATATACGGGATGTGTTTTTTCTGAGCTTCGGCGTCATCGATGTATTCCGGGTGTTCGTCAAAAGCCCGGTTGATGCGGTCTGTGATCTGGGCGAAGATATCCTGAATGGGTTGGGCCTGAACGGATCGCACCCTGCTCATGTAGCGTTGCCCGGGCTCAACATCCAGTTTGATACTCGCAAAACCCGCTCCATCCTGCCCCCGGTTGTGCTGCTTCTCCATCATCAGGTACATCTTATTCACCCCGTAGAAAGCCGAACCGTACTTTTTCTTGTAGTAGTCCAGGGGTTTTAGCAATCGGATCAGCGAAATCCCGCATTCGTGTTTAATGGCGTCGCTCATAGTTCATTTAATAAAAAAAGCCCCGGTAAGGCAGGGCATTATCTCAACTCTATATCGAATTGTGTCAGCTGCTTAAACTGCTCCAACCTGTTTTCTATCTCTTCTTTTGTCAGGTTCTGCATCCGCTCCGTTCCGAACCGCTCTACGCAGAAGGAAGCGAGATTGGATCCGTGGATCACAGCATTCCTCAGGTTGTTGAAGGATACGTTTTCCGTTTCTGCCAGGTAGCCTGCGAACCCGCCTGCAAAGGTATCCCCTGCACCGGTGGGGTCAAAGATCTCTTCAAGAGGCAGGGCAGGAGCAAAGAATACTTCCCCGTTGTGGAAAAGCAAGGCTCCATTCTCCCCTTTTTTAATCACCACGTATTTTGGTCCCATTCGATGGATCTTCTGGGCCGCCTTGACCAGGGAATATTCATTGGAAAGCTGCCTGGCCTCACTGTCATTGATCGTGATCACGTCTGTCCTGCTGATCACCTTCTTGAGCTCCGGAAACGTGTGGTTCATCCAGAAATTCATGGTGTCGAGCACGGTGATCTTTGGTTCTTCCCTCATCTGTTCGAGGGCCTTCAACTGCACAGAGGGGTGAAGATTGCCCAACATAAGCACATCCGCATCTCTGAAGTGTTCCGGGATCACAGGCTCAAAATCTGCCAGGACGTTCAGCTCCGTGACCAGGGTTTCCCTGCTGTTAAGGTCATTGTTGTATTTTCCACTCCAGAAGAAGGTCTTCCCTTTCTCGATGACCTCTATTCCGGAGATATCGATCCGTCTTTTTCTCAGCAGGTCCAGGTACTCTTCGGGAAAATCGCCCCCGATCACTGAAACGATCGCACTGTCAACCCTGAAATGGGATGCGGCCAGACCGATGAACGTGGCGGCACCGCCAAGGATCTTGTCCGTTTTGCCGAAAGGGGTTTCTATAGCGTCAAAAGCTACCGTTCCCAATATCAAGAGCTTGCCCATAACCGATGGTTCAAATTCGATGCAAATATACGCTTTTGTAGTTCTCCCCGGCCAGTTCTGATTCAGGAATACCCCTCTGGCCTACTTACGGCCAAAATCAGCTGGGATCTCACCCCAGGCAAGGGTTTCCCACTTAACGATGGGGGTGGTATAGGAATTCTTGTGCAGCCATTTCTCTGCTCGTTCCACAAGGTCAAAAAGTTCCCGGTTTCGGGAATTGGGTTCGAGTTTGGTATTGCAGCGCTTCTTCCTGACCCAGCTGATGGCAGTTCGGGAGTCGGAATAGAGGACACGGTCTGATCGCCTCTCTTTCAGAAAGGCCAGGCCGTGTACAATCGCAAGGAATTCTCCTATGTTATTGGTGCCCTCAGGGAAAGGGCCTTGTTTGAACAGTCTTTTACCTGTTTTTGTGTCTACTCCCTGGTACTCCATTTTGCCCGGATTCCCGCTGGAAGCCGCATCTACGGCGATAGAATGCATGTTGGGCTCCCCGATCTTCATCAGTTCCTCAGCAGAGAGCCCGGGTTTTTTCTTCTTTTGCCCTTTGAAGGCGGCATAGGAACTGTTGAAGGCATTTTCGGCTTCTGCTTTTGATTCAAAAGACATGTATTGTGCCCCTTTGACACCTGTGATCTGTGTCTTGCATGCTTCCCAGCTTCCGTAGATCCCGGGGACCTTTCCCTTCCAGACCACGTAGAATTTCTTTTTCACAGCCATCAGGTTCGGGATAAGAGATCTTCTATGACGCGGGGGAAATGCCTGTGCTCCAGCAGTCTTACCTTCCTGCCGATCTCTTCCGCAGAATCCTCCGGCTCCAGGGGGGTCTTCTGTTGTTCGATCACGGCCCCTTCGTCATATCGTTCGTTCACGTAGTGGATGGTGATCCCGGATTCTTTTTCTCCATTCGCTTTTACGGACTCGTGGACATAATGCCCGTACATCCCCTTACCCCCGTATTTTGGAAGGAGGGCCGGATGTATATTAATGATCCTATTTGGAAAGGCCTGCACCATTTCTTTTGGGATCAGGCGGAGGAATCCCGCCAGGACAATGAGGTCCGGGTCGATACTCCTGAGGAGCTGCAGGACCAGTCCGGATCCCTTAAAACTGTGTCGGTTAAAGTAGAATGCCGGAATACCGAGGCTATTGCATCGCTCCAGGACATAGGCATCCTTTCTGTCGGAGAGCACACAGGATACCGCAATTTGGGAATGTCCTTCAAAATGCCGTACGATGTTCTCAACATTGGTACCGGAACCTGAAGCGAAAAGGACGATGTTTTTCATCTTTGAATTCAAGGGATGGAGGTTGGGTATACCCATAAGAGAGTATAACAACTTGATTTACAGTATAGAAAGGCGCAGTCTTCATGCAACAGCAGCCCATCCGCACCTGTATTTTTTATGCTGCTAAAGTAATATACATGAGATTAAATTTTGTAAATTACCCTACAAAATGGCATCTGGTGGTGTATTTCCACCAAAGTTTTTTATTTTTGCCAACAATTAAAAATTTAAACCAAAAAATTATGTCAGACATTGCATCAAGAGTAAAGGCAATCATCGTTGATAAGTTAGGGGTTGATGAGAACGAAGTAGTGGCAGAGGCTAGCTTCACCAACGATCTCGGGGCAGATTCATTGGATACTGTTGAACTGATCATGGAATTCGAAAAAGAATTTG
>JBFKPJ010000054.1:0-15691 GCA_041628355.1 Muriicola sp. | reverse complement strand
CTCGGCATCGTCCAGGGCGATGAGTTCCACCACCGCGGCGTGCAATTGGTTCTCATCCCGTGACGGGGCTGTGCACCCCTCCAGATAGCTCACATAACTGCCTTCATCTGCGATCACCAGGGTCCTTTCGAACTGTCCGGTGCCGGCCTGGTTGATCCTGAAATAGGTCGAAAGTTCCATAGGGCACCTCACCCCTTTCGGGATATAACAGAAGGAACCGTCTGAGAAGACAGCGGAATTCAGAGCTGCATAAAAATTGTCCTTGGGTGGCACCACGGTACCGATGTATTTCTTGACCAGCTCCGGGTGTTCCTTGATGGCCTCCGAGATGGAACAAAAGATGATCCCTTTCTCTGCCAGTGTCTTTTTGAAAGTAGTGGCAACCGACACGGAATCCATAACGATATCCACAGCCACCCCGGCCAGTTTCTTCTGTTCGTCCAGGGAGATCCCCAACCGCTTAAAAGTGTCGAGTAGTTCGGGGTCTACTTCATCCAGACTGTTGTACTTCGGTTTTTTATTGGGTGCAGAGTAGTAGCTGATATCCTGGAAATCGGGTTTCTTGTAATGAATATTGGCCCATTCGGGTTCTACCATCTCCTTCCATCCTTTGAAAGCTTCGAGACGCCACAGGGTCATCCATTCGGGCTCTTCCTTCTTCTTGGATAGGGCGATGACCACATCCTCGTTCAATCCCTTAGGGAAGGTATCTGATTCAATATCCGTATAGAAACCGTATTCGTACTCCTTGGTCTCCAGTTCTTTCTTTAACTCTTCTTCTGTATATGCCATGTCTCGTGTTGTAGATATCTATAGAGAAAAACTCTCTCCGCAGCCACAGGTACGCTGGGCGTTGGGGTTGTTAAATACAAATCCTTTTCCGTTGAGCCCTCCTGAATACTCCAGTATAGTACCAACCAGGTATAGGAAGCTCTTTTTATCGACCAGGATGCGGACGTCGTTGTCCTCAAAAACCTTGTCGGTATCATTGATCTGGTTGTCGAACCTGAGTTCATAGGACAACCCGCTGCAACCCCCGCTCTTGACACCAACCCGTACGTAGTCTTTGGAGAGGTCATATCCCTCCTCTGTCATCAGGGCGGTAACCTTCTTTTTAGCCGATTCGGATACTTTGATCATCTTAATTGGACTTATTCTAAATAGTTTACAAATATACACTAAAACTGGGGGATTCAAATAGTTACTAACATTATAATAACATATATGAGAATCAGAGAATTCTATGCTCCGGAGTGATGTAATGGAGGAAGAAAGAAGAAGCGATGTGCTGGGGTGAGATTTTACCAGATCTCCATCCGGAAGAGGTCAATTCTACCCTTGTTTTAAGGTGGGGAGAGATCAGTGCATTTGATCCAAAGCCTTAGGAATAGGTCACAACGGATGTGTTCATCAACGGGAATCCTAATTGGATACGCGAATTACAAACAACCCGGAACTGATATCGCTCAGAACGATCTTGCCGCTATCAAAAAAGGGATAGACACTCCAAGCCCCGTCAAAAGAAGTTCCATTTCCAGAGGGAAAACTGTCAAAATATCCCGTTTCAACCAGAGTCCCCTCCTGCAGGTTTGTGAGATCGAGTACCCTGACCCCCGCCGTATAATTGGCCAGGAAGTACTGGTTTCCCTTCACATAGCCATTATGGTCAATTGCCCGGGTAGGACCAAAATACGTGCCGTGAAGTACGGGGTTGTCCAGATCGGTCATGTCGAATACAAGTGTCCTCGAGTTGAATCCAAAATTCAATTCATCCGTCTCGTCACCGACAATAAAATAGCGATGGTCTTCCGTAAACCACCCCTGATGCGTGTACCCCAAATTTGGATATTGTACAGTTGAAATGACCACAGGATTCTGTTTATCCGAGACATCCAGGACCAATACTGCATTCTCGTTGGATCCCATAAAGATCTCACGTCCCAAATAATCCGGATCCGGGCCGTTATAGAGGACCGCCTGGGCGTCATGGGTATGCCCGCTTGCTCCGTAGCCTCCGGCAGGTGAAGGGTTCATGGGATCCTGTATATTGACAAAATGGGCACCGCCCCCATAAGGGTCATCACCGGTCCCTATGGCATAGGCGAATCCTGAATCTTCATTGATCACGATATTGTGGGAGTTTCCAAATCCGGTATAACGGGCGTCGGATGTAAAGGTGGTTGGAGGATTGGAAACTGAAAGCAATTTCCTGAGGTTGAATACCTGCATCCCGTGGCCCCCGGCTTCCGAACCTATAAAGGCGTAGCCAGCGTAGACCTTGATGTCCCGCCAGGGACTGGAAGTCGTAGCAGTGGGCAACTTGCCCAGGTAGACCAGGTTTTCCGTATCCGTGATCTCAACGAAAGCAGTCCCGTTATTCAGTCCGATCAGCGCAAATTCCCGGGAAGATTCAGTGTCTGTCCATCCCCAGATGTCATTTCCAGCCGTCGCATCGAGCGCACTCAGGTCCATTCGTCCCAGCAGGTCGAATCCCTGGCAGGGGAAAGGACCGGCAAAGCCGTTCTCACAAGGTATGAAATTGGAAACCGGATCCGCGGGATCTTCCACAGGGGGGTCATCAACGGGATCCGAAACAATGCGATCTGCCCCCGTATCGTCGTTTTTTGAGCAGGCAAATAAAAAGATAAGCAAAATGAAAAAAGGGAAGGTTCTTTTCATAGCGGTCCGACTTGGGAGGGTGTAGTTTTTAAAGTAAAGATACGATTTCTGTCAGATCCTCCTTAATTTTGCAGGATGCTGGAAGAACAAGACCCTGAAAAAACATCCCTGGAAAAGCTGGGCGAATTCGGCCTGATCGATCGGCTTACACAAGCTTTTTCCCCAAAACAAGCTTCCACCCTTTGTGGCGTGGGTGATGACGCAGCTGTGTTGAAATTCGGAGACAAGGCCGTGCTGGTCAGTACAGATCAACTGATCGAAGGCATCCACTTCGACCTTAGTTATATGCCCCTGAAACACCTGGGGTATAAATCGGTCGTAGTCAACCTCAGCGACATCTGTGCCA
The DNA here is from genome assembly GCA_041628355.1 of Muriicola sp. Classification (GTDB taxonomy): domain Bacteria; phylum Bacteroidota; class Bacteroidia; order Flavobacteriales; family Flavobacteriaceae; genus Muriicola. The sequence goes on along the minus strand of JBFKPJ010000054.1, from coordinate 12,666 downwards.
TGAACGGTGTGCCTACGCAGGTCACTGTATCCATAGCCGTTTCCAACCGATTCCCACTGGAAGCCCTCGAAGAACTGTACGCCGGGATCAAACTGGCCTGCGACATCTACCAGGTAGACCTGGTTGGGGGCGATACTACTTCATCAGACCGGGGCCTGTATATATCCGTAACGGCCATTGGCCAGGCATCTGAAAAGGAGGTGGCCTACCGGAGCGGGGCAAAACCTAACGACCTTCTGGTTGTGACAGGCGACCTGGGAGGGGCCTATATGGGGTTGAAGGTGCTGCAGAGAGAGAAGGAGGTCTTTAAGGTAAATCCCAACAGCCAGCCAGACCTGGAACCCTACTCCTATATCGTGGAAAGGCAATTAAAACCGGAGGCCCGTAAAGACATCGTCTCTTTGCTGAAGGAACTCAAGGTAAAGCCCACCTCCATGATCGACATTAGTGACGGCTTGTCCTCTGAGATCCTACACCTGTGTGAGAAGAGCAATGTGGGGTGTCATGTGTATGAAGATAAGATCCCGCTGGATCCAACGGTGATCAATGTTTGCGAGGAGTTTGTGCTGGACAGCACCATGATTGCCCTGAGCGGGGGGGAGGATTACGAGCTACTGTTTACGATAGACCAGAATGATTATCCCAAAATAAAGGGCAACCCCAATCTTACTGTCGTGGGGCATATGACAGAAGCAGATCGGGGCGCACACTTAATTACCAGGAATGAAGAAAGCATACCCTTAAAGGCCCAGGGATGGAATTCCTTCGGGCAAGGGTAGTTCAGGCTACTTGTTGTTCGCCTGCATGTCTTTTTCGATAAATGATCTCGAGAGTGTGGTTGATATCCTGAAGTTCGGGGGTGAGAACGGATAGATTGCCACTGACGTCCGTGGTCACTTCTTTTCCACAATGGACGCATTTGTATTCCTTGATGTGCTGGGTCACTTTCTTGGACACGGAGTAGTGGTGTCCGAAGATCTGGCAGAATATTTTTTTCATGAAGTAGGTTATTAGGGCGCACGGTCTGGTTGGGGAAACTTCAACTATGCTTTAATTACATCTTAAGGTTCAGCATTCATCACAAGGTTTCTCGTTAACATTTTAAAAGTGAACGTACACGGAGGAACATTTATTGAGTGGCTTCCACTATTTTTCTCATTTTTTCGATGAACGTATTCTTTTGTCCATTAAGTGGTACGGATTAAACATCGTTTCGGATCTCGTTTTTTCCAGTATCTTTCAACAATAACTCAATTTTATGCGACAAGTCCGGGAACTCCTGGTGACGGCCTTTGCCCTCTTCTCGCTCTTCTTCGGGGCAGGGAACCTCATCCTGCCCCCTATGCTGGGTTTTAAGGCAGGCCCGGATTGGTGGCTGGTGGCCCTTGGGTTTGCCGTATCTGCAGTTTTGATCGCCATCCTGGGCATCAAGGCCCATGCCAGATTACAGGGAACTATTTTCGATTTTGGCAGAAAGGTCTCTCCGGGATTCAGCCTGATCTATTGCTATCTGATTTACGCGATCGCGATCAGCCTGCCTTCCCCCAGGACGGCATCGGTCACACACGAAATGGCCATAGCTCCCTTTTTTGAGGTTCGCCCCCTGACCACCAGTTTTGTCTATTTTGGCCTCGTCCTCCTCTTTGCGCTCAACCGGAATAAGATCCTCGACATCATAGGGAAATTGATGACCCCGGCCATCCTCCTGATCCTGCTCGGCATCATGGGAATGATCATTTTCACGAGCCCTTTCGAATTCGGGGAACCCCTGATAGCACATCCCTTCAGCTATTCCATTTTAGAGGGTTACCAGACCTTTGATGCCATAGGAGCCGTAGTTGTCGGAGGGGTGATCATCGTTTCCATCAACCTGAAGAACAACAAGACCTATGAGGAGAAACGCAGACTGATCGCCAATGCCGGGTGGGTGGCCGGACTTACCCTGTTGCTGGTCTATGCCGGGCTGATGCTTTCCGCCGCCCTTTTGCAATTAGACTTTGAATCGGACATCAGCAGGACGGAGCTCTTGCAGCAGATGAGCCTTCATGCCCTGGGTACTACGGGAAGGATCATATTTTCCGTCCTGGTGGCCCTTGCCTGTTTCACCACTGCTGTGGGCATAGTCGCGGGCACAGCGGATTTTATCAGCTCCCGGTTCTCAGACTCACACAGGGTCTATGTTATCGCGGCAGTGATCGGAAGCCTCCTCGGGGTGCTGATGGGTCAGCTGAAAGTAAGCTACATCATCGATGTGGCTCTTCCCGCCCTCATGTTCGTCTATCCGATCACCATTGTGCTCATTATCCTCAATGCCCTGCCTGAACGTTGGGCCTCGGCCGGAATCTTCAAAAGCGTGGTCTGGGTGACCATCCTTTTCAGTGTGCCTGACTTCCTGCAGAGCCTCGAATTGGGGATTGATATGCAAGCCGTGAACAGACTTATACCCTTAAGTGGGTTTCAACTCGGATGGGTACTTCCCTCCCTGCTCACACTGATCTTGGCCAATGTGAGGAATTTCAAGATCAAATAGGGGATTTACAGGTAAAAAATCCTCTTAGGAATTCATGATGGCCTCTATCTCATCAGCCTCGATGGGGATATTCTTCATCAGGTTCAGGGGCCCTCCCTTTTCCTGGATCACCACATCGTCTTCCAAGCGGATCCCAAATCCTTCATCGGGGATGTAGATACCAGGTTCCACGGTGAACACCATATGGGCCTTCATAGGGGTTTTCAGGGGGCCGTAATCGTGAGTGTCCAGGCCGATATGGTGGCTTGTGCCATGCATGAAATATTTTTTATAGGCAGGCCACTCCTTGTTCTCGTTTTGCACATCAGCCTTGCTGAGCAGGCCCAGACCCAAGAGTTCTGAGGTCATGATCTTCCCGACCTCCTTGTGGTATTCGGCCCACATCGTCCCGGGAATCAGCATCTCAGTGGCCTCGTTTTTTACACGCAACACAGCGTTATACACTTCCCGCTGCCTTTTGGAGAATTTGCCGTTCACAGGGATCGTACGTGTCATATCGCTTGAGTAATTCGCGTATTCTGCACCTACATCCAGAAGAATGAGATCGCCATCCTTGCACTGCTGGTTATTGACCACATAATGAAGGACATTGGCATTGTTGCCAGAAGCGATAATGGGCGTATAAGCGAACCCTTTAGACCGGTTCTTGATGAATTCGTGCAGGAACTCAGCTTCGATCTCATATTCCCAGACCCCGGGCCTGGTGAAATTGAGGATCCTTCTGAATCCTTTTTCAGTGATATCACAGGCCTGCTGCATCAGCGCGATCTCCTGATGTTCCTTTACCCCCCTGATCTCCTGTAAGATAGGGTTGCTCTTGGCCCAGCTGTGGGCAGGGAATTTTTCCTTGCACTTACGAATAAAGCGGTCTTCGCGCGTTTGGGTCTCGACTGATTGTCTGTAGTGTTCGTTCGTATTGAAATAGACGGTGTCGGCTTCGGTCATCAGGTCGAAAAACACCTTGTCAAAGTCCTTGAGCCATTGCACATTCCGGATGCCACTCACGGCAGTGGCCTGCTCCTTAGACAGTTTTTCCCCCTCCCAGACGGCGATGTGGTCATTGGTCTCCCTGACAAAGAGGATCTCCCTTTGTCCTTTGTCCATGGCATCGGGAAATAGCAGGAGAATGGTCTCTTCCTGGTCTGCCCCACTCAGGTAGAAGATATCCCGGTGCTGCTGAAAAGGCATGGTACTGTCTGCGCTGATGGGATAGATGTCGTTAGAATTGAATATCGCAATGCTTTTGGGTTTCATTTTCGCCATGAATTTTTCACGGTTCCTTACGAAGAGCTGCGGGTCTATGGGGTGATATTTCATCAGGGTCACAAATTTTCTCAAAAGTAGTTATTTACGATCAATTCTTTGATGGGTTGCTTGTCATACGCCGGCCAAATTCATACCTTCCAAAAATCAAAATTGACATCTATGAAATTCAAGTTTTTCCTGGGGGCGTTCTGCGGTGTATTGATGCTTCAGGCCCAGCCCGTGGCCACTTCCTCTAAAAAAGTGATGGAGGGCATTGCCCAGAAGGAAAAAATGGGTGAAAACTCCATTGTAAAGAATCTCCCTTTCAAAAATATAGGTCCGACCGTCATGAGCGGGCGCGTAGTAGACCTGGAGGTCAATCCGGATGACCCCACGGAATTCTATGTGGGCTATGCCTCCGGGGGTCTCTGGCATACAACCAACAACGGTACTTCTTTCACCCCCGTCCTCGATGGTTCTGCAACACAGAATGTGGGAGACATTGCCGTGGATTGGAAGAGCGGAACGATCTGGGTAGGCACGGGTGAGAACAACAGTTCCCGTTCCTCCTATGCCGGGATCGGCCTGTTGCGATCGACGGATCGCGGTAAGACCTGGCAGAATATGGGCCTTCCGGATTCCCACCATATCGGGCGCATCCTGATCAACCCCGACAATGTAAATGAGGTCGTGGTGGCGGCAACAGGCCACCTTTACTCAGAAAACAAAGAGCGAGGTGTGTACAAGTCCACGGACGGGGGCAAGAACTGGAAGAAGACCCTGTTTGTAAATGATGAGACGGGCATCATTGATCTGGCCGTATCCCCCGTCAATTTCAACATCCAGTTTGCAGCTGCCTGGGATAAGGACAGGAAAGCCTGGAATTTCGAGGGCAACGGACCGGGATCGGGGATCTATAAAAGCACGGACGGGGGGAGTACATGGCGCCTTGTCTCAGGCCCGAACAGTGGCTTCCCTACCGGGGAAGGTGTAGGCCGGATCGGCCTCGCGGTCTTTGACAACAACATCGTCTACGCCGTTCACGACAACCAGTACCGAAGGGATAAAACGGAGGAAGAAGAAAAAGAGGAGGGTCTTACCAAGGAGGAATTCAAGACCATGAGCGTGCAGGCTTTTCTCGACCTTGAGGATAAAGAGCTCAACGACTTCCTGAAGGATAACGACTTCCAGGAAAAGTACAGGGCCGAGAATGTCAAGGAAATGGTGAAAAGCGGGGCTGTAAAACCAGCCGACCTGGCCGCGTACCTGGAGGATGCCAATTCGCTCCTGTTCGATACCCCTGTCATTGGGGCAGAGGTTTATCGAAGTGATGACGGGGGCCAGACATGGAAGAAACAAAATGAAAAGTACATAGACAACCTGTTCTACAGTTACGGGTATTACTTTGCCCAGATCCGGGTAGACCGCAACGACCCTGATAAGATCTACCTGGCCGGGGTCCCATTGATCGCCTCCGCGGACGGGGGCAAGACCTACAAAGCCATAGACGGGGACAATGTCCACGCAGACCACCACGCCCTGTGGATCAACCCGGTCAGACCAGGCCATCTGATCAACGGGAACGACGGGGGCGTTAACATCTCCTATGATGACGGAGCTCACTGGATCAAGAACAACTCCCCTGAAGTGGGCCAGTTCTATGCCATCAACATCGACCACCAGAAACCCTACAACGTCTACGGCGGGCTTCAGGACAACGGGGTTTGGATGGGACCGTATAATGCAGAGGAGAACAGCCGCTGGCACCAGACCGGAGCATATCCCTGGAAGTCGATCATGGGCGGGGATGGCATGCAGGTTCAGATAGACAACCGGGACCCGAATATCGTCTACACAGGGTTCCAGTTCGGAAATTATTACCGCCTCGATCTCTCATCAGGGAAGAGAAAGAACATCCAGCCCAAGCATGAACTGGGAGAAAAACCGTACCGCTTCAATTGGCAGACCCCTATCCTGCTATCCCCCCACAACCAGGACATCGTGTATTTTGGGGGGAATAAACTGCACCGCTCCCTGAACAAAGGGGACGAATGGGAAGCTATTTCTGGTGATCTCACACGGGGCGGAAAACAGGGGAACGTGGCCTATGGCACCATTACGACAATTTCTGAGTCCCCCCTAAAATTCGGCCTGCTATACACGGGAAGTGATGACGGTCTCGTATACAGAAGTGACAGCGGAGGAAACAGCTGGGAGCTCATCTCCGGGCAATTCCCAAAAGACCTCTGGGTGAGCCGGGTGGCTGCTTCCAAACACAAGAAGGAACGTGTCTATACCTCTCTGAACGGGTATCGATGGGACGATTTTACCCCTTATGTATACGTAAGTGAGGATCTGGGCAAGACGTGGAAGAATATTGGCGCCGGCTTACCAACATCCCCTGTGAATGTCGTCCTGGAAGATCCCGCAAACGAGGATCTGCTCTTTGCAGGGACAGACAACGGACTTTATCTTTCCTTTGACCGTGGCATTTCCTGGGAATTGTTTCAGAACGGGATCCCCAATGTGGCCGTGCACGACCTGGTCATACAGCCTGAAGAAAAGCATCTCCTGGTGGGGACACACGGAAGGAGCATCTATAAGGCGGATATCGCTCATTTACAGGAAATGACACAAGAGAAACTCGAAAAAGACCTTGTGGTCTTCGACATTCCTGCGATCAAGCATTCCCCCAGATGGGGCAATTCCTGGAGCAGCTGGTCCAAACCCAATACTCCGGGGATTGATATCGTCTTCTATTCCAAAAAGAAAGGCGACTACACCGCAAAGATCCAGACCCTCGACGGGATTGAGGTAAGCGGTTTTGAGATGCAGGCAGATAAAGGCTTAAACATCCTGTCCTATGACGTAGCTTTCTCCAAAGCAGGTAAGCTGGCATACCTGTCTAAGAACAAGGTGGAGCTAAAAACAGCTGATGACGGGAAGACCTATCTGCCCAAAGGTTCCTATGAACTGGTCCTGAGTGGGAATGGACAGGAGGTAAAAACACCTGTCACCATCGAATAGAACCTGTAAACCCTTAATTTCTTCTTAATGAAAAGAAGGGTTTTGTTGAATATTAAAAGCTAAAAACGGCCTCTTTTTGCCTCCCGGATTGAACAGGGTTCAACGACTGTGAAAATTAGGCCAAAGCCCTGTAAGTATTGGGCGTTTATGTTTGCTATTGCGGGGCTTCTGCCGTAAATTTGTGACCCTAAACCGTAACTGTAATGAGTAAAATCATACGATCCTCTATCGCCAGAAAAGTGGTCATGGCCCTTTCTGGTATTTTTTTGGTCTTGTTCCTGGCATTGCATTTCACGATCAATTTCACCTCCGTGGTCTCTCCGGAGACCTTCAATGAATTATCCCATTTCATGGGGTATAATTTCATCGTTCAGTTCATCATGCAACCTATCCTGATCGCAGGGGTGGTCATCCATTTCGTAATGGGTTTTGTGCTTGAGATCCAGAACAACAGGGCGAGGGGGGTGAAATATGCGCAGTACAAAGGAAGCGCCAATGCCCCCTGGGTATCCAGGAACATGATCATTTCCGGGGCTGTCATCCTGGCTTTCCTAGGTTTGCATTTCTACGATTTCTGGATCCATGAAATGGCCTATAAATACGTGGAAGCAAATCCTGAAGATCCCACCCGGTACTACGCCGAGACCGTGGAGAAATTTGCTCCATTCTGGAGAACGATTATTTACGTGGTCTCTTTCGGGCTCCTATCCCTGCACCTGTGGCATGGCTTTGCCTCTTCCTTCCAGACCATGGGGGTCAACAACAAATACACCCCATCCATCGTCAATTTTACCAAGATCTATGCCGTGGCAATCCCCCTCGGGTTCGCCTTTATCGCCATATATCATCATTTTAATCCTATAATCCACTAAGATATGGGCATTCTAGATTCTAAAGTTCCTAAAGGCCCCCTGGCCGAAAAATGGACCAAACATAAGAACGACATCAACCTCGTCAATCCCGCCAACAAGCGTAACATCGATGTCATCGTGGTGGGAACAGGCCTTGCCGGTGGATCTGCCGCTGCCACCCTGGCCGAACTGGGGTACAACGTAAAGACCTTCTGTTATCAGGACTCCCCCAGGCGGGCGCATTCCATCGCGGCACAAGGGGGCGTGAATGCCTCCAAGAACTATCAGGGAGACGGGGACAGTGACTATCGCCTGTTCTACGATACCATCAAAGGGGGAGACTACCGCTCCAGGGAAGCCAATGTGTACCGGCTCGCCGAGGTCTCAGGGAATATCATTGACCAATGTGTGGCCCAGGGTGTGCCCTTTGCCCGTGAATACGGCGGACTACTGGATAACCGTTCCTTCGGAGGAGTATTGGTATCCCGTACCTTCTACGCGAAAGGGCAGACAGGGCAACAGCTCCTGCTGGGTGCTTATGCAGCTATGAACCGCCAGATCCACAGGGGCAAGATCAAGTCCTATACGCGTCACGAAATGCTGGACCTGGTTGTCATTGACGGGAAAGCGAGGGGGATCATCGCCAGGGATCTGGTCACAGGGGAAATAGAGCGGCATTCTGCCCATGCGGTGGTTATCGCCTCCGGAGGATATGGAAATCTGTTCTTCCTTTCTACCTACTGTATGGGCGCAAACGTAATGGCTGCCTGGAGGACGCACAGAAGGGGGGCATTTTTCGCGAATCCGTGCTTTACCCAGATCCACCCAACCTGTATCCCGGTTTCCGGGGATCACCAGTCCAAGCTCACGCTTATGTCTGAGTCCCTCAGGAATGACGGCCGCATCTGGGTGCCCAAAAAGCTGGAGGACGCAAAAGCCATTCGAGAAGGTAAACTGAAGCCCACGGAGATCGCCGAAGAGGACAGGGACTACTACCTGGAAAGAAGATACCCGGCCTTCGGGAACCTGGTCCCCAGGGATGTGGCTTCCCGTGCAGCCAAAGAAAGGTGCGATGCCGGCTATGGGGTGAACAAGACAGGAGAAGCGGTCTACCTCGATTTTGCATCCGCCATCAAACGATACGGCACTGAGAAAGCCTATACCTCCGGAATACAGGATCCCGATGAAGAAACGGTCCGAAGACTGGGGGAAGAGGTCATCGAAGCGAAATACGGGAACCTGTTCCAAATGTACGAGAAGATCGTAGATCAGAACCCCTACAAGACACCCATGATGATCTATCCCGCCGTACACTACACTATGGGAGGGCTCTGGGTGGATTACAACCTGATGACGACCATCCCCGGTTGCTATTCCATAGGGGAATCCAACTTCAGTGATCACGGGGCCAACCGTCTCGGGGCTTCTGCCCTGATGCAGGGACTGGCAGACGGATATTTTGTCCTGCCCTACACCATCGGGGACTACCTGGCTAATGATATCCGTACCGGAAAGATCCCGACAGACAGCCCTGAATTTGACAAGGCAGAGAAAGATGTAATGGACAGGCTCAATAAACTGATGTCAGGAAAAGGCAAGCATTCCGTGGATTATTACCACAAGAAACTCGGAAAGATCATGTGGGACAAATGCGGAATGAGCCGAAATGAGAAGGGATTGAAGGAGGCCATCACGGAAATCGCCGAATTGCGCAAGGATTTCTGGGAAAACGTAAAGGTCACCGGCAGCCCGGATTCCAAGAACCAGGAACTGGAGAAAGCAGGAAGGGTTGCAGATTTCCTGGAGATCGGGGAATTATTTGCCAAAGACGCCCTCGAACGCAACGAGTCCTGTGGCGGGCACTTCAGGGAAGAATACCAGACCCCAGAAGGGGAAGCCCTAAGGGACGATAAGAACTATAAATATGTGGCCGCCTGGGAATACAAGGGCGAGCCCAAAGATGCCAAGCTTCACAAGGAAGAACTGGTATATGAGAATATTGAACTTAAGACACGATCATACAAATAAATTGCTATGAAGATATATTTGAAGATATGGCGACAGAAAGACGCCTCCTCCAAAGGTAAGATGGTCGATTATACCCTCAACGGGATTGAAGGGGATATGTCCTTCCTGGAAATGCTCGACATCCTCAATGAAGAGCTGATCGCTAAGGGCGAAGAACCGGTTGAGTTCGACCACGACTGCCGGGAAGGTATCTGTGGTACCTGCTCTCTGCAGATCAACGGAAGGCCCCACGGACCCGATACCAGGATCACAGCCTGTCAGTTGCACATGCGCAGCTTTAGTGACGGGGATACCATTACCATTGAACCCTTCAGGGCCAAGGCCTTCCCCGTTGTGAAAGACCTGATCATCGACCGTTCTGCTTTTGACAGGATACAGCAGGCGGGGGGTTATATTTCTGTAAATACTTCCGGGAATACCGTGGATGCGAATGCGATCCCCATCGAAAAGGAAAAAGCAGACGATTCCTTCAACGCTGCTACCTGTATCGGATGCGGTGCCTGCGTGGCCGCCTGTAAGAATGCAAGCGCCATGTTGTTCACGTCTGCCAAGGTATCCCAGTTCGCCCTCTTGCCTCAGGGGCGGGTTGAAGCAGCAGAACGCGTGATGAACATGGTGAGGCAAATGGATATTGAAGGTTTTGGAAACTGCACGAATACAGGAGCCTGTGAAGTGGAATGCCCGAAAGGGATCTCTTTGGAAAACATCGCCAGGATGAACAGAGAGTATTTGAGTGCATCCATCAAAGGATAAGAGATAAAACCTGTGAAATACACCCCTGTCCGGAAAGGCAGGGGTTTTTTATTGCCTTCTGCCTCTTCTGATTTTACTACCTTTAAAAGAACGCAAACTCAACACCCTTGAAGAATCCGCTTTCATCCAAACTCCCGAATATACAGTCTTCCATCTTTACCGTAGTAGGGAAATGGGCCCATCAGCACAAAGCGCTGAACCTGTCCCAGGGATTCCCCAATTTTGGGGCCGACCCAAAGCTCCTCGAGCTGGTGTCTACCGCCATGAACGAAGGGTACAACCAATATGCCCCCATGGAGGGTATCTATTCCCTGAGGGAGGTGATCAGTGAAAAGATCGGAGAGCTCTATGGAAAAATATACGACCCCGACAGGGAGATCACCTTAGTGGCCGGAGCTACCCAGGGCATTTTTACGGCTATTACATCGGTCGTCCACAAAGGGGATGAGGTCATCCTGTTCAAACCCGCCTATGACTGTTACGAACCTGCTATTGCTCTCAATGGTGGGGTTCCCGTGCCCTTGCAGATGAAAGGGAGGGATTACCATATAGACTGGGATGAATTCAGGGCTGCCATCACGAAGAGGACCCGACTCGTGATCATCAATTCTCCACACAACCCCACCGGGGCCGTCCTCTCGGAAAATGATATGAAAGAACTGTCCGCATCCCTTCGCGACACGGACATCATGGTTTTAAGTGATGAGGTATACGAGCATATGGTCTTTGACCAGGATAGCCACCAAAGCGTATCCAAATTCCCGGAACTTGCAGAACGGAGTTTTGCCATGGCCTCATTCGGTAAGACCTTCCATGTGACAGGTTGGAAAATGGGGTATTGTGCTGCCCCGGCTGACCTGATGAAAGAATTTCGCAAAGTACACGAATTCAACGTGTACGCCATCAATCATCCTATACAGCGGGCATTGGCTGAATATCTCAAGGAGCCCGGGCACTACCTAGAGCTGCCGGCCTTCTTCCAGAGGAAACGAGACCTCTTCCTAGAGGCGATCTCCCCTTCCCGCTTCTCCTTTACGCCCAGTAAAGGCACCTATTTTCAATTGCTGGATTACTCCGGAATCACAGAAGAGGGGGATGTGTCTTTTGCCAAACGCCTGATCGAGGAAAAAGGGATCGCGAGCATTCCTATCTCGGTCTTCAATTTGAACAGCCTCGACCATAAACAACTCCGATTTTGTTTCGCCAAGACGGATGATACCCTTTACAAAGCGGCTGAGATCCTGAATACGATCTGATCAGAAAGCCTTTCGGAGGATCCCCATGAATTCTCCTATTTTGGACGGTTCCAGCCAGCGCGTTACCACCACCAGGTCGTGTTCCCGGTCAACAACGATAAAGTTTCCCCCAAAGCCGGCTGCGTAGAAAAGGTTCTCGGACCACCCTTCCCAGTGCCTGTCTCCCTTAGTGTTCAGCTACCAGAGGTACCCGTAATTAGGATTGGGAACGGAAGGGGTAGTGGCTTTTCGGATCCAGTCCTGACTGATGAGCTGATCTGTACCCCATTTACCGTTATTGAGAAAAAGCAGGCCAAACCGGGCCATATCCAATGAGTTGATAAAGATCCCACCCCCGCTGTGACCTCCGCCGGTTACGGATTTTAACTTCACCCCGTCAACCTCAGTCCAGGCATTCTCATATCCGAACCACCTCCAGGTCGTACTCGCCCCAATGGGGTCCATGAGCTCATTTCTCAGTACGGCCGGCAAGGGCTTATGCCATACATGGGTAAGGCAATAGGCGAGAAGATTCACCCGCACATCGTTGTATTCCATGACCGTCCCCGGTTCATTCAGCTTTCTGAATTTCCAGTCGTCCAAACCTCCCTCCCCGGGAGGTCGGTCTGCCCAGTCCTGTCCGCCCCAGAGTTCCCCGGACCAGTCGGAGGTCTGCTGCAGCAAATGCTCCCAGGTGATCCTGGCATTGTGTTCCCCTGAAAACGTACCGTCCCAGATATAGGCATCGACCTTTTCTGATGTGGATGTGATCAATTCCCTGTCTTCTGCCAGTCCTGCAACCGTAGATAGGAAGCTTTTTGTCACGCTGAAGGTCATGTCGACCCGCTGGATCTCCCCCCAGGAAGCCACGAGGTAGCCATTTTTCAGGATCATCCCGGCTGGGCCTCCCCTTTTTTTGGTCGGACCCAGGATCTCGTGGAAAGGTTCCCTTTCAAAACCTTTCAGGATGGCGATCCTAAGATCACGGGAACCGGAG
>JBFKPJ010000053.1:0-15844 GCA_041628355.1 Muriicola sp. | reverse complement strand
GCTCGCTTTCTTTTTTGGAGCGAAGCGAAGTCTTCTTTTTTTGGTTTTCAACGCGGAGCGTTGAGGATCACCGACCGATAGGGAGGTAATCCTTTATTTCAACGCGCCTGCCCGCCTATGGAGGGGAGCGTTGAGGATCACGCAGGTAATCTTTGTTTTCAATGGGCCTATCCGTTTTTTTTTGGGCAGGGATGAATTACTTAAAAAAACCCTTTTTTCCAATGCCCACGCCTGTATGAGGAAGGGATTGTTAAAAGATTTGTTCTGAGATTGAGTATTGATTTTAATTTGACGGGTTAGGTCCGATGAATCTCTTAAGTTGATCCGGGGCGTACGCCTCCTCCCCAAGAATAAGATAACCGTTCTCCCTGCAAATTCATGGCAATCATCAAAATACTGGATGTATTTCCCTGAATATCAAGTCGAAATTCTGTTCTGTGATGATGGCTGATTCCTTATGACCACTGAAAATTAGCACTTCATTAACAGATAAAAGAGTTTCATTCTCTATTTTTGAGCACCATGCGGTTAAAAAGATTTACATCGATTATCGCCCTTCTGTTATTGGGTGTTTTCCTGGGGATCAAAGCCCTGGATTACCATCCCCTTACGCATGCGCAGGATGACGACCGGGTGAAGTGTGAGCTTTGCACCCTTTCCCTCTTAAATGAGTCCACCTCCTATGATCAGGTAAGTAACTCCATAGATCTACCCGTTTTATGGATCAGTCCTCAAACAGAGACTTCCCTTGCCCAGTTCTTCGCACCTAAGGAAGATCGGGTGTACCCAACCCTCTTTGGCAGGCCACCTCCTTCCCGGAGCTGATCCCGGGAGGCCATTAGTCAACTCCGCGGGTTCCTTCTTCTTCAGAAGCTTCGCCTCAACCCTAATCAGTCATTGATCACATATGTATCTCAGATACCTTATAGCGCTTTGCGCACTTTTCATAGCCTCCCTGGCAACGGCCCAGGAATGCGATCATTCCCTTAGTGGGAAGGTTATGGATTTCCACGATAAAACCCCATTGGCAGGGGCTACATTATATATTGCCCAACTGGAGACCTTTGCCTATACAGACCTGAACGGGGAGTATTCTTTTGAAAAACTCTGTGCCGGTACGTATGAGATCGAAGTCATGCACTCCGAATGCCGTACCCTTATCTTCCCGGTAAAAATTCCGGAATCAAAAAGGAAGGACTTCCTGCTGGAACATCATCTGGAGGAACTGGATGAGGTCAGGGTAATTGGCAGTATCTATTCAAATAAAACAAACTCGGGACTGGAAAATAGACTGTCTGAGGAAGTCCTGTTGCAAAACAGTGGGGGCAGCCTGGGAGATGCCATCAGAGGGCTGAGTGGTATTTCGAGCCTGAATACAGGAGCGACCATCGTTAAGCCCGCCATACACGGGCTTAACGGAAGCAGGGTCCTGGTGCTCAACGACGGGGTGAGAATGCAGGATATGGAATGGGGGGATGAACACGCCCCCAATGTAGATATCAATGCCGTCGGTTCTATCACGGTCATCAAAGGGGCTTCGGCCCTTCAATACGGAGGGGATGCCATTGGAGGGGTCATCCTGATGGAACAGGCCTTCCTGCCGGCTACGGATACCCTCTATGGAAAAACCATCCTCAATGGATTTTCCAATGGGAGGGGAGGAAGTATTTCCACTGATCTCACCAGGGTATTCAAGGCCGACTGGTTCTTGCGGCTGCAGGGTTCTTACAAGCGACTGGGTGACCAGGAATCACCGGATTACATTCTTTCCAATACGGGTGTTGCCGAAACAGCGTCCTCCCTGGAGTTCGGGAAACGTGCCTTGAACTGGGGAATACAGGGGAAGTATTCCTTTTACGATGCAGAAATTGCCATTTTAAGGGCATCCCATATCGGGAATATTGACGACCTGATCCGAAGTATCAACAGTGGAGAACCCCAGGTCATCAGGCCTTTTACCTACGATCTTCAAAACCCCCGCCAGAAAGTGAGGCATCGCCTGGCTAAATTATCCGCTTACAAAAGGTTTAAAGGCCTCGGTAAATGGAGTGCCCAGTATGATTTCCAGCAGAACCGCCGGAAAGAATTCGATGTCCGAAGGGGAGAACTCAATGATCAGGCTTCGCTTGACCTCGAACTTACCACGCATTCGCTAAGTACGGATTTTAAATGGGACGCGGCGGAAAAACTCGAAACCCAGGTCGGGCTTGTTGGTCGCTACCAGGAAAACTTTCCAAATCCGGCAACCGGGGTCAGAAGGCTTATTCCGGATTATGAGAGATGGGAGCTGGGGGCCTTTATGACCGGGGAATATATTCTGTCTCCCAATTGGAAACTGGACGCCGGAATCAGGTATGATCACTCCAGGATAGACGCACTGAAATATTACCAGACCTCCCGATGGGAGGAAAGGGGATATGATCAGGAATTCTCAGGGATCATTCTCGAGGAAGTCGGATCCCAGTTGCTGACCAATCCCGTATTCACCTTTCAGAATTTCTCGGGTACCACGGGTTTCAATTTCTCCAGGAACGACCATTCCTTCCTGAGATTCAATTATTCTCTGTCTCAAAGGGCGCCGAATCCCTCAGAGCTTTTCAGCGACGGCCTGCACCATTCGGCTGCGAGGATCGAGTTGGGCGACCTGAGGATCAAAAGCGAAACTTCCCACAAACTTTCGGCCTCCTTCGAAAAGCGTTTCCAAAATTGGGGTATGACCCTGGAACCTTATGCGAATTTCCTCGACGATTTCATCCTCCTGGAACCCACAGGGTTGGAGTTTACGATTCGCGGGGCCTTCCCGGTTTGGAGTTACAGGCAGACAGACGCCCGTTTGCTTGGGTTGGATGCCTCTGCTTATGTCGACTGGCATCCGAACTGGAGGTCCGAACACCAGATGTCCCTGGTTAAGGGAAAGGACATATCCCGCGAAATGGCATTGATCAATTTGCCTCCCGTTAGTTTCAGGAACAAGCTCGAGTTTCGGAAAGGGGAGTGGCACGACTTTGAAATATCCCTGACCAGTGACCTGGTCCTGAGGCAAAATGAAGTACCGCCCAATATTGTGGTCTTCTCTCCTGAACGACAGGAGGATGTGCTGCTGGAGATCAATACGCCTCCACCGGCCTACCAAATTCTAGGGGTGAACTCCTCAGCGGATTTTTCCCTGGGAACCTCCAGCAGGCTGACCACATCCGTCAGTGTGAATAACCTGCTCAATACCTCTTTCAGAGATTACCTGAACCGGCAACGGTTTTTTGCCGACGGTTTGGGAAGAAATATTCAACTTCAAATCATCATTCATTATTAATACCTATAAGATCATGAAAACTATAAAATCAACTTTTGTTTTATCCTTTGGAATCCTGGCCTTTCTCTCCTGTTCTGATGATGACCCCGCTCCGGCACCTATCAACGAGGAGGAGATCATAACCACATTTACGGCCACCCTGGTCCCTCAGGGCGGGGGCTCTAACATTACCCTGCAGTCGCAGGATCTCGATGGCGATGGGCCTAATCCCCCTGTCGTAACTGTCTCAGGGGATCTGCTCTCGAATACCGCTTACGATGGCACGATCGTACTCCTGAATGAGACAGAGACCCCGGCAGATAACATTACCGCTGAAGTCGAGGAAGAAGATTTGGAACACCAGTTCTTTTACACCGTGGGAGGAGGTCTCAATGTGACCATGGAGTACGCGAATTTTGACGGGAACGGAAATCCTCTGGGAACGGCCTTTACCCTCACCACTGCAGCGGCTAGCAGCGGTACCCTGGGCTTTACCCTCAGGCATGAACCCACCAAACCCAACACGGGTCTTGCTGATGCCGGGGGAGAAACAGACCTGGCGGTGACCTTCAGTGTTTCTATTCAGTAAAATCGCCATTGCCGGTCTACCCGGTAAGTAAGAAATCGAGATCCCTCCAATTGCATCCGGCCTGTTCATTGCCGGGGATGTTTGGAGGGATTTTCTTTGATATCTCTGAAGAAAATGAATGGAGTTAGGGCCAGGATCCCTAAGGAGTATTATTGCAAAGCGTTCTCTCCCCGCATCCGGATCTACATGGCCGGAATGGAACGTTCTTTGACGATATGATCCATGATGATCTTTGCGTGCACACGGGAGTTTTCGATGAACCACTTATGGGTTTCCATACCTCCGCAGATCACTCCCGCCAGATAAAGACCGGCTACATTCGTTTCCATGGTTTCCGGATTATAGTCCGGCAATCTCTTCTCGTCTTCTGTGAGATGGATCCCCATGGATTGCAGGAAATCAAAATTGGGCATGTATCCCGTCAGAGCCAGAATAAAATCATTTTCGATACATACCTCTCCCTCCGGGGTGTTCAGAACGATGTCTTCCTCGCGGATCTCAGAGACCGTGGTGTTGAAATACGCTTTGATACTGCCCTCCTCAATGCGGTTGAGGATATCAGGCCTCACCCAGTATTTTACCCTTTGTCCTACTTCGGGACCCCGGATGACCATGGTCACTTCTGCTCCTTTGCGCCAGCATTCCAGGGCGGCATCCACGGCCGAGTTACTGGCTCCGATCACCGCCAATTTCTGGCTGGCATAAAAGTGTGGGTCCTTGTAGTAATGTGAAACTTTAGGAAGCTCTTCCCCGGCCACATCCAGTTTGTTGGGCAGGTCGTAGAACCCCGTGGAAATGATCACATTGCGGGCTTCATAGGAAGCTTTGTCGGAATCCACCCTGAAGGTGTCAGTGTTCTTTTTCACCGAGTTGACCTCTTCGAAGAGTTGAATGTTAAGTTTGTTGGAGGTTACGATCCGTCGGTAATATTCCAGGGCCTCACTCCTTTTTGGTTTCGCCTCTTTGCTGATAAACGGGATCTCATCGATCTCCAGTTTTTCCGATGAGGAGAAGAATTGCATGTTTACGGGATAATTAAAAAGAGAATTGACGATTGGCCCTTTCTCAATGATCAGGTATGTCAGCTTCCGCTTCTTTGCTTCAAGGCCACATGCGATCCCGATCGGACCTCCTCCGACAATAATAACATCCAATACATTCTTCGTTTTATAGCTCATTTTACTTTCTGTCGTAATAAAGGACAAAATTAACAAACATCTTCCGGAATCCCTGAAGGAATGCACAGGATGCAAACCTGACTTTTATCATGATTTTTTGGTGTATAGAATCGGATATTTAGGATATCAAATTAAAATTTTCCATCATGACCATTTCCATAGATGTCCCCATTTCTACGATAATGACCAAGAATATTATTTCTGTGGATGTCAAGGACGGCCTGGACAGGGCGGAGCACTTGTTCAAGAAACACAACATACGCCACATGCCTGTCACGAAGAACGGGAAGATCGTGGGTATGCTGAGCATGAATGACCTCCTGCGACTGAGTTTTGCCGATGGAGCCTTTGTGGAAGAGGGAAATATCAAGTCGGATATCTACGAGATGTTCAGTATCAGCCAGTTGATGGTACGCACCCCTGAAACGATAAAATCCACTGATACGGTTCGTGATGCCACGGAACTTCTGATAAAGCGTAAGTATCACTCCTTGCCCGTGGTCGATGAAGGTGAGGTTGTAGGGATGGTAACCACCACAGACCTGATGAAATACTACCTTTCCATGTTTTAGGAAACCGCCACGGATGAGAGCTCCGCTATGATGGCTTTCGGGTCCTTAGCCTTAAAGACGGAACTGCCGGCCACAAGCACATCGGCTCCTGCCTGTATGAGTTTTGCCGCGTTATCCGTTCCAACACCTCCATCTACTTCGATCAGGGCTGATGCTCCCTGTTCCTCTATCATTCTTTTAAGCGTTCGAACCTTGTCATAGGTGCCGGGTATGAATGACTGGCCGCCGAAACCGGGGTTGACACTCATCACAAGAACCAGGTCCAGGTCCTTCAGGATATATTTTAACAGGGAAACATCCGTGTGGGGGTTGAGGGCCACACCGGCCTTCATCCCTGCTGCCTTGATGGCCTGAACGGTCCGGTGGAGGTGAGGGCAGGCTTCGTAATGGACGGTGAGCAGGTATACCCCAAGATCTGCAAAGGTCTGTATGTACCGGTCCGGATCCACGATCATCAGGTGGGCATCCAGGGGTTTCGTGGCATGTTTGGCTATCGCTTTGACAACGGGCATCCCATAGGAGATATTCGGGACAAAAAGGCCGTCCATGATATCGAGGTGATGCCAGGAGGCCTCGCTCTCATTGACCAATTCCACATCCCTCTGGAGGTTTCCGAAATCGGCAGCCAGCAGGGAGGGGGCTATTATCGGATGTTTCATAGTCATATTCTTGTAATGCAAAGGTAGGCTTTTCGTCCGAAGGAATGCACGGGTATATCGGCAGACGGAAACCTGCCACTCATCTGCCGGTAACGGTCTTTTGTCCTTGGGGAATCCTGGGGAGAGGGGGTCCGATGTATCTTGACCTTCCTAAATAATCGAGTATGAAACAACCCTACTTTTCGAACGTCCTGGCCCTTGCACTCCTGATCCTGGGCGGGATTTCCTGTGAACACCCGGCCCTGGAATCACCCTCAGACCCCGTCCTTCCCGCCGGGAGTTATCGCCTTCCGGATCTTGAGGGCCCTTTTTCAGATGCTCAGCTACGCGCACTGATACGGGAAGAGCTGGATTCAGTTAAAATGGGAAACCCCGGTGACAAAGGAGAGAAGCCCATGCAGGTCCCAAAACAAAACTCTAAGCCGATCTTTGTTCATTACATGCCCTGGTTCCAGAACAGGGATTATGACGGATTCTGGGGTCAGCACTGGACCATGTCCAACTGTGACCCAGAGTCGGTATTGCCCGACGGGAGGCGACAGATAGCCGCTTATTATTATCCGCTCGTTGGCCCCTATTCCTCCTTAGATCCATATCTGCAGGAATATCATTTTCTCCTGATGAAACTTGCGGGAATTGACGGGGTGATCTTTGACTGGTATGGCAGCAGGGACATCTGGGATTACAAGGCTATCAGGACTGCCACGGAATCCTTTATGAGCCGTCTTCAGGATATGGGCCTGCAGTATGCCATCATGTATGAGGACCGGGTGGCCGCTGATTCCTTCAACCCCGAAGACGGGACTACGGAGACGGACCGCCTGAGATCCGATTTGGCATTGCTTAACCGTGATTATTTCACGGATGCGCATTATTTGGAGGTGGGTGGCCGGAAGGCCCTTTTGGTCTTTGGTCCGCATCATCTGACTCGCGTTGATCACTGGGAGCAGGCCCTTGAAGAGGGAGTGGGGCAGACACCGGTGAATCTGATCAGCCTATGGGGGACCCGGCATATGCTGGCCGGACTCTCAGGAGGCGAATTTCTATGGGTTTCCGAAGACAACCTGAAAGCGCATGAATACTATTATGCCCATTTGCCGGAAGAAGGAGTTACAGTGGGCTCGGCTTACCCGGGCTTTCACAGTTATTATACCCAAGGAGGTTGGCCGTGGGGCAGCAATCGCTTTGTGATCCCGCCATCGGCAGCCAACCTGCAGGCTTCCCTTCAGTTTACCCACCATTCTGACTCGGATTTCATGCAACTTATTACGTGGAACGACTTCGGCGAAGGCACCATGATCGAGCCTACCCTGGAATTCGGCTTCTCCCTGTTGAAAACCGTTCAGGAATACACCGGGGTTCAGGTCAAAACCCGGGAAATGGAACTTGTCGCCCACTTGTACCTGCTGCGGCAGGAGTTCCGAGATAATCCGGAGGTCATGGGGCTTCTGGATCGTTCCTACCGATATTTTAAAAGACTGAACCTGAACCGGGTACGGGGTATCCTGATGGGGGTTCGGCGGTTTTACTAAACGGAAGCTTCTGTGGAGGCTGATGGGAGGTTGATGGAAGAAGGAATGGATTTTGGCGTGTAGCGGCCGATTGGTATAAATGAAAAACTCCGGTAATCAGCCGGAGTTTATTCATCAATCAAAAAACGAACAGTCATGATACACTGTTGTTAGTGTTAAAAATAAGCTAAAATCTCCAGAGTTACAATATTCAGATGGGTCTTTCAGCAAATTTTATCTCTGGATCTTACCCCAGATAGGTCTTCAGGATCTTGCTTCTCGAAGTGTGCTTGAGCCTGCGGATAGCCTTTTCCTTGATCTGACGTACCCGTTCGCGTGTCAGGTCGAAAGTCTCACCGATCTCCTCCAGGGTCATGGAGTGTTGCCCGGCGAGTCCGAAATAGAGGCGGATCACATCAGCCTCTCTCGGTGTTAGGGTCTCCAGGGCCCTTTCGATCTCTGTCCTGAGTGATTCGTGCAGAAGGTCCTTGTCCGGATTGGGTGATTCCCCGCTGCGCAGAACGTCGTACAGGTTGGAATCCTCCCCGTCTATGAGGGGTGCATCCATGGATACGTGTCGTCCGGAGTTTTTCAGGGACTGCTTAACGTCCTCCACGGTCATATCGAGTTCTTTGGCGATTTCCTCGGCGGAAGGTACCCTTTCGTGTGCCTGCTCGAGGAATGCAAAGGTCTTGTTGATCTTGTTGATGGAGCCGATCTTGTTCAGGGGCAAACGCACGATCCTGGATTGCTCGGCCAGGGCCTGCAGGATAGATTGCCTGATCCACCACACCGCATAGGAAATGAATTTAAACCCTCGAGTTTCATCAAAGCGCTGGGCGGCCTTGATCAGACCGAGGTTTCCTTCATTGATCAGATCGGGCAGCGTAAGGCCCTGGTTCTGATACTGTTTTGCCACGGAAACCACGAATCTCAGGTTGGCTTTGGTCAACTTTTCAAGGGCAGACTGGTCTCCCGCTTTGATGCGCTGTGCCAGTTCCACCTCTTCATCAGCCGTGATCAGGTCTACCTTGCCAATCTCCTGGAGGTATTTGTCAAGCGACGCCGTTTCCCGGTTGGTCACCTGCTTTGTAATCTTTAACTGTCTCATCTAATAGGTTCCTTTCAATTTAGGTTATAGTGCATGGACTGCATTTATTTATACGTATAAAACCGGGGAATGTTACATCTGGGTCACGAAAATTTCATTAAAATGTTAAAAAAAACAAAAAACCCCGACAAAATGCCGGGGTTTCAGTGATTTTCAAGGGGTCTTTCAGTCCCTTCGCTGTCTTGAAGGCCTTCTTTGACCTCCTCTGTCATTTCGATCTCCACGATCCCTGCGGTCATTTCGTGGAGGCCTTTCCTTATAACCTTCCGGTTTGGGCAGAAGGGCTTTTCTGGAAACCTTGTCTTTCTTGGTACGGGGATCGATCCCGATGTACTTCACGTCAAAGACATCTCCCATATTCACGACATCCGTTACTTTTTCTGTGCGTTCCCAGGCCAGTTCCGACACGTGGAGCAGCACTTCGTTTCCGGGCGCTTCCTTATACTCGACCACGGCTCCGAAATCCAGGAGCTTGATGACCTTAACTTCGTAGATACTGCCAACCTCAGGCTTGAAGGTAATGGAATCGATCTTGGCCAGTACGGCGTCTATGCCGGCCTGGTCTGTTCCCAGGATCTCGACGATCCCTTCTTCCGTTACAGGGTCCTCGTTGATCACGATCGTGGTCTTGGTAGCCTTCTGCAATTCCTGTATCACTTTTCCACCAGGTCCGATAAGGGCGCCGATGTACTCTCCGGGAATGGTGGTGGTCACCATCTTTGGAGCATGGGGTTTCACGTCGGGTCTTGGAGCGTCAATGGCGTCGGTGAGTTTTTTAAGGATATGTAACCTTCCATCCCTCGCCTGTTTGAGCGCTTTTACCAGGATCTCATAAGACAGGCCTTTGACCTTGATGTCCATCTGGCAGGCAGTGATCCCGTCTTCAGTACCCGTCACTTTAAAATCCATATCACCCAGGTGGTCCTCATCTCCCAGAATATCCGACAAGACGGCATATTTTCCGGTTTCGGCATCTGAGATCAGTCCCATGGCGATTCCGGATACGGGTTTCTTGAGCTGAACCCCTGCATCCATCAGGGCCATGGTTCCGGAACATACAGTTGCCATGGAGGAAGATCCGTTACTTTCCAGGACCTCTGACACTACACGAACGGTATAGGGGCAATCCTCGGGGATCATCCTTTTCAGAGCTCGCTGTGCCAGGTTACCGTGTCCTACTTCCCTTCTGGAGGTACCCCGGATGGGCCTTGCTTCCCCTGTTGAGAAAGGGGGGAAGTTGTAGTGCAGGTAGAATGTTTCTTCTCCCTCGTATGAAGGCATGTCGATCTGGTTTGCCTCCCTCGATGTACCCAGGGTGACCGTGGCCAGTGCCTGTGTCTCCCCTCGGGTGAAGATGGCAGAACCGTGTGTGGAAGGCAGATAGTCCACCTCACACCAGATCGGCCTGATCTCATCGGTTTTCCGTCCATCAAGCCTTAAGCTTTCGTTCAGGGTAAGGTCCCTGACGGCTGCCTTTTCGGCCTTGTAGTAATACTTGCTGATCAGGTCGCCTTTTTCTTCCAGTTCTTCTTCGGTAAAGGTTCCCTTGATCTCTTCTTTGATCTCTTCAAAGGCCTGGCTGCGTTCCTGTTTGGCTGAACCTGCCTTGGCGACGGCATAGACCTTGTCATAGGCCATGTCGTGTATCTTCTTTTCTAGGGCCTCATCTTCGGCCTCGGTCTCATACTCCCTTACTTCCTTCCTGCCGAAGGCTTCGGCCAACCTCATCTGGGCAGCACACTGTACTTTGATGGCCTCGTGGGCGAATTTGATGGCTTCCACCATATCCTCTTCGGAGATCTCCCCCATTTCACCTTCCACCATCATGACGGAATCTTCGGAGGCTCCGATCACCATGTCGATGTCCGACTCCTCGAGTTGCGCCCTGGTAGGGTTGATGATGAATTCCCCGTCTACACGGCCTACTCGTACTTCAGAGATGGCGCATTCAAAAGGGAAGTCGGAAAGCTGGATCGCAGCAGAAGCTGCCAGTCCGGCCATGGCGTCGGGCATTACATTTTCGTCGTGAGACATAAGCTGGATCATCACCTGGGTCTCAGCGTGGTAATCCTTGGGAAACAACGGTCTCAATACCCGGTCTACCAGGCGCATGGTGAGGATCTCCCCGTCACTGGGCCTGGCCTCACGTTTGAAGAAACCTCCGGGGTAGCGCCCTGAGGCTGCAAATTTTTCACGGTAATCCACGGTAAGCGGCAGAAAGTCGACATCCGACGCTTTGTAATTCGATACTACAGTACACAAGAGCATACAATTGCCCGACTGGACAACCACAGAACCGTGAGCCTGTTTCGCTAGTTTTCCGGTTTCGATAGAAATGGTCCTACCGTCACCGAGGTCAATGACCTCTTTAAAAGTCTTAGGAATCATAGAATTTAGTTAAACCTGTATTGGGAACAGGATTGTTAAACAATGGTCTGCCGCCCTCATGGCCGGCCGAAGTTGTGTTGTTGTGTTGTGACCAATGAAAAACTGAGAGTAAGCTTTTTATGTTGCCCCTTGTGGGGGACTTGGCAATCAAAAATGGGGAAGTGAGCCTTCCCCATTTTCTTATTTTCTGATATTCAGATCTTTGATGAGTTCCCGGTATTTTTCGATATCCTTCCTTTTCAGATAATCGAGGAGACTCCTTCTTTTCCCTACGAGCCTGACCAGGGATCTTTCAGTGTTGAAATCCTTCTGGTTTTTTTTCAGGTGCCCGGTAAGGTGGTTAATCCTGTGGGTGAACAAAGCGATCTGGGCTTCTGTGGAGCCCGTATTGTTTTCGTCTCCCCCGTACTTCTTGAAGATATCCTTCTTCACTTCTGTAGTTAAATACATGCCAATATTGTATTAAATGATTTTTATGTATTTGATTGATTTTCAATCGAGGTGCAAAGATAGAAATAATTTCTCAAAGCGATCTGCTGAAGCAAATATTTTATGGTGGCGTTAAACCTTTCTTAAAGAATCAGGTCCTAGATGGGTAATCTTTAAAAACTACATTATGAAAAAGAGTCTCAAAACATTGAACTATGCAGGAGGTATGCTAATGGCAGCAGCCTTGTTGTTTTCCTGTAACAAGGAAGAATCTACGCCCTTTACGGAATCAGAGACCTTTGAGGTCGCCGAGCTCAAGGTTAGCGATGAGTCTGAACTGATCTCCGAAGAGATCATGAATATCGCGGAGGATGTCTACATGGCAGATGAAGCCCAGGCCATGGCCAAGTTTTCGTACCGGTCTGACTTTCTCCCCGACTGCGTGACCATCACCACCGTGATCACCTCCACGAGCAAAGAACGAACCATTGATTTTGGTGAGGGATGTGAGTTGCCCAATGGAAACGTCCTGAGCGGGATCATTTTCCTGAGTTATTCCAAGGACTTGGAAATGGCTACCAACACCCTCAGTCTTTCCCTGGAGAACTTTACATTCAACGGGGTGGCCATCGAAGGAGCTGCCTCTATCCTGAGGATGCGTGCCAATGCGAATGGAAATCCCCAATCCGAAGCAGATGCCAGTTTCTCTGCCACCTGGCCCAACGGTGATACTGCAAGCTTCACGGGTGAGCGAACCAGAGAATGGATCGAGGGATATGGCAGCGGATTCTGGGGAGACAATGTGTACCTGATCAGCGGGAAGGGAACGTTCACCGGGCCGATGGGCAATGTCTTTGTCAAAGAGACCGTAACGCCCCTGAGGAGGGAACTCGCCTGTCGTTTTATCGTGAGTGGCGTCCTGAACCTCTCCAGGAATGATGCCACAGCGAGCCTCGACTTCGGTGACGGCAGTTGTGATGCCAAAGGGATACTGACCTATCCTGACGGCACGACCAAAGAGATCTTTCTCCGGAGGTTTATGAACTAGAGTCCTAAATGAAACAGCCCTGATTTTCAGGGCTGTTTTTTTATTTTCTGATGGGTTCGTTCTGTATGAGGTCAATGTACAGATTGACCTTCTGCTTGAGTTCGCTCCTGTGAACGATGAAATCCAGGAAGCCGTGTTCCTTTACGAATTCGGCCGTCTGGAAATCCTTGGGAAGATCCTTTCCGGTAGCTTCTTTCACCACCCTGGGTCCGGCAAAGCCGATCAGGGCTCCGGGTTCCGAGATGTTGATATCCCCTAACATGGCGTAGGAGGCCGTGGTTCCCCCGGTGGTGGGATCAGTACAAAGGGAAATATAAGGGATCTTGGCTTCAGCCAGTTGTGCCAGTTTCGCAGAAGTCTTGGCCAGCTGCATGAGGGAAAGGGCAGCTTCCATCATGCGCGCCCCCCCGGATTTGGAGATCATCAAAAAGGGAACCCTTTTCTTGATGGACACATCGATGGCCCTCGCGATCTTCTCACCAACCACACTTCCCATAGACCCGCCTATAAAACTGAAATCCATACAGGCCACTACCAGGTCCTTGCCCATGGATTTGCCTATAGCTGTGCGGACTGCGTCCTTGAGACCGGTCTTTTTCTGGGCCGATTTAAGGCGATCTACATATTTCTTCGTATCCTCAAATTTCAGCGGATCCTTTGAACTGAGCTTGGGATCGAGTTCCGTGAATTTATTGTCGTCAAAAAGGATCTCGAAATACTCCTTGCTGCCGATGCGGACGTGATAGTCGTCTTCCGGACTCACGTAGAAATTCTTGGCCAATTCCTCGTACTCTACGATTTTACCCGTAGGGGATTTGTACCAAAGGCCCTTGGGAGTGTCCTTTTTCTGTTCTGTCGCGGTCTGTATCCCTTTTTCTTTTCTTTTAAACCAAGCCGTCATAGTCTCATCATTTAAAATGGGAGTAATTGCCTAGAGCGTATTTACGTTGTTGAGGTCCTCAAAAGCCTTTTTCAGTCGGGCTACAAAGGTCTTTTCCCCTTCCCGCATCCAGACCCTGGGGTCGTAGTACTTTTTATTGGGTTGATCCTCCCCTTCCGGGTTCCCGATCTGGGATTGCAGGTAGGGTCCTTTTGCCTTGAAGTAGTCCCGGATCCCTTCCATAAAGGCGTACTGAAGGTCCGTATCTATATTCATCTTGATCACTCCGTACCCGATCGCTTCCCTGATCTCCTCCAGGGTCGACCCGGATCCGCCGTGAAAGACAAAGTCGATATGGTTGTGTCCTACATTGTATGTTTTGGAAATATATTCCTGGGAATTCTTCAGGATCTTTGGCGTAAGCTTTACGTTGCCGGGCTTGTATACCCCGTGTACATTTCCAAAGGCAGCAGCAATGGTGAATCTATGGCTTACCTTGGAGAGTTCCTCGTAGGCGTAGGCCACCTCTTCGGGCTGGGTGTACAGCTTGGAATCGTCCACATCCGTATTGTCTACCCCGTCTTCCTCTCCTCCGGTGATCCCGAGTTCGATCTCCAGGGTCATATCCATCTTCTTCATCCTGCCCAGGTACTCTTTACAGATGGCGATGTTCTCTTCGATAGGCTCTTCAGAGAGATCGATCATATGAGAGCTGAACAGAGATTTCCCCGTTGCCTTAAAGTGCTCTTCGCTGGCGTCCAGGAGGCCGTCAATCCAGGGGAGCAATTTTTTCGCGCAGTGATCGGTATGTAAGATCACCGTAGCCCCATAGGCTTCAGCGACCTCGTGGATATGCTTCGCTCCGGCGATCGCCCCTTTGATGGCTGCCTGCTGTCCATCATTGGCCAGGCCCTTGCCAGCATTGAACTGTGCGCCCCCGTTGGAAAATTGTATGATGACCGGGGATTTAAGCGCCGCCGCCGTTTCAAGTACGGCGTTTATGGTATTGGAACCGGTAACGTTCACTGCGGGAAGAGCAAAGCCTTTTTCCTTGGCATATGCGAAAATCTTCTGTACCTCGTCTCCTGTCGCGACACCCGGTTTAATATTATGAGCCATGTTTTATTCTTTGATTAATTGGTTTTCCTATTCGGGCAAAAGTAATAAAATAATTAGGTCTAAAAGGGATAATTGATCCCTATTTGTATGACGGCATTGCCGAAGTTATACTCCCTGAACCATCTTTTGGAGGGCTCTTCAGCCGGATTGTAGGTCTTGAATCCGGCATCTACCCGAAAGACGAAATAAGTAAAATCATATCTCAGTCCCAGGCCTGTTCCCAGGGCGATATCGGCCAGGGAGTCGAACCCGTTAAAGGTCTTGTTCGGGTCGTCCACATTGTCCCAGACATTCCAGATATTCCCCGCATCGGCAAAAAGGGCCCCTTTAAAATTCCCGACCACAGGGAAACGATATTCCAGGTTGAAGGCCATTTTGAGGTTGGCCTCGTTGAAGTCATTGATATCGCTCGACCTTCCCGGGCCCAGGGAATACGGAAACCACGCCCTGTTGTCATTGGATCCTCCCGCGAAGTAACTACGGACAAAGGGGACACTCTCGGAGTTGCCATAAGGTATGGCTATTCCGAAGAAACTGCGAAAAGCCAGGACGTTAGACCGATTTAGGTCCCAGTGCTTGATGAAATCGAATTCCGTTTTCACATACTGGGAATAAGGCACGCCGAAAACCAAAAGGTTGTTGTTGTCGTTCTGGTTGAAGGGGACGAGATAGGAGAGTCCGGAGAGCAGGTTGCCCGCACTTTCCAGCTTCAATCGGAACTGGTAAAAACTGTTGTCGTTGATCCCGCTTTTGTTGTTTCGCGTAAAGGTGTAATTGCTCGAAAAAATAAGGTTGTTCTCGGTAAGCCGGTCTCTCCTTTCCTCTAACCGGCTTACATCTATGAAATCCTCCCTGACTGTGTTGACCGTACCATTGAGCACCGCCTGCGTAAAACCCGTGGTGCCTTCTGGGATGATGAGCCGCGGGTCGGCCGGGTCGTCTGTGGGCTCGAAAAATTCGGCCAGGGCAGGATCGTCCTGGTAATTGTCCGCAATGTCATCGAGTTGGCGGTAACTGCTGCCATAGACATTGAAGAACCGGTCCGGGTTCACATTCCGGACATAGAGGATG
>JBFKPJ010000052.1:0-15871 GCA_041628355.1 Muriicola sp. | reverse complement strand
GACCGTCTGCGTGCCAAACTCGAAAAGAACCTCGGCTCCATTTCCGAGATGACCAGGCTCCCCGGGGCCCTCTTTATCGTGGATACCATGAGGGAACACATTGCGGTCAAAGAAGCTCAGAAATTGAACATCCCCATCTTCGCCATGGTGGATACCAATTCCGATCCCCGACCTATCGATTTTATCATCCCCTCCAATGACGATGCCTCCAAGTCTATCGAGATCATCATGACGCATGTTACCAATGCTGTTGCAGAAGGACTCGCAGAGCGTAAATCCGAAAAGCAGGCCGATGAGGAAGGAAAAGAGGTCAAAGCCCCTAAGGCCAAGAAAAAAGTGGTCGTTGAAGTTGAAGAGGATGAAGAAGAAGCTCCAAAAGCCGTAGCTGCTCCGGAAGTAGAGGACATTGCCGAAGTGATCGAGGAAGAAGTTCAGAAAGAAGCTCCCAAGAAGTCCAAGAAACCAGCCTCTGATGACCTGACCAAGGTTGAGGGCATCGGGCCGAAGATCTCTGAGGTCTTCAAAAAGGCAGGGATCAGGACCTTTGCCGAGCTGGCAGATAAAACAGAGGATGATCTGAAGACCATCCTTTCCGATGCCGGTTCCCGATACGCTTCCAAGAACCCTGCGTCCTGGCCAAAGCAGGCCAAGATGGCTGCTGAAGGCAAGTGGGATGAATTGAAGGAGTGGCAGGACAACGCCAAGGCCGGAGTAGAATAATTTGAATTCAAACAATAATCAGGATAGCCAGGATCTGGCTGCAATAAAAAAAAGGACATGATGGTAAAAATTACCGCTGCTGACGTAAACACACTGAGAAAGACCACCGGAGCCGGGATGATGGACTGCAAGAACGCCCTGGTTGAGGCTGAAGGTGATTTCGACAAGGCGATAGAGATCCTCCGAAAAAAAGGTCAGAAAGTTGCCGCCAAAAGGGCAGACCGGGAATCTTCCGAAGGAGCTGCTATAGCCAAGGTCAATAATGACAAAACTAAGGGAGTGATCATCTCCCTGAATTGCGAAACGGATTTTGTCGCCAAGAACGAATCCTTCGTAACCCTGGCCAACGAACTGGCAGAAATGGCATTGGAGGTCAATGACCTGGATTCCCTGCTGAAGGCGAACTACAACGGGATCACCGTTCAGGAGAAGCTGACAGAGCAGACCGGAGTGATCGGAGAGAAGATCGAGATCGGTGGTTTCAGGAAACTGTCCGCCCCTTTTGTGGGTTCTTACATCCATGCCGGTAACAAGATCGCTACCCTCGTGGGACTGTCGGCTTCAGTTGACGGAGCGGAGGAAGCTGCCAAAGACGTAGCCATGCAGGCTGCAGCCATGAATCCCGTAGCTCTGGACCCTTCCGGAGTAGACCAGGGAACCATAGACAAGGAAATCGAGATCGCCAAGGATCAGCTCAGGCAGGAAGGCAAGCCTGAAGCCATGCTGGACAAGATCGCCCAGGGGAAACTGCAGCGATTCTTTAAGGATAATACCCTCGTGAACCAGGACTTTATCAAGGACAGCAAAGTAAGCGTAGCCCAGTACGTGAAATCCGTGGATAAAGATCTGGAGGTCACCGGATTTGAAAGGGTTGCCCTGGGTTAATCCTTTTGGATAAGAATTTAAACCGCCTCCTGAAAAGAGGCGGTTTTTTTTATGGATGCAACCAGGAATCCCTCAGTGCCAGGGCTTCCTCCGTAGCGCCCTCCATGTCGACGATCCTGCGTTCCGTATAAGTGGGCGTCCCGGCCTTTCCCGAGAGAATAAGTGGCCTCCCATCCCTGAGCACCGTCATCCGAATCTCCTTTTCCGCATCCCAGCCAAAGCTTTCCCCTATAATGACCCTCATACTGTCGAGGGTGATCCGGGTATCATTTAATTCCAGGATAACGTCTCCCCCTTTTGCTCCCAGATCCTTAAAAAAGGAATTCAGCTCCATCCCCTTTTGGATAAAAATAGTGTCCAGGTTGGATAGCTCCACGTCTATATATGGTATCTGACCCAAAAAGAAGTGACTGCAGGGTTTCTGTGCTTCCTCTATAACCAGTCCGGCCTTACGGAGGTATTTACCATAGGGAATGGGCTCATTCCCCGACACATGACGCTCAAAGAACTCCCCTACCTCCGGATAGGTCATATCCGCGATCTCCCCGATCAGATCGGGGTCATTGAACGGAGTGTTTTCGTTGTATTTGGATGCGAGTCCCCCCAGAAGCCAGAGGACCCCTTTCTCTCCCCCGCTCTTTTCCCGTAGCAGGATATCGAGGCACATATTGATCAGGGTACCTTTTTCGTACACATTCAAATAATTTTCCTTGTAAGGGGAACTCAGCACATTCTCACTCATTAATGTGAAGGACATGGTGTCGTCATAGGCCCTGGAATTGGTGATCTTTTCGGCCATCCTTTCCAAAAATTCCCCGTCGGAGATGAGTCCCTCCTGCACCTGGAACAAATTGGCGAAATACTCTGTGGTCCCTTCGTACATCCATAGGTGACTTGACATTTTTGGCTCGTTGAAATCAAAATACTGTATCTCCCTGGAATGCACGGAAAGGGGAGTAAGGGTATGGAAAAACTCATGCGAGACCACATCCATCATAGCCTCTTCCATCGCTGGTCTGGGTAACATTTCCGGAAGGACGACCACGGTTGAGGTGTGGTGTTCCAGAGCACCAAAACCTGTGGCATCGGTTTCATCTGCCTGGGAGAGATAGAGAAGAATGGTATAGGTCTTCGTGCCGCTAAGTCCGCCCAGGAATTCCTTTTGTGCACGCATCATGGCTTCCATGTTAGGCTGGAGGTCCCTGGCCGTATACGTCCCATTAGGGGAATACACGCTGAGGGTGACCGCTATATCGGACAGGTTGAAGGTCACGGAATTGGGCCTGGCATACATGATGGGATTGTCGATCACCTCAAAATATCTTTTGGCCATGAACGTGCTTTGACCCTCTGACAGATCACCGATCCTGGGCAGGGATGTAGCCGGTTCGAGGCCGGGAGGGGATACGATATTCAGTTCGTATGGCACTTCCTTGAATCCGTTGAAATACCCCACAAACCCGTGCAGGTTGAGGAGGTAGTTCTGCCCGTCCAGGATGTTGGTGCCGGCCGGAGAAAATACCGGGTCCTCAACCTCCGTTTCCGTATCAAAGGTATCGTTGACCACATATCGGATCCTGTCCAGGTTGCGGGCGGCTTTGAACCGCCAGGAGTTGCTGTCTATTTGCTCGGCCTCCAGGAGATTCCCCTGGTAGTCATATCCTGCCAGGCCTTCCACGTACTTCCCGTAATCGTCCTCGCTATATGTGCCCGGGACCACTTTTGGGATGAAAAAGTAGATCTCATCCGATGTGAATGGGCCCGGGTCTACCTCTACCCTTATTTTATCATCCACGACGTTCAGGAGGTCCATGTGAACTCTGATCAGGCTTTCTGAACTGATGGCAGTAGACTTGGCAGCCCCGCACCCCATGAGCAGCACCAGGGAAACGGGCATAAAGATTTTTTTGTACATCCGAGATATTTTTTAGGAGGGTAGCCCTCGCCATTTCCCATGAGTTCCGCGGAAAGATCCCTCTAAATTACTTTGAGTTTAAAGGGAAAGATAGAGATTTGCCCTCAATAATTTTGATTATTTTTGTCTGCAAATCAAAATGGAAAGATGGCCTATAAACGAATCCTTCTCAAGCTCAGTGGTGAAGCCCTAATGGGTGAAAAGCAATACGGGATAGACCCCGGACGACTGGCGGCTTATGCCGATGAGATCAAGTCAGTGGTCGACAAAGGGATCGAGGTGGCTATCGTGATCGGAGGCGGGAATATCTTTCGCGGGCTGGCTGGAGCCAGCAGCGGAATGGACCGGGTACAGGGAGATCATATGGGGATGCTGGCCACTGTGATCAACGGCCTCGCCCTTCAGAGCGCCCTGGAAAACAAAGGGGTACAGACCCGGCTTCAATCTGCCATCAAGATCAACGAGGTGGCCGAACCCTTTATCAGGAGGAGGGCGATGAGGCACCTGGAAAAAGGACGGGTGGTGATCTTTGGAGGAGGTACCGGAAACCCCTATTTCACCACGGATTCTGCGGCCGTATTGAGGGCCATTGAGATCGAGGCGGATGTGATCCTGAAGGGGACGCGGGTAGACGGGATCTACACGAGCGACCCGGAAAAGGACAAAAATGCCACCAAATTCGACACCATCTCCTTCAACGAGGTGCTCAGAAAGGGATTGAAGGTCATGGATACCACGGCATTTACCCTGAGCCAGGAAAACCAATTGCCTATTGTCGTATTTGACATGAACAAAAAAGGCAACCTGCTCAAGATCGTCTCAGGACAGAACATCGGAACGGTTGTAAACCTTTAGTTTTTCAAAATTTTGTGTTACTTTGTTTTAAAATAAATCCATGAACGAGGAGGTTACTTTTGTCATAGATTCGACCAAAGAGAGCATGGATGCTGCTATTAAGCATCTCGAAAAGGAACTGGTCAAGATCAGGGCCGGCAAAGCGAGCCCGGCCATGCTTTCATCTGTAATGGTGGAATACTACGGATCCATGACTCCCCTTTCACAGGTCTCCAACATCAATACCCCTGATGCCAGGACCATTTCCGTCCAGCCCTGGGAAAAGAACATGCTGCAGGTCATTGAGACCGCGATCATGAATGCCAACCTGGGTTTTAACCCGATGAACAATGGCGACTTTGTCATCATCAATGTCCCCCCTCTCACAGAAGAGCGCAGGATACAGCTGGTAAAACAGGCTAAGGCAGAAGCAGAGGATGCCAAGGTAGGTGTGCGAAGCGCCAGACAGGAGGCCAACAAGGAGATCAAGAACCTGGATATTTCCGAGGACCTGGAAAAGAATGCTGAAATCGATATTCAGGAACTTACGGATATCTATGTGAAAAAGATCGACAAGATCCTGGAAGTGAAAGAGGCGGAGATCATGAAGGTCTGACCCCGGATCTCCCACCCTATACCTTCCTCCATTCACCTGAAACGTACCAGGCCACAACAGCTGCCACCAGCACAATGGTGCACAGAACGATCAGCACCCTGTAGACCTTGCGTTCAAATTTCCAGAATTCTTTGTGTTCAGACATAGTTGTGGTCCCCTGCTATTTTTTTAGGGTATCATAAAGATAACGGATTCAAAGGGCTTACACTAGGAACAGTGCACGGCATTTTCTACCTTTGACCCGCTTTAGAAAAGCCTTTCCCATTTGGGAGCTATACAGGTTCGCATCGGGCTCAGGACATTCTTGAAACAAAAATGGTAGCAAAGCTTTCTCAAAACTTTTGGACCAGGACTGCGAGGATCATTCTCAGAAACCGTATCCTTATCCTGATCATTATCGCTTCCATTACCGTGTTCTTCGGGTTTCAGTGGCAAAACATGCGTTTTTCCAATACGGAAGCTAACCTTTTGCCGGATGACCACCCCACGAACATCGAATACGAAGAATTTCTCAGCCTGTTTGGGGAGGAAGGGAACGCCATCGTGATCGCGGTCAGGGATTCTACCCTTTTCACTCCTGAAAAATTCAACCGCTGGAATATCCTGAACAAACAACTCGCTGCTTTTCCGGAGGTGGAGTTCGTGATCTCCACAGACAACCTGCAGGAGCTTGTCAAGGACAATGAACTGCAGGAATTCACCCTCAAACCTTTCCTGGAAAAGAATCCGGAAACACAGGAAGAACTGGACAGCCTGAAGACGCACCTGTTCAATGACCTGCCTTTTTACGATCAGCTTCTTTTCAACAAGGAAAGCGAGACCATCAGGACGATCGTCTACATGGACAAGGACATCGTCAATACCTCCGTGAGAAAAGACTTTATCCTAAATGATTTCCAGACCCTGATCCATAGTTTTGAAGGGGAAACCGCACTGGATGTCCGCATCTCTGGCATGCCTTACATCAGGACCATGAATTCCCAGAACATCATCGATGAGATCGGGATGTTCATCACGGCGGCCCTGGTCGTCACCTCCCTGATCTTCTTTTTCTTTTTCCGGAGTTTCCGGGCCACCTTTATTTCCATGTGCGTGGTGATCATCGGGGTGATGTGGGCCTTTGGGATCCTGGGCTTGCTCAGGTATGAGATCACAGTACTCACGGCCCTGATCCCTCCCCTGATCATCGTGATCGGGATCCCCAACTGTATTTTCCTGATCAACAAGTACCAGCAGGAAGTCAAGAAACACGGCAACCAGGCCCTCTCGCTCCAACGGGTCATCTCCAAGATCGGGAACGCCACCCTGATGACCAATATCACCACGGCTTCCGGGTTTGCCACCTTTATCATCACAGACAGCAAATTGCTGACGGAATTCGGGATCGTGGCTTCCATCAACATCCTCTGCATCTTTATCCTGTCCCTCCTGATCATCCCCATCATTTACAGCTTTATGGCCCTTCCCAAAACGAAGCACCTGAAGCACCTCAACAAAAGGTGGATCGATGCCTTTGTCAATTGGATGGAACGCATCGTAAGGGAACGAAGGATCAGCGTGTACGCGACTTCCGTGATCTTGCTGGTGGTCAGCATCATCGGCATCTATCAGATCCGTATCTCGGGCAGCCCTATTGAAGATATGCCCAAGAATGCCCAGTTCTTCAAGGACATACGGTTTTTCGAAAAGGAGTTCGATGGGATCATGCCTGTGGAGATCGTCGTGGATACAGAACGGAAGAACGGCGTATTGAGATCGGCCAATCTCCGCAGGATGCAGGAACTGAGCGAAGTGATCAGGGAATTCCCTGAATTGTCCAGGCCTACTTCCGTAGTGGACCTGGTGAAATATTCCAAACAGGCATTCTACAACGGCATTCCGCGTTACTACCAGCTGCCCACCTCCCAGGAAAATACCTTTATCATGGACGTGGCCAGGAAGTCTAAAGGGGAGAGCAACCTGCTAAAGAATTTCGTGGACAGCACCGGGCAGGTGGCCCGCATCACCACCTATATCAAGGATGTGAAGACGGAGCGGATGGAAGAGATCGAGCTGAGGCTGCGTGAAAATCTCGAGAAAACCTTTCCCGAAGACAGGTATACGACCTCCATGACGGGCAAGGCACTCCTCTTTTTGAAAGGGACCAAATACCTGGTAAAGAACCTGATCATGTCCCTGACTCTTGCCATCGGACTGATCGCGCTCTTTATGGCATACCTCTTCAGGTCCTTCAGGATGATCGTCATCTCCCTGATCCCCAACCTGCTCCCGCTGGTCATCACCGCAGGGGTCATGGGATTTGTAGGTGTGCCTATCAAGCCGTCTACCATCCTGGTCTTTAGTATCGCCTTCGGTATTTCTGTGGACGATACGATCCACTTCCTGGCCAAATACCGGCAGGAACTCATCGCCAACCGCTGGCGAATCCAGAAATCGGTCTATGCAGCCCTCAGGGAGACCGGAGTAAGCATGTTCTACACCTCCATCGTACTGTTCTTTGGCTTCTCGGTCTTTGTCCTGTCGAGTTTTGGAGGCACAGTTGCCCTGGGAGCCCTGGTATCGGCAACCCTGCTTTTTGCCATGCTGGCCAACCTGATCCTCCTGCCTTCACTCCTGCTCTCCCTTGAAAGGAGTATTGCCAACAAAGCCGTGCTGAAAGAACCCCAGATCGACATCCTCCCCAAGGATGAACTCCCGGAAGGAGATGCCCTGGAAGGCTGAGGCAATGGATCGATTTATGAGCTTTCCAGTCCGAAAAGTTCTCTCCAATGGACTATCTTTGCGGCGTTAATCAGAAAGAGAAGTACATGGCCAAGACGCATATCAAAGCGGTGTTGCAGGAATCCCCAAGGGCTCAGGTGGTAGAAGTGAACGGATGGGTGAAGACTTTCAGGAGTAACCGGTTCATCGCCCTGAATGACGGATCGACCCTTCAGAACATTCAGTGTGTGGTCGACTTTGAGAAATTTGACGAGGCCCTGCTGAAACAGATCGCCACAGGCGCTGCCATCAGTGTTAAAGGGAACCTGGTGGAAAGCCAGGGGAAAGGACAGGCCGTGGAGATTCAAGTTACAGAACTGAATGTCCACGGAACGGCAGATCCGGAAACATACCCCATACAGCCCAAGAAGCACTCCATGGAGTTTCTCAGGGAGCAGGCGCATCTCAGGGTCCGCACCAATACATTCGCGGCCGTCATGCGGGTGCGCTCTGCCCTGGCCTTTGCCATCCACCAGTATTTCCAGAAGAACGGATTCTATTATATGCACGCCCCCATCATCACAGGTTCCGATGCGGAAGGAGCCGGGGAGATGTTCCGGGTGACCACCCTGGATCCCATAGATCCACCACTCACGGAGGATGGTAAGGTAAACTACCGGGAAGATTTCTTTGGAAAGGAGACCAACCTGACCGTGTCCGGCCAGCTCGAGGCCGAGGCTTATGCTATGGGCCTGGGCAAAGTTTACACTTTTGGGCCGACCTTCAGGGCTGAGAATTCCAATACCTCCAGGCACCTTGCCGAATTCTGGATGATAGAGCCGGAAATGGCCTTCTTCGACCTGCATGACAACATGGACCTGGCCGAGGACTTCATCAAAGAAGTACTGCGCTACGTCATTGAGCATTGCAGGGAGGATCTGGAGTTCCTGGAAAAAAGACTGCTCGATGAGGAAAGGACAAAACCCCAGGCAGAACGCAGCGACCTCCCCCTTTTGGAGAAATTGAAGTTCGTGATCGATAACCAGTTCGTGCGCGTGACCTATACGGAGGCCATCGACATCCTGAGAAACAGCAAACCCAACAAGAAAAAGAAATTCCAGTACCTTATCGAGGAATGGGGAGCCGATCTGCAGAGCGAGCACGAACGCTACCTCGTGGAGAAGCATTTCAACAGCCCGGTCATCCTGTATGACTACCCGGCGAAGATCAAGGCGTTCTACATGCGCCTGAATGAGGACGGCAAGACGGTCAGGGCCATGGATATCCTCTTCCCCGGCATAGGCGAGATCGTAGGCGGGTCGCAGCGGGAAGAAAGACTGGACGTGCTCCGGAAAAAGATAGAGGACCTCGGTATTGATGAGAAGGAGCTGTGGTGGTACCTCGACCTGAGGAAATACGGTACGGCTGTCCACAGTGGTTTTGGACTCGGTTTCGAAAGACTGGTACAATTTACCACGGGTATGGGCAACATTCGGGATGTAATCCCGTTTCCCAGAACACCGCAGAATGCGGAGTTCTAACGGTAAATTCGTTACTTTTATGTAATGAGAATGTAACGTCCCCATGCTGAAGCAACACTTACAATTCAAGCTTTCTCAAAAGCTTTCCCCACAGCAGATCCAGCTGATGAAACTCATTCAATTGCCTACCCAGGCATTTGAACAGAGGCTGAAACAGGAACTGGAGGAGAATCCTGCCCTGGAGTCGGGAAAGGAGGAGACGAATTCCTATGAGGACGAGTTCGAGGAGGCGTACGAGGGCGAGAACGACAGCGAGACCATCAACACCGAAGACATCAATATAGATGACTACCTCAGTGATGACGAGATCCCTGATTATCGCACGCGCACGAGCAACTACAGTGCCGATGATGAAGAAAAGACGGTCCCCTATGCCGCCGGGATCTCCTTCAACCAGTACCTGATCAACCAGCTGAATACCTTTTATCTCAGCGACGAGGAATGGGCTATAGCCGAGTTTCTCGTAGGAAGTGTGGATGAGAGCGGATATATCAGACGACCCGTGAACGATATCATGGATGACCTGGCCTTCACCCAAAATATCTACACAGACCAGAAGACCATTGAGAAGGTATTGGAGATCGTCCAGGAACTGGACCCGCCGGGAGTGGCAGCCCGATCCCTGGACGAATGCCTGCTGATCCAGCTCAGGAGGAAAGACCCGACCCCTCCGGTAGAACTGGCCATGCAGATCCTGGAGAAATCCTTTGACCATTTCACTAAAAAACACTACAAAAAGCTCCTTCAAAAACACAATATCACAGAAGAGGAACTGAAGGAGGCCATCACGGAGATCGAGAAGCTAAATCCGAAACCGGGAGGCTCCTATTCGGGCAATAACCGCATCGTTGAGCATATCGTACCCGACTTTTCCATCCGCATCGTTGAAGGGGAACTGGAATTGAGCCTCAACAGCAGGAACGCACCCGAGCTGCACGTTTCCAAGGAATACAGCAACATGCTGGCAGGATACAAGAATGCCAAGGAGCGTTCCAAGTCACAGAAAGACGCCGTGCTCTTCATCAAGCAAAAGCTCGATGCCGCCAAGTGGTTCATCGACGCGATCAGGCAGCGGCAACAGACCCTTTATATCACCATGAATGCCATCATGGAGTACCAGAAGGAATATTTCCTCTCCGGGGATGAACGGAAACTGCGACCTATGATCCTCAAGGATATAGCCGATGCCATAGACATGGATGTATCCACGGTTTCCAGGGTTGCCAACAGCAAATACGTAGACACTCCCTATGGCACCAAGCTGATCAAGGAATACTTCTCCGAAGCCATGAAGAATGAGCAGGGAGAGGATGTCTCTACGAAGGAGATCAAAAAGATTCTCGAGACAGTGATTGGGGAAGAGCCCAAGAGGAAGCCGCTGACCGATGACAAGCTGGCCGCCATCCTCAAGGAAAAAGGGTATCCCATCGCAAGGCGGACCGTGGCCAAATACAGGGAACAACTGGGCATCCCCGTCGCCCGTTTAAGAAAAGAGATCTGATGCGATTTCTCTCCCAGTTGGTGTCCTATATCTTCCACCCCATTTTTGTACCCCTGGCGGGGACCGTGTCCTATTTCCTGATCACGCCCAAATACACCACCCTGGAGATGAGGAGCGGCAATATTCTGCCTGTCTTTATACTGACCATCATCATCCCCATCCTGAGCTTTTTCATATTGAAGAATCTCGGGGTCGTCGGTTCGGTATTCCTCCAAAAAACAGAGGAACGAAAGTACCCGCTAATGATCAGTCTCATCCTGCTTTTTATGATCCTGCTGAAGGTCATCCCGGATTATTACTCTGCTGAACTGTACTTCTTTTTCCTGGGGCTCATCGCGGCCAGCAGCACTTGCCTGCTCTTGCTGTATATCCCCTTTAAGACCAGCCTGCACATGATGGGTATGGGAAGTTTGCTCATGTTCCTCATCGCCCTTAGTATTCACTTTGAACGCAACATTGTCTTCGCGATCAGCTTTATGATCTTCGCTTCGGGCCTGGTAGCCTCTTCCAGGCTCTTCCTCAAGGCCCACACCCGTACGGAACTCCTGATCGGTTTTTTGGTGGGGGTGGTTTCCCAGCTGCTGACTCTTAAATTCTGGTTGTAGGAAACCCGATA
Source organism: Muriicola sp. (assembly GCA_041628355.1). Lineage (GTDB taxonomy): Bacteria > Bacteroidota > Bacteroidia > Flavobacteriales > Flavobacteriaceae > Muriicola. The sequence continues at coordinate 4,543 of JBFKPJ010000052.1, read as the reverse complement.
CGTCAGAGGATATAGAAGATAAGTCCGATCCTCAAAGGGGTAAAGGTAAGTTCCTGCCCTGTGTCCAGGGTGAGTCCGTCCTTAAAAAGGTTGTTCAGGGAGTAATAGATATGGATGTTGAAGGTGTTGTATCCAAAATTGGCCATAAGCCCGTATCTGAACTTTTGGATATCCGTCACATAGAACGAATCCTTGAAATCTTCCGTCACGGTCTTGGCCCTGCCCCCGAGCACATAGCCCAGTTTGGCGCCCAGATATAAGCGCCAGAACCGGTATTCCGACGGGGTGGAATTCCTAAATCGGATCTCGAAGGGTACTTCTACCAGATGGGTCTCCACCTTGTTGCGTTTTGCACCCAGTTCGCTGTCCAGTAACTGATACCGAAATCCGTCCTCCAGCTCAACTATCTGCAGATTGGTGTAATAGGAATTCACGGCATAACCCAGGCCCAGGCCCAGACCTATATTTCTCTCCTGATTGAGGGGCAGGTCTTTAATGAATCCCAATTGAAGGCCATAGGAGAGGTTTTGCTGGTTGACCGACTCGGGCTTGTTCACAATGTAGTTATAGGTAAGTCCGATGTAGAACTGATCTTCCAGGTAGTTCATATCGGGTTCCTGCAAGGTATCCTGGGCAGAAGAAACGTACAGGAAGAAGACCATCAGGACGAATACAACATAATGCCTCATGTACATAAAGGTAGAACTTTTGGAGCAATGCAAATAAAAAAACGCTCCGGGATTCGGAGCGTTTTAAAATTCTTATTCAAACGGCTTACTGGATGTTCCTGAAAGCATCCCCTTCATAGGTGGTATAGTTGACCTTGAGGGCATTTACTTTGCGCAATTCCTGTTTGATATCTGAGATCAAGCCCATGTTCGCATCCTTGTCCACTTTAAGAGCCGTGGTCAGAACGTTTTGCAGTTCCTGGGGCTTCTTGGCCCTTTCTTCCAGGATGAAATCCCCTACATCAGAAACATTGGCGAATTTGTCGTTGAGCTGGATCTTAGGCTCTGTCCCGAAAACCTTCTGGTAATCCCTTGTGGGTTTTCCCACGTAGATATACAGTACTCTGTCCTTCTTTTCCAGTTTTTTCACCTCGCTTGCATTGGGCAGGGTGTTCTCAACCATCAATGAACTGTCCTTCATGGTGGTCACTGTCATGAAAAAGAACAAGAGCATAAAGACAATATCGGGAAGGGAAGCCGTGGAAACAGCTGGCAGATCTCCGTCTTTCTTCTTTGTGAATTTAGCCATAATCGTTTGTTCCTAAAATTTAGTTTGATGTTGAGGTCTCAGCCTCAGAAAGTTTCTGAGGGAAGAGATCCTGGATCCTTTGCACCTTTTCCTTAAGGCCGTCCCGGATATTGGTCGGGGTCTCTGGGTTAAGGTATTCAGCTTCCATATCCGTAAAGTCTCTTCCGTAGAGCCTTTGAGCCTCCCGGTTCCTCAAATCGTTATAGGCTCCTACCAGTTCATTCTGAACGGTGATATAAGTACCATACTTGGTCTCCCTGTCATTTTTCAGGGAAATAATAGCCTTGGTAGGGTTGTCTGATGAGGAAGCATCTTTTTTCCCCTTGCAATAATTACAGGTACCGTCTCCCCCGTTGTCCAGGAAAGCGATCGCCTTTTTGCGAAGGTCCTTGAGGTTGGTCAATTCCTCCTCAACCAGCAGTTGCCCGCTCTTGTTTATGTTCACCGTAAAGATATTCTTCTGCTTGATCACCACATCTGTATCTGGCGGTTCAAGGGGCGGCAACATCCTGTCGAGCCCGGCGTCCGTTTCGATGGTTGTGGTAACCAGGAAAAAGATGAGCAGCAGGAAGGCTATGTCTGCCATAGATCCGGCATTTACTTCTGGTGGTCCTCCTCTTCTAGCCATAACGTACTATTTATTATTTACTTGTCATCTTTTTGATACCTCCCCAGAGCATGGAGCCTACTGCTACGATCACCAGCACAAAGAAAAGATTCAAACCAGTGCCTATGTTCTTAACAGTTTCTTCTGTTGTGGGGATCCCCCTTCTCGCCATCTCATCGAGATTTACATCGGAGCCCGTGGAGATCGCCCAGGAGAAGCCCAGGAGGATCAGGAATACACCAATGGTGATAAGGGTCTTTTTCAGTTTTTGAGGATGTGCGAACAGATTGATCAGGGTAAAGAGCAAACTCGCTACCACCGCTACAGCCAGCAGGATGTAGGTGATGGTGAACATCCCCGTCAGGGCGCCACTCTGGACGGCCTCTGAGGCCGGCATGTCCTGCCCGGGCAATTGATACCAGAGTATCGCCGAGATCAGACCCAGAACGGCCAGTACTATTTTTACAATTTTATTCATAATGTCTTGTATTTAGCGCTTATTATTTCTTGTGATCTACCAGCATGTCGATCAGCGTGATCGAGGAATCTTCCATGTCATTTACTATACCATCGATCTTCGCGATGATGTAGTTGTAGAAAATCTGGAGGATGATCGCAGTAATAAGACCAAATACCGTTGTCAAAAGAGCTACCTGAATATCACCTGCAATAAGGGAGGCACTCAGGTTACCCACCGCACTAATCTTTTGGAAGGCCTGGATCATACCGATTACAGTTCCCATGAACCCAAGCATCGGGGCGATGGCGATAAAGAGAGACAACCAGGATACGTTTTTCTCCAACTGTCCCATTTGTACTCCACCGTAAGCGACCACAGCCTTTTCAGCAGACTCTACTCCTTCACCGGCCCTGTCGAGACCCTGATAGTAGATAGAAGCCACGGGGCCGCGGGTGTTTCGGCATACTTCCTTGGCAGCTTCAACCCCACCGGAGGCCAGGGCGTCTTCAACCTGTTGCTTTAATTTGTCAGTGTTGGTGCTTGCCATATTCAAGTAAATGATCCTTTCAATAGCTACCGCAAGACCCAGAATAAGACAGAGAAGTACGATTCCCATGAAGCCTGCACCCCCCTGGATGAATTGCTCCTTCAAAACTTGCTGGAATCCTTTTTCCTCCACCATCTCTTCAGCTGGCGATTCCTGAATCATTATTGCAGCGGAAGCAACAGTTGCAGAGAGATTAGAAACCATTGCATTCGCTTTTGCGCTTACCGTATTTGTACTTAGGACAAATAGCCCAGCCATAGCCAGGATCGAGAATAATCTTTTCATTTTGTTTAACTTGAATTTAGTTAGTTAATAGGTTTTAAAGATATAAAAAATAAACAATTAATAATTAAAAGAATTGCACTTCAGGACATTAAATCCTTAGTATTTTGCCAACTTGACAAATATAAGTGGAAAAATTAGAAATCCTAATTTTTATCCCAGGAGTGAGGCTCCTCCAAATTGACCTTTGCAGAGAGGAAGGGATTCGAACCCTCGATACACTTTTGGTGTATACACACTTTCCAGGCGTGCGCCTTCGACCACTCGGCCACCTCTCTATTTTCCGTCCAAAACGGGCGTCCAAGAAACAAAAAAAATCGGGATCTTTAAAATTTTAATCCTTAAAATTTAGGTCATTTCCCCCCTTAGGGAGGTCTCGAATATGGTCCCGAAGGAATTTCCCGATACCTTGCTCCCAAGCAGGTACATCAGCTTGGTAATAGCTGCTTCCGTAGTGATATCCCGACCATTGATCACAGACATGCGCTCGAGTTCCCTGCTTGTCTCATACTGTCCCATGATCACACTTCCCCCGGAACACTGGGTCACGTTTACCACATAGAGTCCGCTGTCAATTGCCTGTTTGAGATCTGTGAGCAGCCAGTCTACCGTAGGCGCATTACCAGCCCCATAGGTTTCCAGCACCAGGGCCCTGAGATGGGGAATGCCGAGTATTCCCCTGAGAAGGTCACGGTTGAAGCCCGGGAACAATTTGAGGATGGCCACCCGGTCATCCAACTCCTTGTGCACCTTCAGTGGTTTCTTGATCCGGTTTCGCCACAGGTTATCGCGGTGCACTTTCAGATGCACCCCGGATTCAGCCAGGATGGGATAATTGAGAGAGGCGAAGGCCTCGAAATGTTCGGCGTTGATCTTGGTAGTGCGGTTGGCCCGGTAAAGCTGATTCTCGAAATAGAGTCCGACCTCCCTGACCACGGGCAAGCCTTCCTCTTTTAAAGCCGCGATCTGTATGGAGGTGATCAGGTTCTCCTTGGCATCGGTGCGAAGATCGCCTATAGGCAGCTGGGAACCCGTGAATATCACCGGTTTTTCAAGGTTTTCCAGCATATAGCTCAGGGCCGAGGAGGTGTAGCTCATCGTATCGCTTCCGTGCAACACCACGAACCCGTCGTAATCCGAGTAATGCTTTTCTATTAGGCTGGCTATAGTGACCCAATGAGCAGGGTTCATATTGGAGGAATCGATGGGCGATCTGAAGGATACACTGTCAATGGCGCAGTCGAGCTGACCTAATTCGGGGATCCCCTCCACCACCTTGGCAAAGTCGAATGCCCTGAGAGCCCCGGTGTGATAATCCTTGACCATCCCGATGGTACCCCCCGTGTAGATGATCAGGATCTTGCTTTGTTCTCTTTTGGCAGACATAAAG
>JBFKPJ010000051.1:0-16025 GCA_041628355.1 Muriicola sp. | reverse complement strand
GAATATCGGGGCTTCCGCATCTGCCCCATGATCTGCTACGACCTTCGTTTTCCTGTTTGGGCACGGAATACGGATGCCTATGATCTGCTCCTCTTTGTAGCCAACTGGCCCAAACCCAGGATTGACGCATGGGACACATTGCTGAAAGCGAGGGCCATAGAGAATATGGCCTATTGTATAGGTGTGAACAGGGTGGGAATGGATGCAAACGGCAATGAATACCCCGGCCACTCGGCCTGTTATGATGCCCTTGGACAAAGGTTGGCATTCTCTGCTGAGGAAGAGGTCCTGAGGGTAAAACTGGAGAGATCCCATATCAAAGGGATCCGGGATCAGCTGAGGTTCCTCGAGGATCGGGATCCTTTCACTCTTCAATAAGGAACAGCTGCTCGAGTTCCCAGTTGGCCCTTACATCGATCTCAGTAGGGAAATAGACCACCCGTTCGGGTTGTATCTTTCTGTAGAAGTCGCCCGTATCCCAAAGCCCGTTCTCATTGGCGTCAAAGATGGCGCGCACCAGGTACTTCCCCGGACTCAGGAGGTTGAATTCAAAGACCCCGTTTTCCCGGGCTATGGCTGAACGGATCATCTTACCCTTCGGGTCAGTCAGTTCAAGGAGGACCGGAAAGCCCTGGGTGGTTTCCAGGCGGATGCGAAGATTGCCATAATCCGCATAACTGCCTGTAGTCAGGCGATAATTCAGGGTGTCATTACCCGCCCCGAAAATATCCGTAAGTGCATCCGGCAGGAGTTTGAGGAAATAGGTCTCATTGGGCTCCTTCTTAAAACCGATGACCATCCTGTTCCGGGAGGTATCCAGGGTAACTTCCAGCGGCTGAGCCAAGGAGTCCCTGTTGATCATGGAGATCCTGGAGGTATCGTTTTTTGCTATCGGGATATTGGCCGAGATGGCCATGGTATCCAGAAACCCTATGGAACTCCGGTAGGCAGGCGAAAGTACCAGGGAATCCCGGGCGAGTTTGCGGGATTTGATCGTAAAAGTATCTCGCTTCTGGAGGCGTTCGTTCACTACCTCAAAGACCAGTGAATCGGGCTCAAAAGGAGTGAACCAGAAATTCAGGGAATCCTTTCCGGGTACTTTGGAAAGGTAAGTGAACACCGAATCCGGGAGGGTGCTCAGGGGATTGATCTCCAATGTAACCCCGGGACCCTTGTATCCGAAAAGGATCCGGTTGGAAGCTTCGAATTTCGGCACGGAAGGACTGTATTCCGGCACTTCCCTGAAGAGGCTTAAGAGGAATATGGAATCCGTCGGCAGGCTGATGGTATCGGCCACAAAGCCTATCTTGTCCGCCACCGGGTCATAGAGGTTGTTCTTGGCCTCATCCTTTACGGCGATCAGGCGGTATTTCCCTGCTTTCAGATACTGCAGCTTAAAGATGGTCAAACTATCCTGGGTATTGGCGAGGTAGTTGGGCGGGTTCTTCCTGATCACGGTATCCGTATAGGCAGAGTCGATCTCATAGAGCATTACGCTGATGAACTCATCTGTTTCCTTGTTGAAGGCATCCTTTACCACTCCCAGCAAAGACAGGGAGTCCAGGTAATCCCCGGTTGAAAAGACATAGGTCAGAAAGGGATAGGGGTTATTTTCGTTGTTGTCCACAATGCTTTCCCCAAAATTCAGGGTATAGGTGGTGTTCTCCTTCAGGGTATCCTTGATCACCACTTCCACGTATTTACTGGCCCCTCCCTGGGGGCTGATCTCCGGGGGATACTTGAATGGAGGGGAAACGATCAGCTTGTTCTGTATGTCCTGAAGCTTGATGTATTCGTCAAAATACAGGCGAATTTTATTCCCCTTGAAGTTGGTGCTTAGGTTCTCAGGTTCTGCCCTGAGCAGGACGGGGGGTTCGGTGTCTTTGGGGCCCCCGGTCGGACTCCCGCGGCGGGCGCACTGATGGAGGGCGAGCGCCAGGCATAGCAGGAATATCCCGGAAAGAAATCGCTTTAAGTGCACCATAATGCCCGATGTTTGGGCAAAGAAACAACTAATTTACAGAATTCGAAAATCAGGGCACCATCGCCATGGCCGCGATGTAAATTTGGATTTCAGGGGCCTCCAGAAGTGCGTTTACACAGGCTTCCAGAGTGGCCCCGGTAGTGATCACATCATCCAAAAGGAGTACCTTTTTCCCTGTCAGTTCCTGAACATTCTTCACCCGGAATAGCGGGCGCTGGTGTTGCCACCTGAAGATCCTGGATTTCCTCGTTTGGGTCGGGGTATGGGTGCTCTTCTCCAGGAGATCCTCCCGATGAGATGTTTGAAGCAATTGAGCTACTTCCCTGCTGAATCCGGAAACCTGGTTATACCCTCTTTTTTTGAGCTTCTTCGGGTGTAGGGGCACCGGGATGACCACATCCAGGGCGGGGAGTGCCTGGTCCTCGGAGAGGATTTGCCCATACCACTTCCCCAGGAACACACCAATTTGCGGTTGGTTCCTGTATTTGAGGTGATGTATCAGGTTGCGAACGATCCCTTTTTCCAGGAAATACAGAAAACAGGAGGCTTTTTTTATCTGGCTACGTCCGTAAAAGACCCTGTCTAAACGGTTTTCTGTCGAAAAATCGAATTCGGTAAGTGGCAATTGGTCTCGACAAGGAACACACAACATCTGCTCTCCCCGATATAATCGTGCATTACATCCAAAACAGACACGGGGGAAAAGGACCGTGTTGAGATCATTTAGTATATTTGGTAGCTTAGTAAAATTCAAATCTTTACGCATTAAAACCTACTGGCAACGTACCTCCCAGCGAATGGATCTTCATCAAAATACATTCAATTACAAAATCATTCTGGCGACATTAGTGGCAGTGATTATCGGTATCCTGATCGCTTTCTATTACAGTTATGCCCAAAACCAGAACCAGATCGCTTACCTGGAGGACGAGAAGACCCTTTTGGTCAGGGACCTGACCCTTATGAAAACCGAGGTAGACCGCCTGTCTGCACTGAATGAGGTCAACGAGATAGAATTACTGGATTCCCGTGACAGGGTGCAGCAACTGCTCGACTCCGTCGGACGTCTCAATTTTACCATAGGCAAACTGAGTGAATTTAAATCCCAGCTCCGCAAACTGGAAGCACAATATGACAGTATCAAGCTCAACAATAATTTGCTGAGGTACAACAACAGGTTGCTCGCCAGCCAGTACAAGGAGACGCGGGAGATGCTGGAAGAGTTACAGGGCAGGAGCAACACCCTTGCCGAAACCGAGGCATTGCTCAGACGGAAGAATCAGGAGTTGAGCCGTGAACTCAAGATGAAGAGCTATCTCAACCTGATCAATACAGAGGGGAGCGGGTTCAGGATGAGGAGTGGCAGGCCCATGAAGACCAACAAGGCATCCACCATTGAGAAACTAAGGGGCTGCGTGACCATACAGGAGGATCCCAATACAATAACCCCAAAGGAAAAGGTATTGTATTTCCAATTCCTGGGTCCCAACATGGGCATCATAGAGGACAATGCCAATGTCATTTCCGTGAACGGCAATATCTACAGCAAAAGGGTAACCCTGATCTTCAGGGGGGAGGAAATGAGTGTGTGCGACTTCATTACGGTACCCGAAGGATCCCTGCTTGACGGCACTTATACCCTGAATGTATTCGAGGATGAAAAATTACTCGCCACCGCTGAATTTCAGTTAAAATAATGTCTCCAGTCTTTGCGTAAAATTCTATTTTTGCCCCATGGCAAATCAAGAGGACATTTTTAAAAAGGTTATTTCACACGCCAAGGAATACGGCTATGTGGTCCAGTCGAGTGAAATCTATGACGGCCTGAGTGCGGTATACGATTACCTTCAGAACGGGGCAGAACTCAAGAAAAATATCAGGGAATACTGGTGGCAGGCCATGGTCCAGCTCCATGAGAACATCGTGGGTATCGATGCGGCCATCTTTATGCATCCGACCACCTGGAAGGCTTCAGGGCACGTAGACGCTTTCAATGACCCGCTGATAGACAACAAGGATTCCAAAAAAAGGTATAGGGCCGATGTACTTGTGGAAGATCACGTGGCCAAGATCGAGGCCAAGATCGAGAAAGAGGTGGCCAAAGCAGCCAAACGATTTGGAGATGCCTTTGACGAAGCCCAGTTTCGCTCTACCAATGCCAGGGTGGTGGATTACCAGGAGAAGGCAGATACCATCATCAAAAGGCTGGCCAGGTCCCTGGAGAAGGAAGACCTGGAGGACGTAAAGAACCTGATCCTGGAACTGGACATCGTATGTCCGATCTCAGGGTCCAAGAACTGGACGGATGTCAAGCAGTTCAACCTGATGTTCGGCACCAAGCTGGGAGCCTCTGCAGATTCTGCCATGGACCTGTATCTGCGCCCTGAAACGGCCCAGGGGATCTTTGTGAATTTCCTGAACGTGCAGAAATCAGGGCGAATGAAAATTCCCTTCGGGATTGCCCAGATCGGGAAGGCTTTCAGGAACGAGATCGTCGCGCGCCAGTTCATCTTCAGGATGAGGGAATTCGAGCAGATGGAGATGCAGTTCTTCATCAGGCCCGGCTCCCAGAAAGAATGGTATGAAGCCTGGAAAGAGACGCGGATGAAATGGCACCTTTCCCTGGGGATGGGGGAGGAGAACTACCGTTTCCACGACCATGAGAAACTCGCCCATTACGCAGACGCTGCTGCTGACATAGAATTCCGCTTCCCCTTCGGTTTTAAGGAATTGGAAGGGATCCATTCCCGAACCGATTTCGACCTGGGAAGCCATGAGGAATACTCCGGAAAAAAACTGCAGTACTTTGACCCTGAACTGGAGGAGAGCTATGTGCCTTATGTCATTGAGACTTCCATAGGCCTGGACCGTATGTTCCTGGCCGTATTGGCCCATTCCCTGGTGGATGAGGAATTGGAGAACGGATCTACGCGTACCGTGTTAAAGATCCCTGCGGTCCTGGCGCCGACCAAAGCCGCCGTGTTGCCCCTGGTAAAGAAGGACGGGCTGCCTGAGATCGCCCATCAGATCATCGATGACCTCCGCCTGGATTTCAACGTGACCTACGATGACAAGGATGCGGTGGGAAGAAGGTACAGGAGACAGGATGCGGCCGGTACACCTTTCTGTATCACCGTGGACCACCAGACCCTGGAAGACCGGACCGTGACCCTGCGCCACCGGGATACCATGGAGCAGAAACGGCTACCCATTGAGGACCTGCACGCCGCGATCGACCGGGAAGTGGGGATGAGGCACTGGTTGAAAAAGATCCTCTAGGATCACAGGGTATACCTCAGACGGATGCTCCCATATACATTCCGGTTATTACCGGGGTAGTAGTACCTCGGTTCTGCACCTCCAAAAGCCCTGGTGTTGATCAGGACGGATTGGGCATAGCGTACGTTGAAGAGGTTGTTGATCCCCAGGCTGAGTCCAAGCCCCAGTCTACTGCCCAGGTTCCTTTCGAATCTCCATTTGGTCCCGAAGAGGTGAAAGGCTTCGCTCGAAAGGGTGTTGGCATCTGTAAGCGGAATGCTGCTCACATACTGGTGGGTGGTATTCCAGAAAAAAAGGTTGCCGTACTGAATTTGTACCCCGTTGTTGAGCCTGTGTTTCGGCACCCCGGTAAGCGGGTTACCCGAAAAATCCTCATCCCCATCCACGAACTCCACGAACTGGTGATCGTTAAAAGTATAGTTTACAAAAGGCATCAGCTGCCAGTCCGGACTTAGCATCCAACGGTAGTTGACGGCGGCCTCCAGCCCCCTGTGCCTCGTCTTTCCGGCATTCCTTCCCACGAACTGGTCATCGCCCACCCTTTCCGCTACCAGCAGGTTCCTGACATCCATCTGGTAGACAGCCATGAGCAGGTTGAGTTTATTATCCAGCAGGAATAAGCGGGTGCCCAGCTCGTAATTCATTCCTTTTTCCTGTGCGATGTCCGGATTGATGACGCCCTCCGGGGTAAGGGTCTCCTCCAGGGTCGGATTGGAGAATCCCCTGCTGATGTTGGCATAGACAGACTGGTAGTCCGAGAAGCGGTAATTCAGGTTGGCACTGGGCAGGACAATGGTTTTGAAATTCCTGTCAGCACTTCGGTTAGTATCTCCTGTATTGAACAGGTCCCGGAAATCATAGCGGGTATGGTTGATATTCAGCCCAAGCTGAAGATCCAGATCTTTCAGGATCTCCATGTTCAGGGTTCCAAAGGCATTGATCTGGTCTCTGAATTCCCTGTTGTCCGCAAACAGGTCGCCCTGAAGGCTTCCTTCCCCGTCGTTGTCCTGATAGTCATTCTCATATTCCCTCCAGGTGTATTCGTCCTTGTAGAGTTCGGTTCCAAATGAATAGGCTGCCTTTCGATCAAAGAGGTCCATGGAACCCCTGAAATGGGTACGCATCCCAAAGCCGTTGGTATACTCGTCCAGGATGCCGAAAGGCCTGGCTTCATAATGGTCGAGGTAAGAGTAGAAGACACTGGTCGTGTTCCTGAAACCGGGGGAGAACCGATGGGTGTAATTCAGGCCAACCAGGGTATACCTGTTGTCCTCAAAACCTTTTGAAGCGGCCCAGGTAAAGGCCGCCTGGGTGGGATCCTCCCCGAATGCGGTGATGCCCAGGGAACTGGGGATCTGGGCGGTGTAATCTATATAGTTGACCAGGATCCCGATCTCATCCCTGTCGCCCAGGGAGTGGGAAGTCCGCAAAAGGATCCCGTCCCTCTCGAATCTGTTGTTCTCCCGGTACCCGTCTGTCTCCAGGTGTTCGTAACTCAGGTTAACCCGCAAGCGTTCCTCTGTATGGGAAAAAGCCAGGTTGTTCTTAAACAGGCTGTAGGAACCAAAAGTGGTATTATTATTAAACCTGGTCCCCGTACCCAACCCTTCGCGCGTCGTCAGTAGGATGGCACCCCCGAGGTTGGTCCCGAAACTGGTGGCCTTGGGGCCTTTCACCACCTCCACCTGGCTGAAATTCTCCAGGTCGAACGCCTCTATGCTGGAAAACCCGCTTCCGTTGGTCACCGGGATATCGTCATAATAAAGCCTTAGTTTGTCTGTGCCAAAGAGGGTGCGGGCCCCTATGCCCCTTACGGTGATCCTGTTGGTGTTCAAAGCCCCCGAGAGAATATAGACGCCCGGGATCTGGTTGATGGCAGAGACCGCATCCACCGGACTGAAATTGTCAAAGATCTTCTCCCCTATGATCTGGGAAGGGATGATCCCTTCGGTCTGCTTTACCTTTTGTTCTTCGAGCAGCAGGACCTCAGGTAAAACCGTGACACTATCAGGTGGTACGGTATTCTGACCGTATGACACAAGGGTGAAGAAAAGACAGGGGAGTAATATAAAGACCGACCTCATTCCAAAAAATTGAGGTGCAAAAATACGCATTAAAAGCGGAACCCCAGGGAAATGCCGCCACGGGGAACGACCTCAGGGGCAAAATCCGCATTGAGAAAATTGCGGCCTATACCGCCGTATACTTCTGCCAGAAATCCTCTTTTGGATATGAATTTCCCCCCTATACTCACCCCCAGGGCAAAGTCCGTATACTGCTCTTCAGAACGGATCAGGTTTCCCGTCTGCCCGTCAAAATCAGTATAGACATCTTCATTGCCCGAATTCAACATGGCAAAACCCTCCACAAAGAACCCACTGGCATAGCCCCTTGAAAAATACTTGCGGTAAAACGGGGTAAATGAAAAGCTTCGATCGTATCCGATATCCTCATCGTACCCACCGAGCCGGAACAAGAGCCCAAAACCGAATGAGGTTTCCTCATTGATCAGGCGTTCGTAAGTAAGATCGGTAAATTTGAATGCGATCAGGTTGAACACGTTCACCTTTAACTCATTCTGTTGCGTTCCGGGAACGGTATCCTCCATGGGAAGGGTGTCCTGGGCAGTCAGTAGGTTCGTGGACATGAAAAAAAACAGAACGACCAAACAGAAGTATTTCATATGTCAAATCTTTGTGGAAAGATATGTCGAAATGACCAAAATCCAACAGGGAACTTTCTCCAAATTTTCATAGTGCACTGATGCAAATGCCCTTGGTTCCAATTTCCTCAAATGCATGAGATTCTTTATTTTCGGCCGAAATTCAAATGCATGAAGATCGTATCCTACAATGTGAATGGGATCCGCGCTGCCCTCAACAAAGGATTCCTGGAATGGCTGGAGAGCGTAGACCCCGATGTGGTATGCCTGCAGGAGATCAAGGCCATGGAAGAGCAACTTGATGTGAGCCTGTTTGAAAAGGCAGGATACCCCTTCCACTACTGGTTCAGTGCGGAAAAGAAAGGGTATAGCGGTGTGGCCATCCTCACCAAAAAAGAACCGGATCATGTGGAATTCGGAACGGGGATCGATTATATGGACAGGGAGGGCAGGAACCTTAGGGCCGATATAGACGGGATCTCCGTGATGAGCCTCTATATCCCTTCCGGGACGAACATAGAGAGGCTGGATCACAAGCTTCAGTATATGGCGGATTTCCAGGACTACGTGGATGACCTGAAGAAGGAGAACCCGAACCTGGTGATCCTGGGCGACTATAATATCTGCCACCGGGCCATTGACATACACGACCCGGTCAGGAACAAGAATGTATCCGGCTTCCTCCCCGTAGAACGGGAATGGATCGGCAATTTCATCGACAGTGGATTCATAGACAGCTTCCGTTATTTCAACCAGGAGCCCCACCAGTATACCTGGTGGACCTACCGGGCCAATGCGCGCAACAATAACAAGGGCTGGCGCCTGGATTACGGGATGGTCAGCAAACCCCTGGAGGACCGTCTTCGGAGGTCCGTGATCCTTTCGGCTGCGAAGCACAGCGACCATTGCCCCATCCTGGTGGAACTGGATACTCCTTAATTTTATATCTTCGGTCTGATCCCTACCTTTGCGGCCGAAAATCAAACCGGATTACAATGATCTATACCAAGTTGCCGCATACCGATATCGAAGTGAGCAAGATCTGCCTGGGTACCATGACCTGGGGGAAACAGAACGCGGAAGCGGAAGGCCATGAGCAGATGGATTACGCCCTCGACCAGGGCATCAACTTCTTTGATACGGCAGAGTTATATCCAATCCCGGCCCATCCGGACCGCTATGCATTAACGGAGAAGATCATCGGAAACTGGTTTGCAAAAAGGGGAAATCGGGACAAGGTGGTCCTGGCTTCCAAGATCGCAGGGAAAGCAGGGTTCACCAAGTTCATCAGGTCTACCGGATTCCAAAAGGAATCCCTGATTGAGGCTGTCCATGGCAGCCTGGAGCGGTTGCGTACGGATCACATCGACCTCTACCAGTTGCACTGGCCGGAACGGACCACGAACTATTTCGGACAGAGAGGGTACAAGCACGACCCTTCCGATTTCTGGGAGGACAACATCCACCAGGTGTTGGAAACACTGAGGGACCTGATCAGGGAAGGCAAGATCCGACATGTGGGGCTATCCAATGAGACCCCGTGGGGCACGATGAGGTTCCTGGAAGAGAGCAAGGTGCACGACAGTCTGCCGCGTATGATCACCATCCAAAATCCCTACAGCCTGCTTAACCGGACCTTTGAAGTGGGGCTTTCGGAGATATCCATACGTGAAAAGATCGGTCTGCTGGCCTATTCCCCTCTGGGATTCGGGGTCCTGAGCGGGAAGTACCTCGGGGGGAAGAAACCGGAAAATGCCCGGATCACCCTTTTTCCTCAATACGGGAGATACAGCAATGCCCAGGCGATGAAGGCCACCCAGAAGTATTATGACCTGGCCCGGGAACACGGGCTTTCCCTCCCGCAGATGGCCCTGGCCTATGTGACCTCCAGGCCTTTCCTGACCAGCAACATCATCGGGGCGACCTCCATGGCACAGTTGAAGGAAAACATCGGCAGTATCCACGTGGACCTTTCGGAGGACGTATTAAAGGGGATTGAAGCGATCCACCAGGAGATCCCGGATCCGGCACCCTGACCTAAAAGGTCTTTTGATCCACGTCATTCACGAATTGGATCACTCCCTCAAAATAGGTCTTCTGATCGTCGTATTGGGACAGATGGCTCCCGTTCGGGCAATACAGGTATCTGCCGTTCTGAACTTCCCCGGACATCCACTCCATATGTTTAGGGTCCATGGTATCGAACTGGGCCCCGATCACCAGGGTGGGTACTGCGATCTCCTTCAGCCGGTCCTTCACATCCCAGTCCTTTAGGGTCGCATCCCCGGTAATACCAAATTCACTGTAACCCTGCATGTGGACATACACCTGGTTGTTGGCGTGCTTCAGGGTCCGCATCACCGCTTCCGGCCATTGATCCGTCGGCATTCTCAGGACGTGTTCCGTGTAGTAATGTTCAAAAAGCAATTCGCCATATCTGGGATTGCCAAAATCCTCCTCATCCTCCATGGCTTTGATCTCCTCGTAGATCTCCGGGTCCATTTGAGGTCCCAGTACCGTCTGGGCATAGGAGTTGTATTCAGGGATACTGCTCATCATATTCGAGATGACCAGGCCTTTGAGGTTGTCCTGGTATTTGAGGGCGTATTCCATGGCCAGGATCCCTCCCCATGATTGCCCCAGCAGGTAAAAATTGGAAGCATCCAGTCCTAGGGCTTTTCGCACTTGTTCCACTTCTTCCACGAAACGTTCTGTGGTCCAGAGACTGAGATCGTCTGGCTGATCACTGTAATAGGATCCCAGCTGGTCATAATAGATATATTCTATCCCTTCCTGAGGAAAATACCCGTCAAAGCATTCGTAAAGTTCATGGGTCATTCCGGGTCCGCCATGAAGCAACAACACCTTTTTCGCCGGGTTGTTCCCCACGCGTTTTGTCCAGACCTTAAAAGTGCCTTTGTCCGTGGTGACAGGGATCATTTTGATCCCCCCCGTAAACTGGTCGTCCCGGCTCTCAAAACTCAGGTACTCCTCGCAGGAGCTGTCTTCCTGTTTTTCTTCCTTGGGGGTATGCTGGCATGATACGAGGAATGACATACATAAAAGGATGCCTGCAAATGCTTTCATAAGTGTGGTTTTGAAGATCCCTAAAGGTAAAAATTATCCGGTTAAATCAGCCGAACAATTCCCGGATCACGTCTTCTATCTTAGACACCTTGCTGATGAGGATGTCGTGCTTTTTCAGGCCGATCTTGTTGTTCTTGGAAACAAAGATCCGGGTGAACCCGAGTTTCTCGGCTTCCAGGATACGCTGATCTATCCTCCGTACCGGCCTGACTTCCCCTGCCAGTCCGATCTCGGCTGCAAAGCAAATGCCTTTCTCAAGGGGGATATCGGCATTGCTGGAAAGAACGGCTGCCACCACTCCCAGGTCAATAGCCGGGTCATCTACAGAGATACCTCCGGTGATGTTGAGGAATACGTCCTTGGCACCGAGTTTGAAGCCCGCCCTTTTTTCCAGGACGGCCAGGAGCATATTCAGCCTCTTGGCATTGAACCCCGTGGCTGTGCGCTGAGGGGTGCCGTAGACAGCAGTGCTCACCAGGGCCTGAATCTCGATCAGTAAGGGCCGCATGCCTTCCAGGGTGGCCACGATGGCGGTGCCGCTCAGGGCCTCATCGTATTTGGAAATAAGGATCTCAGAGGGATTGCTGACCTCCCTCAGGCCGCTGCCCTGCATTTCGTATATCCCAAGTTCTGCCGTGGAACCAAAACGGTTTTTTAGGGCCCGCAGGATGCGGTACATGTAATTCCGGTCTCCTTCGAACTGGAGTACGGTATCTACCATATGCTCCAGGATCTTAGGCCCCGCAATGGTCCCGTCCTTGGTGATATGCCCGACGAGGATCACAGGGGTACCCGTCTCTTTGGCGAAGCGGATGAGCTCCGCAGTACATTCCCGGATCTGGGATATGCTTCCCGCAGAGGATTCTATATGGTCAGAATGCAGGGTTTGGATAGAATCGATGATTACGATATCCGGAGATACTTCCCTGATCTGCCTGAAGATCACCTGGGTTTTGGTCTCGGTCAGGACCAAGCAATTCTCGCTGTCCGGATGGATGCGCTGAGCCCTCATCTTGATCTGCTTCAGGCTTTCTTCCCCGGAAACATAGAGGGTTTTATAGGGCAGGCGAAGGGCGATTTGAAGGAGGAGCGTACTTTTTCCGATTCCGGGTTCCCCTCCCAGCAGGACCATGGACCCGGGAACCAACCCGCCCCCGAGGACCCTGTTGAATTCCTGGTCTTTGAGGTCGAATCGACGCTCTTCATCCGTATCTATTTCTGAGATGCTTACGGGTGATGCGGTTCTGGGACCGCCGTTGACCATCGGTTTCCAGTCGGGTTTCACCTCTTTCTGCACCACCTCTTCCACGATGGTATTCCATTCCTTGCAGGCTGAGCATTGTCCGGCCCATTTGGCGAACTGGGTGCCACAATTCTGGCAGAAAAAGGCGGTTTTTGTCTTGGCCATAGTACGGCTAAAGATATTGTGGTTCGCCCGAATAACAAAAGAAACACCCCGCTAAAAAGCGGGGTGCCGTATTCAGTAAAGCAAATGGTTTTTAGAAACCAAAATCGGCTTTGATCGCATCGATCTTCTCCAGGGCCAGTTCCTTGGTAATAAAGTCGATTTCCTGCATCCCGAATGCCTTTTCAAAGGTCCGCAGGGCCTTTTTAGCCTCGCCCAGATGTTCGTAATATTCGCCTTCGAAGTAAAAGCCCATCATGGTGTCCGGGTATTCCTTCTTGCACAGATCCGAGAGGGACTTGAGGGATTCAAAATCCTCCTTTTTTCGGGTCGCTGCATAAATGGCCATGACATCGTTCACGCTAACCCCTTTCCTGAAGCCGAATAGCTCTTCAATAGTTCCATATTTATCCTCCAGGTATTTGATCACCGGCTCCTCGGAAGTGAGGATCTCCTCTTTGTATTCCTTGGGTGAGATGGGTTTGAAGATCTCGAACATCTTATCCCAGGCCTTTCCCAATCCGTATGTGACCACGGACACCTGATTGGCGTCCGGATAAGCATCGAAAGAATAATGGAAGGTAGGTTTCTGAATTGACCTGAGGTTCTGGTCGAGTATACCGATCCCATTTTTCGCGTTTTGTTTATCCCCGCTGGTGATCAGGTGATAAAAGATCTGCTGGTCCATGGCCAGGATCCGCTCGGGCACCCTTACTTCCATTTCGGGGGCCAGCCTTGGGGCGATGCTGATGAACGCACTGAAGAAGGACTGCTCATTGAAGAGGTAATAATTGCCGAAATTGGCGGTGATATCGTATCCGATAAACACCCTGAACGGAGCGGTACTGAACTTGGTATCGAGGTAGGGGACGATCTCCATGCCTATGAATTCGTAGAACAGTTTCCCCTTATCCGTGGGCAGGCCTGAATCCTCCTCAAAGGCGCAATCCTCCCATCGAAGGTCATCCCGGCTCTGGTTGATCCCCACGACGATCACTTCGGGCATTCCCTCGAACCGGCTGTAGAATTTGGCATTGGCAACGACCTGGTCAAAGAGGTACTCGGCGTCCAGGACCACTACCAGGGGGTATTTCTTATCTGTAGAATAGTCTTCGGGGAAGTAGTAGGAAACATTCCTTCTTTCCTGCAGTTTGAAGGATTCGAAAATTTCATGGGTAACCTGGGCACATGCCAGTTGGGAGATCAGAATCCCAAGGACCATGATTATGGAACTTCTCATAGAGTTGGTTTTTGGTTTTGAATGAAACCTATCGGTTCCTGTTCAATAACGGTAAGAGTAGAAAAGATATTGCCCCAAATACCACCACCATGAGGGTCTGGGCAATCCACATGATCCAGCCAAAGGCATCGCCTGAAACAGCGCTGATCCCGTAAATGGACAGGGCTTTGCTTACCGCGATCGGATAGAGGCCAATGCCCCCGTTGGTCGTAGACATCGCAAAGGCACCGGCGATGAACGCGACGAGGAACTCGGAGAAGGAGAGGGACAGGGTTTCCGGAACCGTATATTTGATCACCCAGAACATGGCGATATAAGCCCCCCAAATAAAGAGGGTGTGGAAGAGGAAGAGCCATTTGTATTTCATCCTGAAGATGCTCATCACCCCGTCCAGAAGGCCTTTGACAAGGTCCTTCAGTTTGATGGCCAGCCGCGAACTGGACCTTCGCAGGAATGCCAGGAACACAAAAAGCATGGATATCCCCACTGCCACGAGGATGAGCGTGGCCGTAAGGCCGATCCCATTCGCTTTCAGGTAGGACAGGATGATGTTGGTCTGAGAGATCAGGGCTATAAAAATAATCAGTAACAGCATCAGGAGGTCGATCACCCGTTCTGTCACGATGGTGCCGAAACCTTTCTGGAAGGGTACCTTCTCATAGGTGGCCAGGGCCGTAGCCCTCAGGACCTCCCCTGACCTGGGGATGCCCAGGTTGGCGAAATAGGCGATGAGGATAAAGAGGACATTGTTCCTGATCCTGGGTTTGTATCCCATAGGCTCCAATAGGTAGTTCCATCGGATAGCCCTCGAAATGTGGCTCAGGATCCCGATACCGACAGAGATCCCCACCCAGAGCAGGTCGGCTTCCCGTATGTACTTGAAGATCTCCCTCCTGTCATCGGGGGAGGTATTGCTGTAGGAGTACCATACCAAAAGGACTCCCAGGAGTATGGGGATGACGATCTTGAGAAGTCTTTTGAAACGGGTGTTCAAAGGCTAGTTTAACAAATTGTTCTCTTCGTTGGGAAAGATCATGGACGGTTCGAAACTTTTAGCTTCTTCCAGTTCCATCCAGGCGTAAGTAATGAGGATAAGGACATCTCCCACGGCCACTTTCCTCGCCGCGGCTCCGTTGAGGGTCACTTCACCTGAGTTCCTGGGTCCGGGTATGGCGTAGGTCTCAAGCCGTTCCCCGTTGTTGTTGTTCACTATCTGGACCTTTTCGCCCCTGATGATATTTGCGGCATCCATCAGGTCTTCGTCTATAGTGATACTACCTATATAGTTAAGGTCAGCCCCGGTACATTTTACCCTGTGTATCTTGGATTTAACTACTTCAATTTTCATGGCGCAAAAATAATCAATTCAAAGCTATATTATCAATGAGCCGGATTCCTTCTGCATAGACAGCTATAAATCCCCTGTATTTCCTGTTTTCCTGCTTTTTTATCACAGGTGTAAGGGTTGCCTCGTCAGCGATCTGGAAGTATTCCAGCTCCATATCGGTTTCTCTGGAGAATACATCCGACACATATTCGCCTATTTTAGTCGCATTTTCCGTGCCAAACATACGCCTGGCTTCTTTCAGGGTCCTGTAGATCACTCCCGCCTTTTTTCTCATTTCCCTGGAAAGCAGTCGGTTTCTGGAACTCATAGCTAATCCATGGGGTTCGCGCATGATAGGACACCCAACGATCCGAAGCTCGAATGGCAGGTTCTCAGTGAGATTTCTCACGATCTGCAGTTGCTGGAAGTCCTTCTCCCCAAAATAGGCCTTATCGGGCTTTATGAGTTCAAACAACTTCTGTACTATAGTCGCTACCCCATTGAAGTGGCCGGGCCGGAAAGCCCCTTCCATCACCTTGTCAAGTCCGTCAAAGAAGTATTCTTTTGAAGTGACCTCTTCCCCGTACAACTCCTCTATCGCCGGAGCAAATACGGTGATCCCTGGGCCGGCAGTTCTCAACAGGGTAATATCCTCATCAAGGGTCTTTGGATATTTTTTCAGGTCTTCAGGGTTGTTGAACTGGGTGGGGTTGACAAAGATCGTGACCACAACAGCATCATTTTCGGCAAGGGCTTTCTTCACCAGGCTCAGATGGCCCTCATGCAGGGCACCCATGGTGGGAACCAGTCCGAGGGTTCCCCGGGAACCCCTGAGAGAATCCAGGTGATCGAGCAGTTCTTTCCTGCCAGAAATCAACTTCATAAGACAGTTTAAAAAGGGTGCAAACTTACTATAATTACGGCTAATCTGCATAATTTTTGTAATTTTGCGGCTACGTTTCCGCGATAAATTAAAGTCGACCTGTATGAATGGTAAAAAGATATTGTTTGTATCTTCAGAATTAGTGCCCTACTTACCAG
>JBFKPJ010000050.1:0-16140 GCA_041628355.1 Muriicola sp. | reverse complement strand
TCCCATATGGCCATAAGCCGCGGTCTCCAGGTAGATCGGATTTCTGAGTTTCAGCCGCTCTTCAATGGCAAAAGGCCTGAAATCAAAGAGTTTGGAAACGATCTTTGCGATCTCCCCATCCGTAAGGTCCACCTTGGCCGTCCCGTAGGTATCCACAAATACTGAAGTTGGCTGTACAACCCCAATCGCATAGCTGATCTGAACCAGGATCTCATCGGCAACCCCGGCTGCCACCAGGTTCTTGGCAGCGTGGCGGGCCGCGTAGGCCGCACTTCGGTCTACTTTGCTAGGGTCTTTTCCGCTGAACGCTCCCCCCCCGTGGGCTCCTTTCCCTCCATAGGTGTCCACTACGATCTTCCGGCCGGTAAGCCCGGTATCCCCATGAGGACCTCCTATCACGAATTTCCCTGTGGGGTTGATGAAGTATTTGATGTCATCGGTAAAAAGGGCCTGAATCTTTTCAGGCAACCTATTTTTCACCCTGGATATGAGGATGGTCAGCAAATCACTCTTGATGATCTTGAGCATCTTCGTATCATCCTCATGAAATGGGTCGTGCTGGGTGGATATCACGATCGTATCTATACGGAGGGGTACATTGTCATCCGAATACTCTATGGTGACCTGTGCCTTGGCATCGGGCCTTAAGTAGGTAATCTCGTTATTCTCCCTGCGCAGGGCCGCCAGCTCCAGAAGGAGCTTATGGGAGATGTCCAGGGCGAGTGGCATGTAATTCTCGGTCTCCCGTGTTGCATAGCCAAACATCATCCCCTGGTCTCCGGCCCCCTGTTCTTCCTTGGTCCCCCGGTCTACCCCCTGGTTGATGTCCTTGGACTGTTCGTGGATCAGGGAAATGATCCCGCAGGAATCCCCGCTGAACTGATACGCCCCTTTGGTGTAACCGATCTGGTTGATCACATCCCGGGTGATCTGCTGCAAATCGACATAGGTATGGCTTTTCACCTCCCCGGCCAGGACCACCTGCCCGGTCGTGACCAGGGTCTCACAGGCGACCTTGCTCTCAGGGTCGAAAGCGAGGAAGTTGTCAAGGAGGGCATCGCTGATCTGGTCTGCGATCTTGTCAGGATGGCCTTCACTCACAGATTCGGACGTAAACAAATAGGGCATAACCTTAATCTTCTTAGGCGAGTTCCGGACTTAAGTGATGCTGTAAGGAGTTTGAATCGCGGGGTATCCGCTAGAAACTGCTTTAGCATTTTTTCAGAGGTTGCAATCAGTCAAATCCGTCCTCTTATTTCGACTCCAAAAGTAGGGCTAATTTAGGTCTTCACAAAATTTGGCTCCCACTTTTGAACCTATATTTTTATCTATAACGGCTCCCGGCGTCAAGGGCTCAAAATCCTGTGATTACACCGAAAAGTTTTTCCATGAAGTGGATATACTTTGTATATTGCTGTCCTTTCAAAAACCAAAATCCTAATATAAGGATCCTATGCATATCGCCGTTGCCGGAAACATCGGGGCAGGAAAGACAACCCTGACCGAACTGCTAGCCAAACATTACAAGTGGGAGGCCCATTATGAGGATGTCGTCGATAACCCCTACCTGGATGATTTCTACACTCAGATGGAACGGTGGAGTTTTAACCTGCAGATCTATTTCCTAAACAGCAGGTACAGGCAGATCCTCAAGATCCGTGAAAGCGGCAAAAACGTGATACAGGACCGGACCATCTATGAGGATGCACACATCTTCGCACCCAACCTGCACGCCATGGGGCTGATGACCAACAGGGACTTTACGAATTATACGAGCCTGTTCGAACTTATGGAGAGCCTCGTGCAGCCTCCGGACCTGCTGATCTATCTCAGGAGTTCCATCCCCAACCTGGTGAACCAGATCCACAAAAGAGGGAGGGAGTACGAGAACAGTATCTCCATCGACTACCTCAGCCGTTTGAATGAGCGCTATGAGGCCTGGGTCCACGGCTACCAGAAAGGCAATCTCCTGATCGTGGATGTGGATCGGGTCGACTTTGTCGATAACCCCGAACACCTCGGAGAGGTGATCAACAGGATCGATGCAGAGATCCACGGACTTTTTTAAATCCCCATCAAACAATATCAAAAAGAAAACCCCTGATCTCTCAGGGGTTTTTTTATCCAGTTTAAAGGATGTCTAGTTCTGTTCAACCTCCTTTTTGATCACTTTTTTAATGCGTACCTCTGCCCCGTCTTTCAGATCATTCAGGGCTTCGATCTTAGCTTTCACCTCTTCCATGGTGCCGGAGAACACCTGCTCATCAAGGATCTCTTCACCATTTTTGGTTGTGGTGGTCACGACGGTGGCTGTTACGGTACCATCCTCGTTCTTTTGCATGTTTACGTTCACCTCTTTCTGCATACTCTGCTCCACTGCAACCGTGGACATTTTATCCTGGTTGTAAGCCGTCATCTCATCTGCAGACAGGGCAATACTGGGTGCGATCACCAGGGCCACTACGGACATGAGCTTTAACAGGATGTTCAGAGAGGGTCCGGAAGTATCCTTGAACGGGTCACCTACGGTATCCCCTACAACAGCAGCTTTATGGGCATCGGTCCCTTTTCTTCCATCGGCCTCGATCATTTTCTTGGCGTTGTCCCATGCACCTCCTGCGTTCGACTGGAAGATCGCCATCAGTACACCTGCGGTGGTAACACCCGCCAGGAGGCCGCCGAGCATTTCAGCGCCGCCGATAAAACCGATAGCAACAGGCACGGCAATGGCCAGCAATCCGGGCAACACCATTTCTTTAATGGAAGCCTGAGTAGAGATAGCCACACACTTTTCGTATTCAGCCACCCCGTTAGCCTCGTCAAAGATCTTTCTGTCAGCGGCTGAGGCCTTGGAAATATCTGAGTCGTATTTTCTCATCACCTCCAGGGCAGCTTTCAGTTTTGGGATGTCCCTGAACTGCCGCCTTACCTCCTCGATCATGGCCATGGCCGCACGGCCCACAGCATTCATAGAGAGGGCTGAAAAGACGAAGGGCAGCATTCCCCCTACCAGTAACCCGGCCATGATATCGGGACGGCTTACGTCAATAGCGGTTACATTAGCCACCTTCATAAAAGCTGAAAAGAGGGCGAGCGCTGTCAGGGCAGCAGAAGCGATGGCAAATCCTTTACCAATGGCTGCGGTGGTATTCCCAACGGCATCCAGTTTATCGGTTCTCTCCCGCACTTCTTTGGGAAGTTCAGCCATCTCGGCGATACCTCCTGCGTTGTCAGAAATAGGTCCATAGGCATCAACAGCCAGCTGAATACCCGTATTAGCCAGCATTCCCACGGCTGCAATAGCTATTCCGTAAAGTCCTGCAAAATGATGGGATACGAGAATGGCTGCAGCGATCAGGATGATCGGCACGGCCGTAGACATCATCCCAACCCCGAGGCCGGCAATGATGTTCGTTGCGGCTCCGGTCTCAGACTGCCGCACAATGGCACTCACCGGCTTGGTACCTGTACCTGTATAGTATTCCGTGATCTTTCCCACCCCGAGTCCGGCTACCAGACCGGCGATGGTCGCCCAAAAAACGCCCATGGCACCAAAGGGCAATCCGGATACGGTATCAGGTATCATGGCGTGAATGACGAAATAGGAGGCGACGATCATGAAAAATGCAGATCCAAATTCCCCTATATTCAATGCGGTCTGGGGGTTACCTCCTTCTTTTACTTTGACAAAGAAAGTCCCCAGGATGGACATGATGATCCCTACTGCTGCCAGCACCAGAGGCAGGTAAACCGCACCCAGGCCACCAAATTCAGGGGTAAGGATATACGCTCCCAGGACCATGGTCCCGATAATGGAACCCACATAGGATTCGAAAAGGTCGGCTCCCATACCTGCCACATCCCCAACATTGTCACCAACGTTATCCGCGATCGTGGCCGGGTTGAGGGGGTGGTCCTCAGGGATACCGGCTTCCACCTTCCCAACGAGGTCAGCCCCTACGTCTGCAGCTTTTGTATAGATCCCTCCCCCAACACGGGCAAAGAGAGCAATGGATGATGCCCCAAGCGAAAAGCCTGAAAGAACGTTCAGTACCATGGCCAGGTTTTCTGCCTCAGGCCAGATATTCTGGTAGAGCATGAACAGGCTACTAAGGCCCAGAACACCCAATCCGACAACACCCAGTCCCATGACGGAACCTCCGGCAAAAGCCACTTCAAGAGCCTTGCCGAGGGAAGTCCTGGCAGCCTGAGTGGTCCGTACATTCGCTTTGGTCGCGACCCTCATCCCGATGAATCCGGCCAGGGCCGAACAGATGGCACCTACCACGAAGGACAGGGCAACCATTCCATTGGATCCCACTTCATTTTCACCTTTGAAGTAAAGCAGGATGGCTACAGCCACCACGAAGATCGACAAGATCTTGTATTCTGCTTTGAGGAAAGACATGGCACCGTCCGCTATATTTTTGGCGATCCTGGCCATATTGGCATCTCCTACTTCCTGTTTGGACACCCATATGTTTTTGAATAATACGAACAGCAAGGCGAGCACACCAAATGCCGGTAAAAGGGTTACGATCAATTCCATTTTGATTTGTTATTTATCTGTTAAAGCGGCTGCAAAAGTAGTAAAACGGATTAGAATAAAAAAGCAATAATTTCGCTGGAAAGGGATGGGAATGGGAGGCAGGCGCATGACCGTATCAGAAGTGGAAGCCAAAGGTCCCGGTAACACTGAACGGCCTTGCTTCGGGGTTTTCCAGGTAATTCCCCCTGAAATTGAAATCGAGTCTGAAGACCTTGAAGATATTCCCTACACCAATGGAATACTCCCAGTAGATCTTATCGGAAGGGGCAATAAGGGGGATGTTGGCAGGACTGTTCAGGGCGATGTTCTCGTCTGAAAGCTGCCCCCAGGCGCCCCTGATCCCCACGATCTCCCGGAGATTCCAGTCCCGTATCATTGGGATGCGCGAAAAGAACCTGCCGTTGAAATTCTGTTCCAGGTGCAGGGCCACGTAGGTGTCCGTCACGAATTCGTAGAAATCGAGGTTTGGAAAGGTATTGTACAGGGTGAACAGGGTCTGGTTGCCCGGGATCACATTGAGCAGGCTCAGGGGCACCGTCCCCACCGTCTTGCCCATTTCCACGGTACTAAGAAGTCGGCCAAAACCCCCGATCTGCCAGGGTTGTGTATAGGAGAACTGATACCTGGTATAGTTGAAGTCGCTTTCCAGAAACCCTTCCAGGCCCCTGGTGTAATTCATGAAGAGGGTGGCGTATTCGTCGTTCACATCCCGCCTTTCTACCCCATAGCCAATGGTGCGTTTCCCGGGGGTGAAGATCAGGCTGGTGATCAGGTCGAACTGCTTCACCTCAGAGGAAATACCCGTTGGAGAATCCGGATCTAGATAATCCAGGTTAAAAGCCTCCGGCAAGGCCGAGCTCAGGGTACGGAAAGATCCCCCGAACCGCACCCTGAAATTCCTGAGGGGTTCTGCCTCCAGGTTCAAGGTGCTCAGGTTGATGTTGGAAAGGCGACTGTTGTTCCCTACGGTGAGGACGGAAGAGGAGGCGACGCTCCTGCCAAGGACGTCATTCGTGGCTGTCAGGCTGAGTCCCAGCTGTTCGATATCCCTGCGATTGCCTCCTGAGATGATGAGCCTGCTTTTCCTGTCCAGCAGGAACTTGGCGGAGAATCCGTGTTTGAATTTGCGATCCAAAAACCCGTAGGCCATGTAGCCTTCCAGTCGCCATGGATCGTTCTGCCCGAAGAAGGTACGGGCTCCTCCCCGGAGACGGATCCCCTCGGCATCGTTGTACCCGAAGGTGCTGTAGATATCCCCTATGTCGAGATTCCATTTGTCGACCTCCACATATCCTGATCCAAGGATACTGACCAGGTTGTAATAGGTCTTGAATTTGGGCACGGTCTTCAGTGTATCCAGGAGGGTATAGATACCGCTTTCATCCTTGTTCAGGGATTCCAGCCTGTTCCTGTTCCAGAAGGCACTGTCCTGCTGAAAGACCCTTGGATCGTAGGGGTCTGTGGACGTTTTGTAGAAAGTATCCGGCCTTGGGTTGTCAAAGACGTAATGGTCATAGACCGTAGTGCGTTTTCCGTAGATCCCTTTGGAGGTCTCTTTTTTGTTGAGGGCAAAATCGGAGAGCATATAATCCCGTTTCAGCAGGAAGACCGAATCGCTGACCACTTCGAATTCCTGCTCTATATAGATCTCCTTCACCCAGTTGATGTTGGCGCTCTTGGTAACCTCGAGGTTGATCTTTTTAATGGCGAAGGTGGTATCGTTCACCCAAAAATCACCTTTAAAAGTAAGTTCGTTCTTCCTCCTGGGGTAGTAGATGATGTGATAGCACCACTTATTGTCTACAAAGGTGCTGTCTGACAGGACGTAGTTGTATACGTCGATCCCTGTCCGGGAGAGCGGACTCGTAAAACTCTTATCAAAGAATTTCAGATAGTTCGCATAGATGTCATAATCCGAGTACAGGTCCTGTACGAAGGCAGTGATCGCCTGGTTGTTGCTGAAACCAGAATTCCTGTTTCCGAGTACATCCTCCCTTTCCTTCTGGAGGAGGTTATCCCCGTACACCTTGGAAAATACCTCGTTGAGGAAGATCGGCAGGTAGGTCTTTCCCGTGATGCGGGAAGTATCCAGGTCGGCAAAGATAAATTCCAGGCCCCGGAACATGCGGCTGTTGATCAGGGCACTGTCAATGCTATTGAGGTCGAACTCGATCTTTTCGTATTTGTCATATTCGTATTGTTTGAACATTCGAAGACCGTTGATCCTCTTCTTAGCCCAGATCTTCCTCAGGATATCAATGGCCGGATTGTTCTTTTTGGATTGCTTGCCCGAGTAGACAACCACCTCATCGAGCTGTCCCCCCTCCAGCAGTACGATGGTGAGGTCGTAATTCACAGCCGCAGGCAAGAGCACTTCAAGGGTCTGGTAGCCGATAAACGAAACGAGAATACTGTTGTACCTCCTATCCGATTCGAGATAGAATCGCCCATTATCATTGGTGATGGTCCCCTGGGTAGAATTGGGGAAGATAACGTTGGCAAAGGCCACCGGGTCGCCGGCTTCGTCCACGACGATCCCGCTCACCTTGGTTTGTGCCCAACAGAGACCTGAAAGGAGGGAAAGGATCAAGAAAAGGCTTCTTCTCATAGTGCAACGCTCGGCGTTCTGTTGGGGAAACGGTTCACCCTTATATGCAACCCCCTGTATTTCTGCTTAAATACCCTGAAAAATTACGGATAAAAAAACTTCGCCTGCATTATGAAGACGAAGTTTTGTCAGGAATATTGTGGTATTCTTACTTGTACATTACCTTTTTTACGGCCCGGATCACATCCTCGTGGTTGGGCAGCCATTCTTCGAGCAGTACAGGAGAATAAGGTGCTGGCGTATCTGCCGTATTGATCTTGGCTATGGGCGCATCGAGAAAGTCGAAGGCCTTTTGCTGCACCTGGTAGGTGATCTCTGTAGCCACGTTTCCAAACGGCCACGCCTCCTCGAGGATCACCAGGCGGTTGGTCTTTTTCACGGATGTTAGGATGGTCTCCGTGTCCATGGGCTTTACGGTCCTGAGGTCGATGATCTCGCACTGTATCCCTTCTTTCTCCAGTTCTTCAGCTGCCTTGTAGGCTTCCTTGATGATCTTTCCGAAAGAGACAATGGTCACGTCTTTCCCTTCCCGCTTCACCTCCGCCACGCCCAGGGGGATCGTATATTCCCCTTCCGGCACTTCGCCTTTGTCCCCGTACATCTGCTCAGACTCCATGAAGATCACGGGGTCGTTATCCCGTATGGCTGATTTGAGAAGGCCTTTGGCATCTTTGGGGTTCGATGGAACCACCACTTTCAGACCCGGGCAGTTGGCATACCAACTTTCGAAGGCCTGAGAATGGGTTGCCGCCAGCTGACCCGCTGAGGCCGTAGGTCCGCGGAATACAATGGGGCAGTCGAACTGTCCTCCGGACATCTGCCGGATCTTTGCGGCATTGTTGATGATCTGGTCAATCCCCACCAGGGCAAAGTTAAAGGTCATGAACTCTATGATGGGTCGGTTGCCGTTCATGGCAGAACCCACGCCTACCCCTGCAAACCCGAGTTCCGAGATAGGGGTGTCAATGACCCTGCGGGGTCCAAATTCATCCAGCATTCCTTTGGAGGCTTTGTACGCTCCGTTGTATTCTGCCACTTCTTCACCCATGAGGTAAATGGATTCGTCACGCCTCATTTCTTCCGACATGGCCTCCGCGATCGCTTCCCTGAATTGTATAGTCTTCATATGCTTTTAGTTCTCTACTTGAAATTTCATTCAAAGGCGAACAAAAATAGGAAATAATCCATCAATTAAACCGGAGGTAGTGCCAAAAACATTTTAAAAATTTATTATGCATGCATAGTATTTTTTGTTTTTATTGGTTATCTTTGACGATGTAATATTTCACAAAATCAGTAATACTCAGATGAAGATATTAGTATGTATCAGCAATGTTCCGGATACCACCTCTAAGATCAATTTTACGGCTGACAACACGAAATTCGATACCACCGGGGTGCAGTTCGTGATCAATCCCAATGATGAGTTCGGGCTCACCCGTGCCATGTGGTTGAAGGAAAAGCAAGGTGCCACTGTTCACGTGGCAACCGTAGGCGGACCTGCGGTGGAATCGACCATGCGGAAGGCTCTTGCCATCGGGGCAGACGAAGGGATCAGGATCAATGCGGAACCCACAGATGGGTTCTTTGTGGCACAGCAACTGGCTGAAGTGATCAAAAACGGAGGTTATGACCTGATCATAGCAGGAAGGGAATCCATTGATTACAATGGTGGGATGGTCCCCGGGATCATAGCAGCCATGCTCGGCCTTAATTTTGTGAATACCTGTATCGGCCTGGAGATCGATGGGAACAAAGCCAAAGCCGTACGCGAAATAGACGGTGGAAAGGAGACACTGGAAACCTCCCTCCCACTGATCATAGGCGGACAAAAAGGCCTGGTGGAGGAATCTGACCTTCGCATCCCCAATATGAGAGGCATCATGATGGCACGACAGAAAAAACTCAGCGTAGTGGAACCCGTTGAGGCCGTACAGTCAACTACCGATAAAACCTTTGACAAACCGGCACCGAAAGGCCCCGTAAAACTGGTGGATGCCGAGAATGTCCAGGAACTCGTCAACCTGTTGCACAACGAAGCCAAAGTCATTTAATCGCACTCAAATCCAAAGAAATTCACATATGTCTGTTCTAGTATATACCGAATCCGAAAACGGAAAATTCAAGAAAAATGCCTTCGAGGCTGCTTCCTACGCCTATAAAGTAGCCCAGGACATGGGGACGACTGTCACCGCGGTCAGTTTCGGGGCGGAGGATTCCTCTGCTCTTGCAGAGTATGGAGTCAGCAAGGTTTTAAAGGTCCAGAAGGATTCCCTCAAAGTCTTTAACGCCATGGCCTATGCCTCAGCGATCGCCCAGGCAGTGGAACTGGAGGGCGTCAAGGTAGTTGTACTGAGTTCGAGTACTGACTCCAAGTACCTGGGAGGGCTCCTGGCCGGAATGCTCAAGGCAGGATACGTACCCAACGCCGTGGCAGCACCGGACAGCGTTTCCCCCCTGGTCGTTAAACGCATGGCATTCAGCAACAAGGGATTTGCACACACAGAGGTCAATACCGATGTCAAGATCATAGGGGTATCCAACAACGCCTATGGGGCACACGAAAATAAAACCTCCCTGGAGGAAGCCAATTTCGATCCGAACCTGGAAGAAAGTGTCTTCTCGACCAAATCCGTCAACGTTGACAAGGTAATGGGTGAGGTCACCATTGCGGATGCCGATATCGTCGTATCGGGAGGAAGAGGCCTCAAGGGTCCTGAAAACTGGGGAATGATCGAAGACCTGGCCAAGGTTCTCGGCGCGGCAACTGCCTGCTCCAAGCCTGTGAGCGATATGGGGTGGCGACCCCATGGGGAGCACGTCGGGCAGACCGGTAAGCCGGTGGCCAGCAACCTGTACATCGCGATCGGGATCTCCGGTGCGATACAGCACCTCGCCGGTGTGAGTGCCTCCAAAACGAAAGTCGTCATCAATTCGGATCCTGAAGCCCCCTTCTTCAAAGCGGCAGACTACGGGATTGTTGGAGATGCTTTCGAAGTAGTCCCTAAACTCATCGAAAAATTAAAGGAATTTAAGGCCCAGAACGCCTAATTTTTGTTAATTTGTGCCTTTGAAGGGCTGTTTAAATGCTTAGGACATTCCCTATATTTATACAGCCCTTCTTGGTATTGGAGTGATTATGAGTTTAGTCAGATTGAAAATAAAGGGCATCTCTTACAGTCAGACCCAGAACGGGGCTTACGCCCTTATTCTGAATGAGGTTGAAGGGGACCGAAAACTGCCCATAGTGATCGGTGCATTTGAGGCGCAATCCATAGCGATCGCCCTGGAAAAGGAGATCAAACCTCCCAGGCCACTCACCCATGACCTCTTCAAGAATTTTGCGGACCGGTTCGACATCGTCGTCAAACAGGTCATTATCCACAAACTGGTGGATGGGGTATTCTATTCCAGCATCATTTGTGAGCGCGACAAGGTAGAAGAGATCATAGATGCCCGCACCTCAGACGCCATTGCCCTGGCCCTGCGATTCAACGCACCCATCTTTACATACCGGACGATCCTGGACAAGGCCGGGATCTTCCTGAAGTTCTCGTCCAAGGAGAAGGAGAAAGAGGAGATCGATGACAGTATCGTAGTGGATGAGATCCTGCAGGAAGGAGAGACCGTGGAGATCGACCCGGGGTCACAGGCACCCTATAAAGAGTTGAGTATGGACGAACTCCGGAAAGAACTGGAGAAAGCCGTTGCCAGCGAAGACTACGAAAAGGCAGCCCGCCTGCGGGATGAAATTTCCAAACGCAAATGACCCGCTAGGCCTATGAAGCCAGGATACTGGATGCTGTCCCTTTTTTTACTGCTGTCCTACCCGGTCCTGGGCCAGGAGGTCATCCCTTCAGACAGTCTGTTGAATGACAGCCTGTCGGTACTTTCGCAACTCCCGACACCCGAAGAAATAACCGACCCTGCCGGTCTGATCATCCCCAACCAGGGATTTTCCATAGACAGCCTCTGGAGGGGGATCCTGGGGATGCTGGCCCTGCTGCTGATCTCCTACCTCTTTTCGGCAAACAGGAAAGCCATCAACTGGAAGACCACGGCCATAGGTTTGGGGATACAACTCTCCCTGGCCATCGGTATCCTGAAAGTTCCCCTGATCCAATGGTTCTTTAACAAACTCGGGCAGTTCTTCAATGAGATCCTGAACTACACCCTGGCGGGAAGTGAATTTATTTTCGGCGGGCTCCTGAACCTGGACAACCCCAATATCGGCTACATCTTTGCCTTTCAGATCCTGCCTACTATTATCTTCTTTTCGGCCCTTACCTCCGTTCTCTATTACCTGGGCATCATACAGAAGATCGTCAAAGGCCTGGCTTGGTTGCTCACCCGTTTCCTCGGCATCTCCGGGGCGGAAAGCCTGAGTGTCTCCGGGAATATCTTCCTCGGCCAGACCGAAGCACCCCTGTTGATCAAGGCTTACCTGGAAAAAATGAATAAATCAGAGATCCTGCTGGTCATGATCGGCGGGATGGCGACCGTGGCAGGAGGGGTACTCGCAGCCTATATAGGTTTCCTCGGAGGCAATGACGAACAGCTCCGGCTTGAATTCGCGCGCCACCTCATTGCGGCGTCCGTCATGGCAGCTCCCGGAGCCATTGTGATCTCCAAGATGCTTTACCCCCAAACCGGGGATGTGAACAAGGAGATCCAGGTCTCTTCAGAAAAAATAGGCTCCAATATCCTGGACGCGATAGCCAATGGTACCACGGAAGGCCTCAAACTGGCCGTGAACGTAGGGGCCATGCTACTGGTCTTTGTGGCCTTTATAGCCATGATCAACGGGATCCTGGGATGGGTGGGAGACATCACCACCCTGAATACCTGGCTCACCGCAAACTCGGGCTATGACGAGCTCTCCCTGGAAGCGATACTCGGGGCTATCTTTGCCCCCCTGATGTGGCTGATCGGGGTCAACACCCAGGATATCTTTCTGATGGGCCAGTTACTGGGGGTAAAGCTGGCTGCCAGCGAGTTCATTGGGTATATCCAACTGGCTGACCTGAAGGATGTCTCCAACGGCACCCATTTAGCCTACAGTAAATCCATCATCATGGCTACTTATATGCTCTGCGGGTTTGCGAATTTTGCCTCCATAGGGATACAGATCGGAGGCATAGGCTCCCTGGCCCCCGGGCAACGAAAGACCCTGTCGGAATTCGGGATGAAAGCGGTACTGGGCGGCACCCTGGCATCCTTGCTCTCGGCCACTTTAGCCGGAATGATCCTGGGGTAGTCTCCTGTCTCCTTCGTTGATAAGTTTTCAAAAGAAGGCAAGTACTCAGCCTTCTTCGAAGTGGAGCTTTTTTTATTTTTACACCCGTACCATTATTTTGGATCCCAAATGAAGCAATATCACGACCTCCTCAAACACGTTCTGGAAAAAGGAAACAAAAAAAGTGACCGCACCGGGACGGGAACCATCTCAGTATTCGGATACCAGATGCGGTTCGACCTCAGTGAGGGTTTTCCCATGGTGACGACCAAAAAACTGCACCTGAAATCCATCATCCACGAATTGCTGTGGTTCCTCAAAGGGGATACGAACGTGAAATACCTGCAGGAAAACGGGGTGAGGATCTGGAATGAATGGGCCGATGAGAATGGTGACCTGGGGCCCGTCTACGGCTACCAGTGGCGCAACTGGAACGGGGACGGCATAGATCAGGTCAGGAACCTCATCGATACGCTCAAGTCCAATCCGGACAGTCGAAGAATGCTAGTCGCAGCCTGGAACCCCAGCGTCCTGCCGGATTCATCCAAAACCTTCAGCGAAAATGTGGCAAATGGGAAGGCGGCACTCCCCCCCTGTCACGCCTTCTTCCAGTTCTATGTAGCCGATGGCAAACTCTCCTGCCAGCTCTACCAGAGGAGTGCGGATATCTTTTTGGGTGTACCCTTCAATATTGCTTCCTATGCCCTGTTCACCCTGATGGTGGCCCAGGTATGCGGCTTTGAACCGGGGGAGTTCATCCACACTTTCGGGGATGCCCATATCTACAACAACCACTTGGAGCAGATACAATTGCAGCTGAGCAGGGATCCCAGGCCGCTGCCTAAAATGGTCCTGAATCCGGAGGTGAAGGATATCTTCGATTTTAAATTCGAG
This sequence comes from Muriicola sp., assembly GCA_041628355.1. Classification (GTDB taxonomy): domain Bacteria; phylum Bacteroidota; class Bacteroidia; order Flavobacteriales; family Flavobacteriaceae; genus Muriicola. The sequence goes on along the minus strand of JBFKPJ010000050.1, from coordinate 2,853 downwards.
GACTTTACCCTCCTGGATTATGATCCCCATCCTCATATCAAGGGAATGGTAGCGGTTTAAGAACCTGCCTTTCGGACGGCCCACTTCCTATTTCAAAGGGTTCTGAGAATTCTGTGATGTAAGATCTCCTGAGTTTGCGATAAAAAAAACCGGGACCTTATACAAGATCCCGGTTCACATACTTTTCTGGAAATGTATTACAGTTCCAACACGGCGTTCTCAGCACCGGCGAAGTCGTTCCACTGGTAACGATCGGCCTCTGTCTCATTGACGTATGCACCGTCTACCAGGTAACGGAATTCATAGCTATTCTCCTTGGGAAGGTCGAAAGTACCTTTGAAAGTTCCGTTCTTTAATTTTTTCAGGGTGCTGCCTTTGGGATTCCAGTTGTTGAAATCGCCTACTACAGCCACTTTTTTTGCGTCCTCTGCAGGAACCGTAAAGGTTACTTTTACTACAGGTTTAGTTTTCAAGTATTGTTTAGAAATTGCCATCTTAATCGGTTTTAAAATTCGAGGCAAAATTAATACATTAAAAACCTCATTACCAATGATTAACGAATTATTATCATATTCCTAATAATAACGTTACAAAAAATTCACAATCGTAATTTTACACGGTTACTTTTTAGGAGTAGTCAAGGATGATCCGGCAGATTTCAGGATCTGCAGGAGGCGGTCGATCTCCCTTTCAGAGTTGTAGAGATGGAAGCTCAAACGGATACCCCCGCCCCTCTGGGAGCAGCTCACATCGTTCTGATCGAGGTGCTGGAACAAAAGGTCATCTCCCCTGATATTCAGGATATTCCCGTGTACCTTCCTCTTTTGGAGAGTTTCTTCAAGAAGTCCCAGGGAAATCAGTCCCTCCGCAGCCTTTTGCAGAAGTCGGGTGTTGTGTTCCTCTATATTGTCCACACCCCATTCCATCAGTTTCCTGACCGAGAAATCCAGGCTGCCAAAGCAAAGGCTATCCAGGTGTCCGGGTTCCAGGCGTTTCGGGAGTCGGATATTTCCTTTCTTCCCGAGATCGCCGTTGACTGCATTAAAGCCGGACGTTTTCGGGAAAAGGCGTTCCGAGGCCCGTTCAGAAAAGAGCATATATCCGTTCCCCGTACCGGCGAGCAGCCACTTGTACCCGCTTCCCCCCAGTACGTCAATCCCGGTAGCATCAAAGTCGAACCCAAAGGCCCCGCAGTACTGGGTGCCGTCAGCGATCAGCAAAAGATCGGGATACTGCTCCCTGATATAACCGATGAATTCCGGGTCTATTCGGATACCATTCTCCCACTGCACCAGGCTGAATGCAAGAACATCGAATTCCTCCTCCTCGAGTTTTTTCTCTATGTGTTCTTCCACGCTCTGATCCAGGGCAGCGTATGAGATCCGGAATCCCCTGCTCTCAAAAGGCCAGTTCACGGAGGGGTAATCCGTCTGCAGCAACAACACCCTGGATCCCTCTGGAAGGCCCTCCAGGAGTAAATTCAATCCTATGGAAAAATTGGGGACCAGGGCGATCCGCTGCCGATGGCAGCCCAGGAATTTTCCCAGGGTATCCCTTACGCCGGAGATCATCTGAAAGCTCTCCATCTTCATCTCACTTCCACCGATGAGGAAGTCGAGATCGTGCTCCTGCCTCCACTCCAGCAATTCTTCTGACAGCAGGCCCACAGCGGCCGTATTAGCATAGAGGGTGTGATTCAACAGGGGGAAGGACTTTCTCAGGGTATCGGGGTCAAATCTTTTCATTTTCAGGGATCTGGAGTCAATTCTAAAAGGGAACCTGATGAAAAACCAGGCATCTCAACATAGACCGTGCCTACTGGGCTAAACAAACGGAATTGGCCTATCTTTGTCGCTAAAGATAGCGATTCAGATGTTTTCAAAACACAGAAAAGAATCCGGAATAGACCTGGAACAGCACGAGCTGATCGAACACGCCCAGGAGCGGATCAACCAGAAAAAGAACCTGTACCGGCATTTTGTCTGGTTCCTGATCGGGGGTGTGGGCCTGGTCCTGCTGAACAAGGTCTTTAAATACGGAGCAGAGTACGACTGGTCTTACTGGGCCATAGGGGGTTGGGGGATCCTGTTCCTGGTCCACTTTGTCAATGTCTTTCTTCTTTCCCCTTTCATGGGCCGGGACTGGGAAAGGAAACAGCGCGAAAAGCTCGTCACTGCCCAAAAAGAGAAGATCGCAGCCCTTAAAAAACAGGTGGAGAGAGAATTCCCCTTGCCCGCGGACCCTAAAAAAAAAGTGGAATGAGAAAGATCATCATCATAGCCGCAGCCGCTGAGAACGACGCCCTCGGGAAAGACAACGAGCTCTTGTGGCACCTGCCGGACGATTTTAAACGCTTCAAGGCCATTACGACGGGCCACAAGATCATCATGGGCAGGAAGACCTTTGAGAGTTTTCCCAGGCCCCTCCCCAACCGGTTCCACATCATCATCACCCGTGACCGGTCCTATTCTACCCCATACGAAAAATGCGCGATCGTACATTCTTTGAAAGAAGCCTATGAGTTGTGTGAAAAAGACGAGACCGTATTCATCATAGGGGGCGGAGAGATTTACGCCCAGGCCATGGAGGATGCGCACCTCATCGAGCTCACCCGCGTACATGCCAGTTATGAGGCCGATGCCTTTTTCCCGGAGATCGATCCCCGGCAGTGGGAACTCCTCCGGGAGGAATTGCATCCGGCAGACCAGAGACATGACGTGCCCTTTACCTACCACACCTATGCCCGACGTCAGAAATCGAGATAAGTGACCCGGATATCACCCGCCTCCCCTTTCAGGAAGAGGGAGAGTAATTCCGGATCTGCATTACTGAAAAATTGATGTGAGGTTTGCT
>JBFKPJ010000049.1:0-16668 GCA_041628355.1 Muriicola sp. | reverse complement strand
TATATTACGATCAGTGAAAAGGGAGCCTGGAACCTGCTGCACCAACTGCTCACTATCAATCCCCTCCATGCAGCTAACCGATTCAGGGAGGTCTGTGGTTTTCAAAAGGCAGGCCGGACCCCGGTTACGGATCTGATCGGGAACAGGAAAAGACATTTCGGGAAGAATCTGTCCCTGAGCTACAGGGACCCCATCGCCATGGACCGCGCAGCCTTTCAATATATGTATGACAGCCACGGGAACACCTTTCTGGATGCTTACAATAATATCATGCTCGTAGGACATTGCCATCCGCGGGTTGTCGATGCCGGGAGGAAGGCCATGGCACGACTGAACACAAATACCCGCTACCTGTATGGGGCCCTGGAGGAATACAGCACAGCTTTGCTGAAAAAATTTCCTTCCCATCTCAATAAAGTTTACTTCGTCAATTCCGGCAGTGAGGCAAGCGACCTGGCGATCCGGATGGCCAGATACCATACGCGCAGGGAGAAGGTAGCGGTCCTGGAAAGCGGGTATCACGGCCATACTCAGGGCGGAATGCAGATCAGTGCGTATAAGTACAGCGCCAAGGGATCGGCTGGCAAGCCGAAACAGACGATAGAACTGCCCCTGCCCAAGGTCTTTGGAAGCCCGTGGAAGGATGACGGTACGGCCGGCCGAAATTACGCCGGACTGGCCGCTGAGCAGATCAGGGAAGTACGGGGGGAGATCGCAGCATTTATCGCGGAGCCCATAGTGGGTTGCGGGGGGCAGGTCCCTTTGGCAAAAGGATATTTGAAGGATTTATATACTCAGATCAGGTCACAGGGAGGTGTTTGCATCAGTGACGAAGTGCAGGTAGGTTTCGGAAGGCTTGGAGAAGTGTTCTGGGGATATGAACTTTACGGCGTGGTCCCGGATATCGTCGTGCTTGGCAAGCCCATGGGCAATGGACATCCGATGGGTGCTGTGGTCACCACCAACGAAATCACGGAATCCTTCGAACAAGGACCTGAATTTTTCAGTTCCTTCGGGGGAAATCCGGTCTCCTGCGCTATCGGCCTCGCCGTGCTGAAGGTGATGGAGGAGGAAGACAGGCAAGAGCATGCCAGGGTCACCGGGGAATATCTCAAAAAAGCGCTGGTTGAACTCGGAAAAAAACACCAGGCGATCGGTGATGTGCGGGGTCATGGCCTATTCCTCGGGATAGAGCTGGTAGGCATGGATGGCAAACCCTTCACGGAATTAGCTTCCGTCCTGAAAAATGGCCTGAGGGAGCAATTCATTCTGGTAAGCACGGATGGACCCTTCGATAACGTGATCAAAATCAAGCCGCCCCTGAGGTTCGATCGTATGAATGCGGACGAACTGATTTCAAAAATGGACAGGATTTTAGAGGAAAATATGGTTATTCATTAAAAAAACTTTACATTTATTTAACATATCCCCAATTACGATGAAAAACAGTCTGCAAGTAAATATAGGATTGACCCTCTTGAGGATCTCTGCCTCGGCTATGATGCTGACCCACGGCTATCCAAAATTTCAGAAACTGCTCTCCGGAGATTTTGAGTTCGGAGACCCACTTGGCCTGGGTCCTACCCCCAGCCTTTTCCTGGCGATCATAGGCGAGTTCATCTGCCCGATCCTTGTCCTAATCGGCTTTAAAACCCGGCTGGCTGCCATCCCAACGGTCATCACCATGGCTGTGGCCGCCTTTGTGGTTCATGCCGCAGATCCATTCGGGACCAAAGAAAAAGCTCTACTCTTCCTCACTATGTTCCTTGTGATCGCTCTCGTCGGTCCGGGCAAATACAGTTTGGACAAGAAGTAGGCCCTACATGATCTTTACCAGCAGTTCCTTGAGAAGGTCGCCCTGACTGACGTTGTAGGCTCCCACTCCCTTCCCCTTCATATCGAGTTCCCTCAGGTATGAGACCACTTTGCTCGACTTTTTCATGGAGTAGTTTTTCGCCGCCACCTGGAATTCGTCTACGAAATAGGGGTTTATCCTGAGGGCACTGGCCACATTACGGGGCGAATGATCATTGAGCCCGTGATATTGCAGCAATTGAGTAAAAAAGGTATGCAGCAGTGAGACGGTGACCACGAAGGGATTCTCCTTTGGATTTTGTGAAAAATAAGTGGCTATCCTTGTGGCCTTCACGATATCCCTCTCCCCTATGGCCTTCTTTAATTCGAAATTATTGTAATCCTTGCTGATGCCGATGTGTTTCTCTATGAGTTCAGGGCTGATCTCAGTGCCTTTAGGCAACACCACAGACAGTTTTTCCAACTCGTTGTGGATGCGGCTGAGGTCGGTTCCCAGGAATTCCACAAGCAGGATCGAGGCCTTGTGTGAGATGGGATATCCCTTGGATTTCAGGACCTTGCGTATCCATTCAGAGACCTGGTTCTCGTAGAGCTTCTTGCTTTCAAAAACAATCCCATTCGGTGCCCTCAGTACCTTGTGAAGCTTTTTCCTCTTGTCCAGTTTTTTGTATTTGTAACAGATGACCAGGACAGTGGACGGCTGCGGATTTTCCGCATAGGAAGCCAGTTGTTCGATGGTCCTGGAAAGGTGTTGCGCCTCCTTGACTATGATCACCTGCCGTTCTGCCATCATTGGGAAACGCTTGGCATTGGAAATGATCTCATCAATAGAGACGTCCTTCCCGTAAAGCACCATCTGGTTGAACCCCTTTTCCTCTTCGCTCAGCACATTGGCACCTATATATTCCGCTATACGGTCTATGTAATACCCTTCATCTCCCATGAGGAAATAGACGGGCATTATTTTCCCGTTTCGGATATCATCAATAAGCCGTTTTACTTCTTCCATCAAAAAAAAATCGTCAATTTTGCGGGATGGAAAATCTCAATTTTCCCGGGTACAGGTTTCGTTTCAAAAATAGCGAAAATAAATCCCTCATCTTCGATGTGATCCGCAAAAAATTTGTGGTCCTGCAGCCCGAAGAATGGGTCAGGCAACATGTGGTGCGCTACCTTCACGAAGACAAGAAGTACCCCTTGAGCCTGATCAACGTGGAAAAACAGATCCTGGTACATTCCCTCCCCAAACGATTTGACATTGTGGTCTTTTCCTCAGAAGGGAATATCGAGATCCTGGTGGAATGCAAGTCGCCCGATGTCCGTATAAGCAAGGATACTTTTGACCAGATAGCCAGGTACAACCTCGATCTGAAAGCCCGGTACCTGATGGTCACCAACGGGGTTAACCACTATTTCTGCAGGATCGACTACGAGAATACCTCATACGTCTTCCTGGAGGATCTTCCGCCTTATCCCACCCGATAGGAATGTCGGCAGGACCTCCTTTAAGCCTGTTCATATTAGATTTATTTCTTTACTTTGTGGCCTTGCCGCCGACACCGGTGCCCGTCATGAATAAAACCGGAATCCCAGCATGTTGAACCTAGCTGTCGTCATACTCAATTGGAATGGAGAAGCCCTGCTGGAGCGCTACCTGCCTTCGGTGATGGAACATTCTCCCGGTGCCAGGGTCTATGTGGCAGACAATGCTTCCACAGATGGATCCGTGGCCTTTGTCAGAAAGCATTTCCCGGAGGTCACGGTCATACAGAATTCCACCAACGGGGGGTTCGCCAAAGGATACAACGATGCCCTGAAAGAAATTGATGCGGACGTCTACTGCCTGTTGAATTCGGACGTAGAAGTGACCCCGGGCTGGATCTCCCCTGTCATGGAGTTGTTCAGGGACAAACCGGATGCCGCTATTGTACAGCCTAAAATACTGGACCTCCTCAAACCCGACCACTTTGAATATGCAGGGGCCGGAGGTGGATTTTTAGATCAGCTGGGATATCCCTTTTGCCGGGGCAGGATCTTCCAGTCCCTCGAAAAGGACCACGGGCAGTACAATGATACCACTGAGATCTTTTGGGCAACGGGAGCCTGCATGTTCATCCGCAAAAAGGTGTTCGATGAGCTGGGAGGCTTTGACGAGGATTACTTTGCCCACCAGGAAGAGGTAGACCTGTGCTGGCGTGCCCAAAACAAAGGGTACAGGGTATATTACGTGGGCCGATCCGAGGTCCTGCACCTAGGGGGTTCCACGCTCAGCAATATGAACCCCAAAAAGACCTACCTCAATTTCAGGAACTCCCTGTTCTCCATTACCAAGAATCTCCCCAGAAAAAAGGCTTTGATGATCATCCTCTTCAGGCTGTTGCTGGACGGGATCGCAGCGGTCCGCTTCATCTTCCAGGGAAAGGGCCGCCACTGTATGGCCATCCTCAGAGCGCACCTGAGTTATTACAGGCAGTTTGGAAAGATGTACGGCAAGCGTGAAAAATCGGTATTCGTCATAAAATACTACAGGACAAAATCCATCGTCCTCTCGCATTACGTATATAGGAAAAAGACCTTTGACGAATTAGTAAAAGATTAACTAAAACCTTATATTACGGAGTCGGCTTTTATATAATTTTGATCCCAAATAATAATAAAACCTAACAAAATCAATAATCCAAAAATTAAATCACTTAGTAAAATGAAAAAAATAATATTAGGAAGCCTCGGAATGATGATCTTACTCTCATCCTGTGTTTCCCAAAAGAAGTATGCCGAACTGGAAGCTAAACAAAAAGAGACCCAGGACCTGCTCAATTCGGCCACTGTGAAACTCAACAGCTGCCTCGAAGATAAGGCTTCTGCAACAGCTCGTTTGAAAACCCTGGAAGATCAGAATGCTTTCCTGAAAGCCAATAATCAGGAGTTGATCAACAACATGGGTAACCTTACGACCCTCACCACAAAAGGTGCTGAGAACCTTGAAAAATCCCTGGAAAGTCTTCAGGAAAAGGACCTTACTATCCGCAAACTGCAGGATGCCATCACCAGGAGAGACTCTGTGAACCTCGCCCTGGTACAAAGCCTGAAAGGTGTGCTGGGCAACCTGAATGATGAGGATATTCAGATCAGTGTGGAAAAAGGAGTGGTCTTTGTCTCTATTTCCGACAAACTCCTCTTCAGCTCAGGAAGTTACACTGTAACTGCCGCCGCCAAAGAAGTGCTGGGTAAGGTGGCCAAGGTGGTCAACAACAAACCGGACTTTGAATTCATGGTGGAAGGACACACAGACAACGTTCCTTATCAGAGCGGAGTACTCCTTGATAACTGGGATCTCAGTGTGAAACGTGCCACTTCCATCGTCAGGATCCTGCAAAATGATTTCAAAGTGGATCCTGCCCGTATGACTGCTGCCGGACGTAGCTACTACATCCCTCTAATGAGCAACGATACAGCTGCAAACCGTGCCAAGAACAGAAGGACCCGCATCGTGGTTCTGCCTAAACTGGATCAGTTCTACAGCATGATCGAAGAGGGTATGAAAGATCCTGCGATCAAATAAGAAAGTAAAATCAGATAAGTTCAGACCGCGGTACTGTGTACCGTGGTTTTTTTTTACAGAATGTCCAGGGAGCCTTTCCCTTCTCGTACCACCTGAGGCTCTGCCACAGAGAGATCGATGATGGTGGAAGGCACATTTCCCCCGTAACCTCCGTCAACGACCATATCCACCAGGTTTTGCCATTTCTCGAAGATCAGTTCCGGGTCCGTGGTGTATTCGATCACGTCGTCCTCATCCCGTATGGAAGTGGAGATGATGGGATGACCCAGACCTTCCACCATGGCCCGTGCAATGGCGTTGTCCGGCACCCTGATCCCGACGGTCTTCTTATTTTTGAATGCCTTGGGCAGGTTGTTATTCCCCGGCAGGATAAAGGTATAGGGTCCGGGAAGCGCCCGTTTAAGGATCTTGAAGGTCGGGTTATCTATTTGCCTCACATAATCAGAAAGATTGCTCAGGTCTGCGCAGATAAAGGACCAGTTCGCCTTCTCCAGCTTGACCCCCTTGATCCTGGCGATCCTTTCCAGGGCTTTCATCTTGGTGATATCACAGCCCAGGCCATAGACCGTATCGGTGGGATAAATGACAAGTCCCCCTTTGCGCAGTACTTCCACAACCCGCTGTATCTCGCGCGGATTGGGGTTTTCGTTGTATATTTTGACGAGCTCTGCCTGCATACCTTTCAGGTTAATACTTCCAGTTTGGCAAACCGGAGCAGCAGTTTTTTAACATCTCCCCTCTCAAATCGGATCTCGGCTTTCTTGTCGTTCCCTGCCCCTTCCAGTTTGATGACCTCCCCTTTCCCGAAGCGGGTATGGTTCACGACCATTCCGATGGAGAGTTCCGGAATGTCATCCTGTGTCCGCAGGGAGGGTTCCCCCAGATCAGGTCTGATCTTCCTCAGTTTTCTCAACTGGTCAGGGCTCGGTCTTCCTGCCGCGGGAGGAGTGCCATTGGAGGGTTTTTGCTGCCTCAGCCTGCTCTTGTCCACTTCCCCGAAGATATCCGCACTGATCAGGGGTTTGAACCTGTAATTGTCTGTCGGGGTAAGGTTTTCAACATACTGCTCGTCTATCTCCTCCAGGAATCGGCTGGGTTCTGCATCGATCAGCTTTCCCCATCGGTATCGATTCTGGGTATAAGTAAGATATGCCTGCTGTTCTGCCCGGGTCAGAGCCACATAAAACAGCCTGCGCTCTTCCTCCAGTTCGCTGCGCGTATTCATGCTCATGGCGGAGGGAAAAAGGTCCTCTTCCATTCCCACGATGTAGACGAAGGGAAATTCGAGGCCTTTGGCCAGGTGGATGGTCATCAGGGCAACCCGATCATCATCGGAGGTGTCCTTGTCCAAATCGGTGGCTAGTGCCACATCCTCGAGGAACTCGGTCAGGTCACCCTTTGCATCGGCCAGTTCTTTCTGTCCCTCCACGAAATCCTTGATCCCGTTGAGCAACTCTTCAATATTCTCCATCCTCGCGATCCCTTCCGGGGTCCCGTCCTTTTTGAATTCGAGGAGGATGCCGGATTTCCTGGCCACGTGTTCGGCCAGGGTGAAGGCATCTGCATTCTCGTTCATGATCTGGAAACTCTTGATCATGTTCGCGAAATCCTCCAGCTTTCGCTGCGTACCCGAATTGATCTTAAGATCGATTTTATCCAGATTCTCAATGATCTCAAAAATGGATTTTCCATAATGGTTGGCCGCTACGGTTAGCCTGTCTATGGTGGTTTGTCCTATTCCCCGCGCCGGGAAATTAATGACCCGCTTGAGGGCTTCCTCGTCCTTAGGGTTGATGACCAGCCTCAGGTAAGAGAGGACATCCTTGATCTCCTTGCGCTGGTAGAATGAGAGTCCGCCGTAGATCCTGTAAGGGATATCCCTCTTTCTCAGGGCGTCCTCGATAGCCCTGGACTGTGAATTGGTGCGGTAGAGTACGGCAAAATGGTTGTTGGGCAGCTGGTTTTGCATCTTGTTCTCGAAGATGGACCCGGCTACAAACCTGCCTTCTTCAGCATCTGTGGGGGACCTGTGAAGTTTGATCTTGTTTCCCTCGTCATTGGCGGTCCACACCACTTTTTCCAGTTGATTCTTATTCTTGGCAATGATGGTGTTGGCGGCATTGACGTTATTCTTGGTGGAGCGGTAGTTCTGTTCCAGCCTGTAAACTGCCACATCGTCGTAATCCCTTTGAAAATTGAGGATATTTGAAATATTCGCCCCCCGGAAAGAGTAGATACTCTGGGCATCATCCCCCACCACACAGATATTCTGATACCTGTCTGAAAGGGCCTTGACGATCAGATACTGTGAATGATTGGTGTCCTGGTACTCATCTACCAGGATATAGCGGAAACGGTCCTGGTACTTCAGTAACACATCCGGGAACCGGGTGAGCAGCTCATTCGTCCTCAACAGGAGATCGTCGAAGTCCATGGCCCCTGATTTAAAACAGCGGTCTACGTATTCCTGGTAAATATCTCCCATCCTGGGCCTTTTGGCCATGGCATCGGCCTCCACCAGCTCGGGATTCTGAAAATAAGCCTTGACGGTGATCAGGCTGTTCTTATAGGAAGAGATCCTGTTCTGTATCTGCTTGTATTTATAGATGTCCTTATCCAGACCCATCTCTTTGATGATGGAGGCGATCAGTCGCTGGGAGTCCTGTGTATCGTATATGGTGAAATTACTGGGGTAACCCAATTTATCCCCGTCATACCTCAGGAGTCGGGCAAAAACGGAATGGAAGGTGCCCATCCAGAGGTTCTTGGTCTCAGAGGTCCCGACGAGCTCAGCGATCCGTTTTTTCATTTCACGCGCGGCCTTGTTGGTAAAGGTCAGCGCCAGGATATTGAAAGGGTCCACGTCCTGTTGCATCAGATGGGCAATCCTGTAGGTAAGCACCCTGGTCTTACCCGATCCTGCCCCGGCAATGACCATGAGCGGCCCGTCCTTGTGCAGAACAGGTGCTTTTTGGGCCTCGTTGAGATGTTCTAGAAAGTGATTCAAGAATGACCTGGTTTTAAAGCGTGAAGTTAGCCATAATTGACCGTTTGCTAAAACCTCGCCTGTTATTTATTATAAACAATGGATCGCAATTCCTGACAATTTAAATATCTTTAGCCGTCATTAATGAAAATGGGCCTTAAACCAAACTATTTTGCTCTCTTTCTCCTGCTTTCCATCCCTGTGTTTTGCGGAGCGCAGACCAAGCAGGCAGGGCCGGTAATCCCGGGCCACGGAGCCGTTTGGCCAGTAGAACAGCCCGATTATCAGACCAGGATGGACGAACCCCTGAAAGTGGTGTTCGATATCATGGAGAGCCCGGACGCACCCGATCAGATCAATGCCAGCATTGAGACCGCTGCCCGTTTCCTCAACATGCACGCCCAGGCCGGAGTACCCGGAGAAAACCTCAGGGTAGCCCTGGTAGTCCACAACAAGGCGTCAAAGGACATCATCAAGGGAAACGCTTACCGGCAGCGTTACGGGGTAGATAATCCCAATCTTAAGCTCGTGGAGGAATTGATGGCGGCAGGGGCCGATATCATCTTTTGCGGGCAGTCCTCGTTGAGCAGGGGTTTTCCCAGAACGGAGACCATAGAAGGCGTTCAGTTGGGCCTGTCGGCCATGACCGCTTTGATACAGTTACAAAATGACGGATACAGACTCGTTAAATTTTAATCTTCCACTATGAAACAATTTTTCATCCTGGGTTGTTTAACCCTCTTAGCATCCTCCGTTCTAGCCCAGAATTACGGGCTGGAAGAAGCCTATAAAAAGATCGAACCCAAGGTGGTCGAATGGCGAAGGGACATTCACCAGAACCCCGAGTTGTCCAACAGGGAGTTCAAGACAGCCGAAAAAATTGCCGCCCACCTCAGATCCCTGGGAATAGAGGTGCAGACGGGGGTCGCTCTTACAGGTGTTGTCGGGGTCCTCAGGGGTGATTCCCCCGGGAAAACGGTGGCCCTCAGGGCAGATATAGACGCCCTGCCCGTCTATGAGCGCAATGACCTGCCATTCAGGTCTACGGTTACCTCTGAATTCCTCGGGGAAACGGTAGGCGTGATGCACGCTTGCGGACACGATACGCACACGGCCATCCTGATGGGCGTGGCAGAGGTCATGGCCAGGAATAAGGACAAGATCAGGGGAACGGTCAAATTTATCTTTCAACCGGCAGAAGAAGGCCCTCCCCCGGGAGAGGAAGGCGGGGCTTTGCTCATGGTAAAGGAAGGTGTTTTGAAAAACCCGGATGTGGATGCCATTTTCGGCCTCCATATCAATTCCCAGACGCCGGTAGGGGTCATCCGCTACAAATCCGGTGGAGCCATGGCTGCTGCCCAGAGCTTTACCATACACGTCAAAGGGAAACAAAGCCACGGATCCCAGCCCTGGGCGGGAGTAGATCCCATCCTGATCAGTGCCAAGATCATAGACGGCCTTCAGACCATCATCAGCAGGGAAACTGAACTGACCAATGAGGCGGCCGTGATCACGGTTGGAAAGATCAAAAGCGGGGTGCGTTTCAATATCATCCCGGAAAGTGCTGAGATGCTGGGTACCATCCGGACGCTGGATTATGGGATGAAAGACAAACTCAACAGGCGAATGATGGAAATGGTGCCCACTATCGCGAAGGCGTATGGAGGTGAAGCCACCATTGAGATCAGGGATGCCACTGATATCACCTACAACGATCCCAACCTGGTCTCTTCCATGTTGCCCACCCTGCAAAGAGTGGCGGGAAATGACAATGTACAGGAACAAAAAGCGATCACCGGTGCGGAGGATTTCTCGTATTTCCAGCGGGAAGTCCCAGGATTCTTCTTTTTCCTGGGTGGAATGACACCCGGGAATACGGAGCCATATCCTCATCACACCCCTGATTTTTTTATTGATGACAGCGGACTCGTCCTGGGAGTAAAGGCACTGACCGAGTTAAGCCTGGATTACCTGAACAGATCCTGATCAACAATTAATTTGCGAACACCGATAGAAAGAATCATGAAAATAAAACTCATACTGCTTGGATTATTGCTTTGCATAAGTTCTGCCGGGTATACCCAAAGTAAAAAGGAACTTATCCTCAGGCTGGAAGAACGGGATAATGAGATACTGAAACTGAAAGAAGACCTGGCAGCGAGCAAACAGGAAGCCGCTAAGTTCAAAGCTGAAATGGAAGCGGTGAATTTACAGATGGATGAACTGAGGGCCACCAATGCCTCCCTCTTGCAAAACCTCACAAATTTCACGGAACTCTCCAATAAAAAGACGGAGAACATTAGTAAATCCCTTGAATCCCTGAGAAACAAGGAAATTCAGCTGAAAAAGGTCAGTGATGCACTCACGAGGACAGATTCTACCACCCTGGCCCTGCTGACCTCTTTTAAGAATTCCCTCGGGTCCGACGTAAAGACCGGGCTGAGCAGCGGGGCGGTCACCGTAATCCTTGACAACCTATTTTTGTTCAAGGATGTGGACCGTAATTACCAGGTAGTTCCGGAGGCCATGCCCGTACTGGAAAGGATCGCTGCCGTATTGAAAAAACATCCCGAGCTCCGGATCACTGTGGAAACCAACAGCAATGCCCTTGAATTCAAGGACCTCAAACTCAAGGACAACTGGGACCTGAGCTCTTTACAGGCCGCTTCCGTAGTAAGGGTCCTGGCAGACAACTACGGGGTCGCCCCTCAGCGTTTGCATTCAGTAGGCCGGAGCGAATACGGATTTGACGGAATAGAGACCAGCACCCGCATCCGTATACAGCCACCTTATGAGAAATTCTACGGCACCATCAGGGAAATGATGAAGTAGAAACAGGGGCATCGATTCCCGGCTCAGATCCTGAGGTTATACTTTTTATCGGTTCCTGTCGTTGTAGAATCGTAAACCAAACTAAACATCCAAAAAACATGACCGGAGACGATATTTTCCAACTGTTCGGCTTTTTATTGCCCGCCGTAGTCACCGGGGCCGTGGCTTTTTATTTTTTCAGGCTCCACACCAGGAACGAAGAAGGCAGGAGGCGGTACCTGCTCCATAAGGAAACTCAGAAAAATTCATTGCCTATCCGCTTGCAAGCCTATGAGCGGCTTGCCCTCTTCCTGGAGCGGATCTCCATCCCCAACCTGGTGGTCCGGGTTGCCCCGAAATCTGCAGACAAGGCGGCCTATGAGAATCTGCTGATCAGGAATATCGAAAATGAATTCGAGCACAACCTCTCCCAGCAGATCTATATGAGCGATGAATGCTGGAATGTGATCAAGGCCGCAAAAAGCGCAACGATACAAGCTATCAGGAGGGCCGGAATGAGCGAATCGGATTCAGCAGACAAACTCAGGGAGGACATCCTGAACGAGACCATGGACATGCAGTCGCCTTCGGCCACGGCACTTGCCTATGTCAAAAAGGAGATCAGCGCCCTCTGGTAGAGGTCATTCCAATTCGATCTGCAGCTGACTTTGCTGCGCACTTTTCGTTTTCGCGTACTGGAACCCACTCTCCCACCATGAGGTCATCTTGTCCTTTTCAAAGATGAGGGAGTTGGTGGTGAGGACAATTGGCGTGTAGTAGAAATTGATGATGGCGTCGTTGTTGTTGGCCACGTATTTACCGATCCGGATATTCTGCCTCTCAATCCTGTCCAGCATAAAGGCGAACATATTCGTCAGGAGGGAAAAGGCATTTCGGGAGGGCATGCGGTTGAAATGCGTGGTCTCCGTATGCAATATGATGGCGTCCACGATCTTAGCCCCCCGCTTTACGGCCTCTTCAATGGGAACCATGCTCCCCAGTCCGCCGTCGGCATATTCACAGCCTTCCTTCCGCACCAGGCTCATAAAAGGGGTATAATTGCAGGAGATCCAAATCCATTCACAAAAGTCGTCATACTCAAAATCGTTGATCGATTTGTACTCGACCTGGTTGAGCGACAGATTAGAGACCGTTACGATGATGTCCTTGGGCCCGTGCTTCAGGATCTCAAATTCTTCTGGGGTGATGGTCTGTTTGATCAGATTCAAGAGGTTATGGCTCTCCCCAAAGGTCTTGCTGCCCCTGTAAAAATTCTTCATGACGTTCCAGTGGGCGATCCCGATATTGGAAACCCCGTGTTTTTTTTGGATCGTGAAGGGACAATTGCTGAAAATACTGTTCTGATCCACAGAAGTGTAGACGTCTTTGATCTTCTGTATCTTTTGCAGGGCCAGGTGAGAGATCAGTAAACTCCCGGTAGAGGTACCCAGGAAGAGGTCGTACTGATGCTTCTTTTGCTCCATCAGATATTGGGCGACACCCCCGGCAAAGGCCCCTTTGCTACCACCCCCAGATATAACCAGTGCTCTCATTTCCTGTCCAGTTCTTTTTTTAAATATTGGTACTCTTCACCCCGTAGTTCGGATAAAATCTCTTCCAGTTGTCCGCGCTTTAAGGGATCCCCTAATAGCCCCTTAAGGATATTCCTCGCAAATTCCCGGAACTGCCAGGACGGGTGAACAGCCGCGTTTGCCAGGTCCATCAGGTTCTTCCCTGAATAGGGAAATACCTGGCCTATCAGGCTGAAAGCCAGTTGCCTGACCTCCATGGGAAAATGCGATGCGGTATATCCGAACAATTCCTTCCTGAACGTCTCCCTCTCCCCTGCCTGCCCGTAATCCTTCGTCAAGATAACTAAAAGAAGCCATAGCTGCCTGATGTTATTATCAGGAAAACCCATGATCCCTTTTGTCCTGTCGAGATACACTCCTCGCTTTTCGGGATGGTTCAACCAAAGCCTGTACAGGGCATTCTCAAGGGTAATATAGCTCCTGTCCTCCAGAAGGGATTCGTAATATGGGAGTAAATCCACGGACCTGGTTTCCGGGATCATCGACAGAGCTTGCCTTACCTGTATATCCCCGGTTTCAAAAGCCTCCTTCAGGAATTCCCGGGAAAGCGACCTGTGGTAGAGCAGGATGATCCTTTTTCTGAATTGAGAGGAGGTCGTGTCATCCCAGTATCGTTGTATGACGGTCTCATCCTGCGCATTGCTTGTGGTGAGTTCCCGTCCTAATCTTATAAAGTTGTCTACCGGAAAGTAGGACCTTCTCAGGTATTCCATCACTTCCCGTTCCGGAAAAGAAGTGCCATCGAGCCAGTCGGATTTAAAATTGGTCAGGTCATGACCAGACGAGGTCTCCAGAACCTCGATAAAATCTGATACCGTTGCGTTCTGAAAAGAAAAAGTGCGCAGAAAATACGCTATCCCCCTTCTGAAAGCCTTATCCCCTATGAGTTCCTTTAACATAACCAGGGCGAGCCCCCCCTTGTCGTAAAAAGTAAGGCTGCCGGCCTGTGGGTCGAGGAGAGATTCTCCCCTGCCCTCCCTGGCCTGTGCGGCCAATGCATCTGCCTTGTCAAAGAGCATCCAGTAATAATGGTCCTCTCCCAGGAACTCCTTTTCTGCCAGCCAGGCATAGTAACTCGCAAACCCTTCGTGCAGCCAGTGACTTGAGGCATCCTTTTCCGTCACCAGGTTCCCGAACCACTGGTGTGCCAGTTCATGGGCGTTGACGTTGACGAAATTACGGTCTGCAAAGGAGGTGGAATCGATCATATAGGAATCTGAAAAAAAAGTTGCCCCCGTATTTTCCATTCCTGCATATAAAAAGTCCCGAACAGGGACCATCTTGTAATTCTGCCAGGGATAGGGCAGGCCGATCTCCTTTTCCAGGAAGTCGAAGATCTGATCGCTGAAGCGATAGGTAGGTTCCGTGCGAAGGCTGTCTTCGGGATAGAAATACAGGTCGATAGGGATACCGGATCGGGACAGCTTCCTGATGGAATCATAACGCCCGATAGTGAGCGCCAGGAGGTAACTGCTCATAGGCTTGTTCATCTCCCAGCTCCATGTTGTGGTACTAGTGTGGTCCTCCCTGTCTGCAAGCTTCCCATTGGAGATCACCTGGTAATGCTTGTCGAATACTATCTCCAGGCCGAATCTGACCTTTTCGCTCATCAGATCGAAACTGGGTACCCAGTGGCTGTTGTGCTTCCCCTGGCCCTGCGTCCAGACCTGTTCATTTCCAGGGATGGAATCCTTCCAGCCCAGGAAGTACATCGCCTGGGAGGGGTGGCAGGAATAGGAAATATCGAGGCTGTATTCCCGGTCTGGGCGCAGTTTTTTCCGGATCACCAGGAAACGTCCATCATAGGAGGTTCTTACTTTTTTTCCGTTGAGATCCACACCAGAGACCCGCATCTGCCTGGCATCCAGGACCACGGAATCCGTTTTAGCCGTCGTCAGGAATTTATATCGAACATGGCCGGTAACCCGTTCTTCGAGCGGGTTTATCCCGAGACGGATGTCCCCTGTAAGAAAATCATACGTCCGGTCGTCCTGGGCAAAAGATGTACAGACTATTGACAGGGCGGAAAGGATGGTCAGGACGTTCTTCATGAAGCTAGGCATATCCTTATCAAAATTAGTATTTTGATCTGTTGGAGTTCAATGATGGAACCTTTAATTTAGTGAAATGAAAACGGATTTGCTGCAAACCCCGATCACGTATCTCAAAGGGGTGGGCCCCAACAGGGCTCAGGCATTGCAGTCAGAGTTGGGTATATCCACCTTTGAAGACCTCCTCCATTTCTTTCCCAACCGGTATATCGACAAGACCCGGTATTACAAGATCGCCGAGCTGGAACGCAATTCCGCAGAGGTACAGATCATCGGAAAGATCACCCATATCAAAACCGTCGAACAAAAAAAAGGCAGGCGCCTTGTGGCCAGGTTCATCGACGATACAGGCGAAATGGAGCTGATCTGGTTCCGGGGCCATAAATGGATCAGGGAACAACTCCAACTCAATATTCCCTATGTGATCTTCGGACGTACCAATTGGTTCAACGGAACATTTTCCATGCCCCACCCAGAGATGGAACTCCTGACTGCCCATGAGCAAGGGTTGCGCATCCACATGCAGCCTATTTATCCCTCCACGGAAAAGTTGAGCAACAAAGGGATCACCAACCGGGTGGTGAGCAATATGGTCCAACAGCTTTTTGCAGAAACCGGAGGTGTTTTCAGAGAGACTCTCTCCCGGGACATCCTGGAAGACCTGAAACTGGTCTCCCGTTCCGAGGCCCTGTTCAACATCCATTTCCCAAAAGACCAGAAAAAACTGGCCAGGGCCCAATTCCGGCTAAAACTGGAAGAACTCTTCTTTATACAGATCCAGCTGATCTCCAAAAAATTGCTGAGAAAAAAGAAGATCAAGGGGCTTCCCTTTGAACAGGTCGGGGAGTACTTCAATACATTCTACAGGGACTTCCTGCCTTTTGAACTCACAGGTGCACAGCAAAAAGTGATTAAGGAGATCAGGGCCGACCTCGGCAGCAAGGCCCAGATGAACAGGTTGCTGCAAGGGGATGTGGGCTCCGGAAAGACCATCGTGGCCCTGATGAGCATGTTGCTGGCCCTGGACAACGGCTACCAGTCCTGTCTGATGGCCCCCACCGAGATCCTTGCTAACCAGCATTTCCAGAGCCTCAAGGAGATCCTGGGCGATATGGAAGTTACCATCGCACTCCTCACCGGCTCTGTCAAGAAATCGGAGCGGAAAGCGATACACGAAGCATTGGAGGACGGCTCCCTTCATATCCTGGTCGGGACCCATGCCGTACTGGAGCACAAAGTACAATTCAGGAACCTGGGGCTGGCCATCATAGACGAACAACACCGTTTTGGGGTAGCCCAGCGTTCCAGGCTCTGGCACAAGAATGAGATTCCGCCTCATATCCTGGTCATGACAGCCACCCCTATTCCCCGTACCCTTGCGATGAGTCTTTACGGGGACCTCGATATCTCCGTGATCGACGAACTTCCTCCCGGCAGAAAACCTGTGAAGACCGTCCATCGATACGATACCAACAGGTTAAAGGTATTCCGGTTTCTCAAGGATGAGATCAGGAAAGGCCGGCAGGTCTATATCGTCTACCCCCTCATTCAGGAGTCCCAGGCCCTCGATTATAAGGATCTTATGGACGGCTATGAGAGTATTTCCAGGGAGTTTCCCCTCCCGGAATACAGGATCTCCATTGTCCACGGCCAGATGAGGTCTGAGGATAAGGATATTGAAATGGCCCGCTTCGTAAAGGGGGAAACCCAGATCATGGTAGCCACCACGGTGATCGAGGTTGGTGTCAACGTCCCAAATGCCACGGTCATGATCATAGAGAGCGCGGAACGGTTCGGCCTGTCTCAGCTCCACCAGCTCAGGGGTCGTGTGGGCCGTGGGGGCGACCAGAG
>JBFKPJ010000048.1:0-16913 GCA_041628355.1 Muriicola sp. | reverse complement strand
GAATTGCATCCGGCAGACGAGAGACATGACGTGCCCTTTACCTACCGCACCTATGCCCGACGTCAGAAATCGAGATAAGTGACCCGGATATCACCCGCCTCCCCTTTCAGGAAGAGGGAGAGTAATTCCGGATCTGCATTACTGAAAAATTGATGTGAGGTTTGCTTTTTATCCCCGGCAAGGAGATCGTATTTTTCGAGAATCCGTGAGGTCTGCATGGCCACAGCCTCCCCGCAGTCGATGATCCGAACACCTTCAGGCAATTCTTCCTTCAGGATCGGGATCAGGTGGGGATAATGAGTACATCCCAGGACAAGATGGTCGATCCCGGCGGCCACCATGGGTGCGATGAATGCACGGATCAGGCCCCGCGTTTCCTCCGCAAGGGCTTTCCCCTCTTCTATGAGTTCCACCAGACCGGTACCTTCCTGTTCCAGGATCTCGATATGGGAAGCGTGGTTCCTGGAGGTGCTGTGAAAGAGTGCACTGCTGAGGGTACCCCTGGTGGCCAGCACCCCAACTTTTCCGGAAGAGGATCCCAGGGCGGCCGGTTTAATGGCTGGTTCGATCCCGATGAAAGGGACCGGATAATTTGACCTCAGATGGTCTATGGCATTAGTGGTAGCCGTATTGCAGGCTACGACAATGAGTTTGCATCCCTTTTTCAGCAACAATTCCGTGTTCTTGATGCTGAGGTCGAGGATATGCTGAGGCAACTTCTCACCATAGGGCGCATTCTTGCTGTCTGCAAGGTAGATGGTATCTTCCGAGGGGAGTTTAGCCCTGATCTCCTTCCAAATGGAGACCCCTCCCACCCCTGAATCAAAAATGCCTATGGGCCGGTTGTCCAAGATGCGACGTGTTTTGTTAGCTATGTGTAAAAATAAAAAAACCGTCCTGCAGAGGACGGTTTTTCACGGGATTGTTTTTTGGATCAGAATCCCAATTCCTTTTTTACCTCCGGCAGAAGGTCCTTTCCCTTGGCGACGATGAGGCCTCCACCCTGGGTGGAATCCATCACGTATTCGATGCCCTGGGCTGCAGCAACCTTTTCGATAGCCGCCATGGCTTTTTCAGAGATAGGCTGGAACAATTCGGCCTGTTTCTTGGCCAGTTCCTGCTGGGCGGCCTGCTGGGCCTCTCCGATATTCCTTTCAAATCCTTGCAGCTCGATGGCCCGCTTCTCATTTTCTTCCTTGGTCTTGGAAGAGGCCTCGCTCTGGTACAGTGTGTACTTGTTTCGCAACTCTGTCATTGAGCTTTCTATGTCTGCCTTGTAGGTTTCCTGCAATTTCTTCAGTTCTGCCTGTGCAGATTTCATCTCCGGCATGGCCGACAGGAGCTCGGTTACATTGATGTGTGCAACTTTGCTTTGCGCGTTGACAAACCCCGTAGCGGCAACAAAAAACAGGATGGCTACTGCTACATTTTTCAAGTGTTTCATGACTTTAAATTTACTATTTGAGTGTTATAATTGAATTCTAATCTTGGTTTACTGTATCTTTTTTCTGTTCAGTCTGCTTGGCTCTTTCCTCTTCCTTTTCCTTTCGTTTGGCTTCGCGTTCTTCCAGGAGTTTCTTTCTCCTCTCCTCGTACGCCTTCCTTCGTTCTTCCCTGAGCCTTACTTGTTCTGCTCTTTTATCCTCAGCGGTTTGCCTCCTGATCGAGTCGGCTTCCTGGGCTTTTTCCAGTCTTTCTCTGAGGGCGTCTGTCATTTCCTCTTCTTCTTCGGCAGCCTCTGCTTCAAAAGCTGCAAGCCTTGCCTTTTCAGCCGCCTTGTTCGGTTTGCTCACCCTCCTTGTCCTGGCGATACCCCTGAGCACTAATTCGCTGATATCGTGCCTTTTTTCGGAGTACAACATTACGACATCCGCCGATTTATCGAAAATAAAATCGTACTTTTTATTGGCACCGATCGCCTGTACTTCGTTGAACACCTGGTCCTGGATAGGCTGTATCAACCTCTGCTTCTGCAGGACGAGATCCCCATTGGGTCCGAATCGGTTTTGCTGGTACTCCAGCATCTCCTTTTCAAGGATCTGTATCTCCTCTGTTCGCTCTGCGATCAGCTCATCTGTCAGCAACACCTTTTCTGCCATCAGGTCCTTTTTCATCTGATCGATCACCCCCTGCTTTTCTTCAATTTCCAGTTTCCACCGCTGCACCCTGTTCTCGAGCTGTTCATTGGCCTCCCTGTACTCCTCCACATTTTCCAGGATATACTCCATGTCTACGTATCCGATCCTCACACCCCGCTGTGCATGAGCAAAGAATGTGGTCAGGAATACGACAGTGATTAAAAGAACGTTTGTCTTCATGTTACTCAGGTTTAGTACATAGAAAATATCGTGCCAAAATTACTAAAACTTTTAGTATGAGCGCTTTACCTTTTTAACGGGAAGTATAAAAGCTTAGAATTGCTGACCTATGATAAAGTGAGTCTGCCAACCACTGGGACCATTCCCCGCAGACTGCGGTCTCAGGTCCTCGTCAAATCCGTAGCCAAAATCTATCCCCAGTAAACCAAAGGCAGGCATGAAAATCCTCAAGCCCACACCGGCCGACCTTTTTAGTTGAAACGGATTAAAGTCCTTAAAATTGTTGAAGGAGTTCCCTGCTTCCAAAAAAGTGAGGCCGTAAATAGAAGCTGTGGGCTTCAGGGTCAGGGGGTACCTGAGTTCCATGGTGTATTTGTTGTACACAATTCCCCCTTCCTGAGCAAAGGTGATGGGGTCTACAGGGGTAAGGGAATTGTTCTCATATCCCCTTAGCTGAATCTGTTCACGACCGTCCAGCGTAAAGTTCCTCCCCAGTCCGTCTCCTCCGAGGAAGAATCGTTCAAAGGGCACTTCACCGACATCGCTGTTGTAATTCCCGAGGAAACCGAATTCCACATTCGTCCTCAACACCAGCTTATCGACGAGCCTGGTATACCAGTCTCCCCGGAATTTGACCTTGTAGTACTCCAGCCACCGGAAGCGTTCCTGGTCCACACTTTCCAGTTCATTCCGTTCAGCTACGGTAAGGTCACTGCCTGCCTGCCTGCGCTCGGTCTGCAATTCAGTGAGGGCTTCGCTCCTGGCCTTCAGGGAAGCAAAGTCCGTATCGCTGAACAGGGAATAAGGAGGAGTGAATTTTGCGGACACTTCAAATATGGAACCGGTGATGGGATAGATCCTTCCCGGCCCGGCTGAACTCCTGGAGATCCCTAAAGTGTATGCCAGGGAATTGGATTGGCCATTCCCGAAGTTAAAGAGCCCGGTCCTGTAGTTCCGGAAGTCGTACAACTGGTAGCTCAGCGCATGGGAGATCGTAAAGAAATCATCGGGCCATTGCACCCTTTTTGCCAGTCCCAGGGTAACCCCTGAAATGGAAAATTGCTGGTTCTTGTCAACTTCGATACGCCCGTTGTTGCCAAATGAGGCCAGGAATTGCTGTGTCCTGGACAGGGACATATTGAATCGCACTGGTTTTTTGCCACCGAGCCAGGGCTCTGAAAAGTTCAGACTGTACACCCTGAAGGTTCGGCTGGCCTGAAGCCTGAGGGCGAAGGTCTGGCCGTCCCCCATGGGAACCGGCTTATAGGCCTCCCCATTGAAGAGGTTCTGGATGGAAAAGTTGTTAAACGAGAGTCCGAGCGTACCGATGAATCCACCGCCACCATAACCTCCCTGCAATTCGATCTGGCTGGAGCCCGACTCCACGAGGCTGTAGGCGAGATCCACGGTTCCTGAATTGGGATCCGGGTTTTGGATATCAGGAGCGATCTGCTCGGGGTCAAAGAATCCGAGCTGTCCGAGTTCCCGGACACTTCGGATGATATTCTCCTTGCTGTACTTTTGGCCGGGGCGTGTCCTGATCTCCCGGAAAATGACATGGTCATTGGTCTTGTCGTTCCCCGTCACGGTCACATGGTCCAGGAAGGTCTCCTTTCCTTCGATGATCCTGATCTCGAAGTTGATGGTATCGTTCTCTGCCGAGACCTCCACCGGGTTGATCTGTGAGAACAGATAGCCGTTGTTCTGGTAGAGGTTGGTGAGGTCGTCCGCATCGGGCTTGCTGTCATCGGCTATACGCTCCCGGAGCAAGACACCATTGTAGGTGGATCCTTTTTTGATCCCCAGTACCTGGGAAAGCTGACGGTCTGTATATACCGAATTCCCCACAAAGTCGATATCCCCGAAATAGTATTTGTTCCCTTCCTCCACGTTGATGGTGACACGGATATTCTCATCATTTACCCGCTCGATGGTATCTGAAAGCACGCGTGCATCGCGGAAACCGTTTTCTGCATACTTGTCGATCAGGGAAGAGAGGTCCTCTTTGTAATCTTCCGGGATGTATTTCGATTTTTTCCAGAACCGCCCAAGCCTTTTGCGCTTGGTGTTCTTCAGGGCTTTTCTGAGCTGACTGTTCGACAGTGCGTCATTCCCTTCAAAAACGATTTGGGAGATCTTGACCTTGTTGCCCTTGTTCACATTGATCACCATACTTTCGGCATTGGTCTCCGAGGTATCCTTTGAAGTCGCAATGGTGGCCTTTGCGTTGAGGTATCCCTGTTTTTTGTATTTGTTCTGGAGGTAGTTCCTGGTGTTGGCGATCAGACTTTCTGTGATCTTTTTCCCTTTCTTGAGGTCGGTGTCCTTGATGATCTCGTCAACCTTCCTCTTTTTGACCCCGTAAATGGTGACCTTGGACAAGGTCGGGCGTTCCTTGATATTGAGTTCCAGGTAGATGTCCTCTCCCTCTATCTTAGTGATGTAGAAGGTGATGTCGCTGAACAATTCGAGTCCCCACAACTTTTTCAGCACATCACTGATCTGGTCTCCCGGAACGGTGATCAGCTGCCCTTCCCTCAGACCGGTATAGGTCTTGACCGTTTGTTCGTTATAGCTTTGCAAACCGGTAACCTCAAGACCCTTGAGGATATATTTTTTCCCGTTGTCATAGGGAATATCCTGTGACAAGAGGATGCCGGAACTGAAAAGAAAAAGGAAGGTAAAAAGGAGGTTTTTCAAGATGAAACTATTCACACCCCTAGTTGAGTTGTTCGCTTGTTTTTCCAAATCGTCGTTCTCTGTTCTGGTAATTCTTTAAAGCCTCTGCCAAATGTTCACCCCGAAAATCGGGCCAAAAAACGTCTGTAAAAAACAATTCGGCATAGGCGATCTGCCAAAGCAAAAAATTGCTTATCCGATGTTCTCCACTGGTACGAATAAGCAAATCGACATCTGGCAGGTTGTGCGTGTAAAGATGACTATTAATAATGGCATCATCAATATCGCCGGGCGAAATTATATTATTTTTAACTTTGAAACTAATTTCTTGTACTGCGTGTCTGATTTCCTCCCGGGCACCGTAGCTCAAAGCCAGGGTCAGGACCATGGCGGAATTTCCCGAGGTCTTTTCGATCACCTCCAGCAATTCTTCATGCGCTTTTGGGGGAAGGGATTCGATCCTTCCTATAGCATTCAGCCTGATATTGTTCTTATGAAGCGTTTTGAGTTCTTTCTTCAGGGAAGCGACCAGAAGGTTCATCAGGGTGTCTACTTCCAGTTTGGGGCGTTTCCAGTTTTCAGTGGAAAAGGCGTACAAGGTGAGGTATTCGATCCCTATCTTGGCGCAATTCTCCACGGTTTCGCGGACAGATTTAACGCCGTTTTCATGCCCGAAAATACGCAGTTTACCACGCTGTTTGGCCCATCTGCCATTACCGTCCATGATAATAGCCAAATGAGTGGGAAGAGGACCCGCTTTCAATTCTTCTATAGTGTTCATCCTTCTTTTTACTCAAAGCAATCTGAGCAGACCACCCTGCCAAAGGTGTAGGTCAGGGACAGTCCCGAGAATACATACCAGTCGTCGCTCAATATATTCCCGAATCGAAATTGCTCAAAATTCGACCCCTCAGGATTACTGGCATCCAGGTTGTCCGTAAAGGTGTACCTGGCACCAATCTCTGCTCCCAGGATCAGGAATTGATTCAACCTCCATTTGGCCCCCACCGTCATGGGGATGGCAAAGGAACCGTCTTTCTGACCTGTTTCCTGCAGGACTCCGGCGTCGAAATAATTAAAATCATAGCGAAAATAAGCAATTCCTGTGTATAGGTAAGGGGTAAATGCCTGAGAAAGTGAATGCAGGTTGTATTCCACGAAGTTCAGCTCCAGGCCTGCAGACATCTCCAGGAGCGTATGGTCCAGGGAATACCCTCTCTGTTGCCTGGACACCATATCCGACTTGGTGTCGTCTGCAGTGAATGATCCATAAAGGACACTGGCCCGCCAGGCGTAACGCTTGCTCCTATTCCATTTGAAGATACCTCCAATCGCCGGACCTGTTGGGGAGATAAAGTTCATTCGGCCCACGTCACCTATGTTGTTGAGCCCCCCTCCCAGCAGACCGGCCTCATAGGTCTGGGCCATTCCCCGGGCAGCGAAAAGCATCAGAAAGACACACAGAATTGCTCTCATATCTTTGAAAATCGGGCAAATATAGGCCTTATTACCGGTAGGGGTCGACAATCTAAGGATCTTTTGTTTTTTTGATAAACAAGGAATTGGGGTATTTATTGTTCTGAGATCAGTTCCTTTTGTCCTGCCCCCAAAGCAATTTATTGCGTATGGTCTTCAGGAAACTCTCCGAAGCGTATTCGATCATTTTGATAGTGAAATCCGCCTTTCTGATCAGGAGTTCCTTCCCATTATCGATGGTAGCCAGCCTCGAATCCAGGGAAACCATATGCTGGTCTTCCCTTCCCGAGACCTTGATCCTGATCTCGGTATCGTCGGAGATCACCAAAGGCCTTGCGTTGAGGTTATGCGGCGCTATGGGGGTTATGACCAGGGTCTGGGCCGTGGGGGTCATCACCGGTCCACCACAGCTGAGAGAATACCCCGTGGATCCCGTAGGCGTGGAGATGATGAGTCCGTCAGCCCAGTAAGACGTGAGGTATTCCTCATCGAGATGGGTCTCGATGGTGATCATGGAAGTAGTGTCCTTACGGCTTACAGTGACCTCGTTCAGGGCAAAATTCATCCCCTTGAATTCCTCTATCTCCGGTTCCGAGGATACCGTGACCAGGCTTCTCTCAACGATGATATAGTCCCCCCTTAGAAATTGAGGGACCATCTGTTTTACGTCTTCCTTTTTGTAGGTCGACAGGAAGCCGAGTCGGCCTGTATTCACTCCCACTATGGGGATCCCCAGATCCCTGATGTAGGTGACGGCCCGCAGGATGGTACCGTCTCCCCCGAAACTTACGAAGAGATCAAAATCCTTGTTCAACCCTCGAAAGTGATCGAAGGTCGGATAGCTGATACCCTCTCTTTGGTCACTTAGCAATTGAGAAAATTCCGCCTCAATGACGACCTCAGCTTCCATTCTGGCCAATTCTTCCAACAATTCAAAGACATAGGTTAGACCATTGTCCTGAAAGGCCTGACCATAAATGGCTACCTTCATACATTGAGGAATTTGTCCAGGTAATCCGAACGTTCTTTGAGATCCTCCAGGAATTGATCGGCCTTATTGCCATAGAGGATAGTGTAATTGTATCTGCGGAAGGTGTTCACCACCTCGCTGAAGTTGTTAGTGCCTACTTTGATGGTGATCTGCACTACCTCGCTCCTGGCATCCGTGATAAAGGCGCCGAAGAGTTTGGTATTGTTGCTTTCGACGATCTGGGCGATCTCGGAGAAGGAATAGTCCTTGATCCCCTTGGCTACTACCAGAATGGCCCCGGGTTCCTTAAAGAAAGGGGTGTCTATAAAGACGCCCACAAAATCGTTCAGGTCGTAATACCCCATCACATGGGCTTCCTCGTCAAGGACCGGGAGGATATTGGCCTCATTCCTGGAAAAAAGTTCGAGCACATCCAGCCAGGAGGTCTCCTTTACCGCGTAGAAGGATTCCAGGTTGGATCTGAAACTCGAGATCTTTTCCCCGGTCTCAAATGATTCCAGGTCGTTCTCGGAAAGCAGGCCCAGAAATTTCTGGTCTTCTGTAACTGCCACGTGCGAATAGATGGTGTTCTTGAAAAAGTGGATGGGCTCTTCAAGGGGGTCCTGGACGTCAAAGACCGGGATCGTATGGATGATATGGGATTCTATCGACATGACCTTTAAAATTATCGCAAATTACTAATTAAAAAGATCAAAAGGCATGCCTAATTCGTATTTTTGCGCCGATTCAACGATGATATGCTCCCCATGACGAAACTCAGTGTAAACATCAACAAAATAGCGACCCTCAGGAATGCAAGGGGAGGAAATGTCCCCGATGTCATTGCGGTTGCCAGGGATATAGAAGACTTCGGGGCGGAAGGGATCACCGTACATCCCAGACCGGATGAAAGACACATCCGCTATGCCGATGTCTATGCGCTCAAAGAGGTGCTCCGGACAGAATTCAACATAGAAGGGAACCCGAACCCCAAATTCACGGATATGGTCCTGGAGGTGGCCCCCACCCAGGTCACCCTGGTACCCGATGCCGTGGATGCCATCACTTCCAACGCAGGGTGGGACACCAAGAAGCATTTGTCCTTCCTCAGGGAAAAGATTGGGGCTTTTAAGGCAAGAGGTATCCGGACTTCCATTTTTGTGGACCCCGACCCTGTTATGGTGGAAGGAGCGGCAGAGACCGGAACGGACCGAATTGAACTGTACACGGAAAGCTACGCCAGGGGATTTGCAGATGACCCGGCAAAAGCCATCGCCCCCTATGCAGAAGCTGCCAGGGTAGCACATTCCCTCGGGTTGGGCATCAACGCCGGCCATGACCTCAGCCTGGACAATATCGCTTATTTCAGCAAGGGTATTCCTCACTTGCTGGAGGTTTCCATAGGGCATGCCCTTATTTGCGAAGCCATCTACCTGGGGCTTGAGAATGTGGTGAACATGTACAAATACAGATTGAGGCCATGAGTGCTTTGCACTCCAATATACTGGGCTCCGGACGCCCATTGCTGATCCTGCACGGTTTCCTCGGGATGTCAGACAACTGGAAGACCCTGGGGACCCGATACGCCGAGGAAGGTTTTGAGGTGCACCTGATCGACCAGAGGAACCACGGCAGGAGTTTCTGGTCCGAAGAGTTTAACTATACCGTCCTGGCGGAGGATGTACAAAGGTATCTGGCAGATCACGGCCTTCCTTCCGCCCATATCCTGGGCCATTCCATGGGAGGGAAAACAGCCATGCAGTTCGCATGCACGTATGCGGAAAAGGTTGACTCCCTGATCGTGGCAGACATCGCCCCCAAGTATTACCCTCCGCACCACGATTATATTTTAAGGGGTTTGCTGGCCCTGAAACCAGAAGACCTGACTTCACGTACGGAGGCGGACAAGGCACTCTCTGCCTATATTCGGGATTGGGGCATCCGGCAGTTCCTGCTGAAGAATTTGTACTGGAAAGAAAAGGAAGAGCTGGCCTTCCGGTTTAACCTGGAGGTCCTGTCCGAGAGGATGAACGAGATCGGTGAATCCATCGGCAGTTCCGAAAGGTATGAGGGCCCTTCGCTATTTATCAGGGGAAGCCGGTCTGAATACGTACAGGAAGGGGATCTTCCGGGGATCAGGAACCATTTCCCCCGGGCCATCCTCAAGACCGTGGAAAATGCAGGTCATTGGCTTCATGCAGAGAACCCCGACCAGTTTATGGAATTCACACTGACCTTCCTGAATTCTTAACTAAAAAACCCTTTTATCGAAGGATTGCCAATTCATCCGGGGTAAAATTGCGCGTGTCATAATTTTAGTTAAATTTGAGACCACTGACATTCATTACGACTATCAACTCAAACTCTGCTCAATGAAAAAGCTTTTTGCCCTTCTAGCGTTTATGGGTCTCTTTATTTGGTCCTGTAGCGATGATGACCCTGTAGTTGACCCTACGCCTCAACCGGAGCCTATAAATTACACCAGTGGCTCTGCTGACTTTTCTAATTATGTAGCCGTCGGCAATTCCCTGACCGCAGGTTATTCGGATGCGGCCCTTTTCATCGACGGGCAAACCGCATCCTATCCCAACATGCTGGCCCAGAATTTTGCCCTGGCCGGAGGAGGATCCTTTTCCATTCCCTTTATGGCGGACAACCTGGGTGGAGCGACCCTGAATGGAACTCCCATTCTCGGTAACAGGCTTATCCTGTCCTTTGCCAGCGGCTCACCCGTCCCTGTTCCAGTTTCAGGGCAAGGCTCCACCGAGATCAGCAATACCCTTACGGGCCCTTTCAACAATATGGGGGTCCCAGGCGCCAAAAGCTTTCATTTGGTGGCCCCGGGTTATGGTAATTTGGCCGGTGTGCCCATAGGGGCGGCCAATCCCTACTACGCCCGTTTTGCCAGTTCAGCCTCTGCCACTGTTATCGGGGATGCTGTCTCACAGAATCCCACTTTCTTTACGCTTTGGATAGGGAATAATGACATCCTCAGCTTTGCCACTTCAGGCGGGGCAGGTGTCGACCAAACCGGGAATCTCGATCCAAGTACATACGGAAGCAATGACATTACCGATCCCAATGTGTTTGCCAGCGTGTATAACAGCCTGTTGCAGGCCCTCACCGCGAATGGGGCAGACGGGGTGGTCCTCAATCTGCCGGACGTGACCACCATTCCGTATTTCACCACCGTACCCCATAATCCGCTCGACCCTACGAATCCGGCTTTCGGACCTCAGATCCCCTTGCTGAATACCATTTTCGGAACATTGAATCAGATATACACAGCGATCGGACAGACACAGCGCATAGTGGTGTTCTCCGAGACCGAAGCGAGTCCTGTAGTGATCAGGGATGAGAGCCTGGCGGATATTTCAGCTACCATCGCAGGGGCTTTGTTGGCTAACGGGCCCGCCTTTGAAGCCTTCATCGCCCAATTTGGCTTGCCGCCACAGGCAGCGCCGCTGGTAGCCAATCTTCTCGGGGCCACTTATGGACAATCCAGGCAAGCTACTCCGGAAGACCTGATCGTTTTCCCAAGCGCTTCGGTCATAGGAACGGTCAACACAGCAGCAGTCCAGAATCTAGTCGCACAGGGATTGTCTGCCCAGCTGGCAGGTCAATTCTCTGTAGAAGGTGTTTCCCTTCCCCTGGCTGATAAATGGGTACTCACTCCGGATGAGCAGGCCTCAGTTGCAGGCGCCACAGCCTCCTATAACCAGACAATTGCCACCCTGGCACAGGCCTATGACCTGGCATTTGTGGATGCCAATGCCTATGTACAGACCATTTCAGAGGTCGGGGTACCCTTGCGTGACGGAAGCACGATCACAGCAAACTATGGTACAGGAGGAGGATTTTCCCTGGACGGAGTTCACCCCTCTCCAAGAGGATACGCCCTGGTGGCCAACCTCATTGTAGAAACGATCAATGCCAAGTACGGTTCCAACCTGCCGGGGGTAGATCCGCTGGATTATACCGGCCTCTACATACAGTAATCGATAAAATTTCATATTTTAAAGGCACGCTTTCGGGCGTGCCTTTTCTATAACATCAAATTATTCGGACTATGAAATTTATTCTGCGGATGCTCCTCTCTGCCCTGGCTGTGGTTTTGCTGGCCAACTTACTCAATGGGGTACAGGTCGATTCCTTTCTGACGGCTGTCATTGTAGCCGTGGTACTCAGCCTGCTCAATTTTATCGTAAAACCCATCCTCGTCATTTTTACGCTCCCTGTGACCATCCTGACTTTTGGGTTGTTCCTGCTGGTTATCAACGCCCTGATCATCCTGCTCGCAGATTGGCTGGTGACCGGCTTTTCCGTGGACAATATCTGGTGGGCCCTTCTTTTCAGCCTGCTGCTGTCCATCCTCCAATCCCTCTTTTTTTCAGCCCTCAAGGAGCCGGAAAGGACGAATTGAAAAGCCCGGGACACAAGTCTTTAAAAACTTGTTCCACAGTGTAAAATGTACTACTTTTGCCTCCCTTTTGGGCACGTAAATCACATTTATCCATGAACATTAGCAAGGAGCAGATCGATGACCTGAACGCAGTTGTCAAGGTCAACATCAGCAAGGAAGATTACCAGGACAAAGTAGAGAAAATACTAAAGGATTACCGCAGGCAGGCAAACATCCCGGGTTTCAGGAAAGGCCAGGTCCCCATGGGACTGATCAAAAAGCAGTACGGAAGGGCCGTACTCGTGGATGAGGTCAACAAGTTGCTGCAGGACAATCTGAACAAATATCTGAACGAGGAAAAGCTCGACGTTCTGGGCAACCCCCTGCCCAAACAGCAGGACAGTTTTGACTGGGACCGGGAGGAGTTCTCTTTCGAGTTCGAACTGGGCCTCGCCCCGGAATTCGAAGCCAGCCTCAAGACCAAAAAACCGGTAACCCACTACAAGATCGTCGCCGATAAAAAGATGATCGAAGAGCAAATAGAGCGCATTCGAAAGCAGTATGGCAAACTGATCTCCAAAAAAGAGGTAGGAAAGAATGATGAGGTGACCGGTACTTTCTTCAACGAGGAAGAGGAAATCGACCACAAATCGACCCTCGAACTCAACAAGATCAAGAACAAAAAGGCACTGGAAGCCCTGTACGGCAAGAAACCTGGAGAATCCGTCACCTTGAAGACCAAGGGACTGTTCAAGGAGGATTACCTGCTTTCAGGAGCCCTGGGCATCAACAGGGATAAGGCAGACAACCTGAACATCGAAGTGACGTTTACCGTCGATGAGATCAATGAGCGCCAGCCTGCAGAACTCAACCAGGAACTCTTCGACAAGCTCTTTGGCAAGGACGGGGTTACTTCCGAGAAGGAATTAAAGGAACGCCTCAAGGCAGATGCAGAGAAACAGTTCGAGCAACAATCGGATCAGAAACTGTTGAACGATGTCACGGAACGCCTGATCGAAACCACCAAGTTCGACCTCCCTTCCGAATTCCTCAAAAAATGGATACAGATGACAGGGGAAAAGCCCTTGTCTCCGGAAGAAGCGAATGACGAGTACGAAAAATCCGAAAAAGGATTGCGTTATCAATTGATCGAAGGAAAGATCATCAAGGATCACAATATAGAACTCACCTTCGATGAACTTAAGGAATTCACCAAAGGTTTTATCAAATCCCAGATGGCCCAGTACGGGCAGATGAATCCGGCCGAAGAGGAACTCGATGCCATTGCAGGAAGGGTAATGAGCAACCAGGAGGAGGTCAAACGCCTGTCTGAACAGCTTATGAGCCAGAAATTGCTCGCCCTCTACAAAGAAAAGGCCAACCTGAAGGTCAAGGAGGTAACCTACGAGAACTTCGTGAAAGAGGTGTACGGGTAAACATAGCCATGCCTTATAAGGGCCCGGAGCTGTGTACAGCCCGGAAGGGAGTTAAGAACCCGGTAAAATCGATGACGATCCGATTCCTGTCATCGGTTTTCATGAAAAATAAGTATCTTTACAGAGCCGAATGTGTACAATTCGGCTCAATTTTTTTAATATCGTTTTCCACATGAACTACGGACAAGAATTCAAGAATTTTGCGATAAAAGACCAGGGAATCAACAGTTTGTACTACGATGACATCCTGCGGAGTATGTATCCCGTGAACATGACCCCCAACATCATTGAAGAGCGCCAGCTCAACGCCATTGCGATGGACGTGTTCTCGAGATTGATGATGGACAGGATCATCTTCCTGGGTACCGGGATCAGCGACCAGGTTGCGAATATCGTCCAGGCACAACTCCTGTTCCTGGCCAGCGCAGACTCCTCCAAGGACATTCAGATCTATATCAACTCACCCGGGGGGAGCGTCTATGCGGGCTTTGGGATCTATGACACCATGCAGTTCATCAAACCGGATGTGGCGACCATTTGTACGGGAATGGCAGCTTCCATGTCAGCCGTTTTGCTCTGTGCCGGGGAAAAAGGAAAACGCAGTGGACTCAAGCATTCCAGGGTGATGATCCACCAGCCCATGTCTGGCGCACAGGGACAGGCCAGCGATATTGAGATCGCTGCAAACGAGGTGTTGAAGATCAAGGACGAGCTCTACACCATCATCTCCAAACACTCCGGTCAGCCTTTTGACAAGGTATATGAGGACAGTGACCGGGATTACTGGATGAAGGCAGAGGAGGCCCTTTCCTATGGGATGATAGACGAGATCCTGGAAAGGGACAAGGATTAATTCTGCTGCTGTGTTTTGTCCTTGAAATTTAACCACCGGACCAGAAAGTAAACCAAAAGCCGAAATATTTCGTTATAATAGCCGATAGTACTTAGAAAAATGGCGAAGGAAAACTTAGAATGTTCTTTTTGCGGTCGGAAAAAACCCGAGACCAACCTGCTTATAGCGGGACTGGACGCTCACATCTGTGATCGATGTATTGAGCAGGCCCACGGTATTGTGGCCGAGGAATCCAAACAATCCAAAACGGATGACCTCTCCTCCGAACTAACCCTGAAAAAACCGAAGGAGATCAAGGGGTTTCTCGACACCTTCATCATCGGGCAGGAACGCACCAAAAAAGTACTTTCAGTAGCCGTCTACAACCACTATAAAAGACTCCTGCAACCCAGCTCCAAGGAAGATGAGATCGAGATCCAGAAGAGCAATATCATCATGGTGGGCCAGACCGGAACGGGAAAGACCCTGATGGCCCGTACCATAGCCAAGATGCTGAATGTACCTTTGGCCATCGTCGATGCCACGGTCCTTACCGAGGCAGGATACGTGGGGGAGGACGTGGAAAGCATCCTTACCCGACTGCTGCAGGCAGCGGATTACAACCTTGAGAAAGCAGAGCGGGGTATCGTCTTTATAGATGAGATCGACAAGATCGCCCGCAAGAGTGATAATCCTTCCATTACCCGGGATGTATCCGGGGAAGGAGTACAGCAAGGCCTCCTGAAATTACTGGAAGGGACCATGGTGAATGTACCCCCCAAAGGCGGACGGAAGCACCCGGACCAGAAATTCATCGAGGTAAATACAGAAAATATCCTTTTTGTGGCAGGAGGTGCCTTTGACGGCATCGAGCGCATCATCACCAAAAGGCTGAACATGCAGGCCATTGGTTACAGTGCTTCACGCAAGGAAGAGCATATAGACCAGGATAATGTCCTGCAATATATCATCCCAAAAGACCTCAAGGAGTTCGGGCTGATCCCCGAGATCATCGGGCGGCTCCCGGTACTTACCCATATGAACCCCCTGGACAAGAAAACGCTCAGGGCCATCCTTACCGAACCCAAGAACGCGATCATAAAACAATACGAAAAACTCTTCGCCATGGACGGGATCAGTTTCCAGATCACCGAGCAGGCATTAGACTATATCGTGGATAAGGCGATCGAATACAAACTGGGGGCAAGGGGGCTCAGATCCCTGTGCGAGGCGGTCTTCACGGATGCCATGTTTGAACTGCCCAGCAGTGATGATACGGAATTTAAGGTAACCAAGCCGTATGCCGAAGAAAAACTTTCCTACGAGACCATCAAGAAGTTAAAAGCAGTCTCCTAGATCTGGAATTTTTTGTGGATCACAGCCTCCAGCAAGGTCAGGCAAACCTTCTGAATGATCATTTCATCAGTGTATAATTCGTGACCGTAATCCGGAAGTATTTCGAGAGACACCCCCTGCTCCACCGCCCATTCTCTGGCAGGGACATTCGGGTCTTTCCCGCCGAATAACAGCCGAACCGGGCAATCTGGGGAAGGGACCTTTTCCGGGATCACCATAGGGGCAATAGCGTACAGGGATTTCATGGGCAACCCTCTTTGAGCAGCTTCCCACGCCACAGTACCTCCGCAACAAAAAGTGAGGTAATGAGCGGCCTCTTTCTCCTTGTTCATCAGCTGGGTGACAGCCGTTTCCATACCCCCATTCTGAAACTCATCGACAAGTTTTTCAGAAGAACAGACTAAATGATCCACATCAGCCAGTTGGAAAGTATCGTAATACTGAATATCAAAATATTGCTGAAGGTACCCAAGGTAAGACGTGATCCAAAGACCCTTCTTGGATCCCCATAAATCGGAAAGGATAATTAGTTTTTCTGCCATCGTATTAAAGTTTCGGTTAAGTAAGGTGTCTCAAGGTGGGTATAATTCCGTGATGCAGACCTATTTTTTTGACGATCGGATGTATTTTATCGATAAGGCATGTTAAAACAGGGGCTGAAAGGTGGGAATTTTACTACCCGTTCATCTGAAGCAGTTCATCCAGATAGGCCCTGTCATTGGATAACCTGGGGATCTTGTGTTGCCCGCCGAGCTTATCCTTTGATTTCAGCCAGTCGTAGAAGAGGTTTTCCCTGGCGATATGGATTGTAGGCATATTCAGGGTCATGTTGTTGTATCGCTTGGCCTCGTAATCAGAATTGAGGCCTTTCAGGGCCTTGTCCAACGCCTTTGTAAAATCGTTGATCTTTTCAGGGGGTTTCCGAAATTCTATCATCCACTCATGGGCCCCTTTCTCCTTCCCGGACATGAAAATAGGGGCTACCGTATAGTCCTTGATCTGGGCACCTGTTTCGCGGCATATCTGTTCCAGGGCTTTTTCCGCGTTCTCAATAATGAGTTCTTCCCCGAAGACGTTGATGTGGTGTTTGGTGCGCCCTGTGATCTGTATGCGGTAGGGATCCGTGGAAGTAAACCTCACCGTATCCCCTATTTTATAACGCCAGAGACCGGCATTGGTCGTTATGATGATGGCGTAATTTTTACCTGTCTCCACTTCCCAGAGCGGGATGGATTGTTGTTCTTCCGTACCATAGCGGTCCATCGGTATGAATTCGTAAAAGATGCCGTAATCCAGCATCAGGAGGAGATCGTCCGCATTGTTCCTGTCCTGTATGGCAAAGAATCCCTCAGAGGCGTTGTAGATCTCGTAATACCGGAAGTTCTTCCTGGGCAGCAGCCTGTCGTATTGCTCCCTGTACGGCTTGAAACTCACCCCCCCGTGG
>JBFKPJ010000047.1:0-17101 GCA_041628355.1 Muriicola sp. | reverse complement strand
CAAAAAATTCAATTACTCACCCAAATATTTCGATGACAAAGGGGAGGGTAGTCCTTATAAGATAGAGCGGAAGCTCGATAAATACAGGACTACCGGAGACTCACCGGGAGGATTGAAGTCGAGGTGGAGTGCCGCCATGTCGGACCTGAGGAAGGATGCAGACCGCAATTACAAGATCAGGTTCTTACTCATCCTCGCTGCATTGATCCTCATCTTTTTGTTTCTCATCGATTTCGACATTTCCATCTTTATCCCAGAATAATGGCAGACCTCATCCATCTTTTGCCGGACCATGTGGCCAACCAGATCGCGGCTGGGGAGGTCGTTCAGCGACCTGCATCCGTGGTGAAGGAATTGCTTGAGAATGCCGTAGATGCAGGGGCCACCGAGATCCAACTCATCGTGAAGGACGGGGGTAAGGTGCTGATACAGGTGGTGGACAACGGAAGCGGGATGAGCGGAACAGATGCCCGCATGAGTTTTGAACGGCATGCGACCTCCAAGATCAGGAGTGCCGAGGACCTATTCCAGCTCCATACTAAAGGATTTCGGGGTGAAGCCCTGGCATCCATCGCGGCAATCGCACACGTCGATATGCAGACCAGACCGGCAGATGAGGAAGTGGGCACTCATATCCGTGTAGAAGGGAGTAAGGTGGTTTCACAGGAAGCAGAGGTTTGCCCCCGGGGTACTTCCATCTCCGTAAAGAACCTGTTTTTCAATATTCCAGCCAGGCGAAATTTTTTGAAATCCAACGCTGTGGAATTCAGGCATATCACGGATGAGTTCCACAGGGTAGCCTTGGTACATCCGGGGATCAGCTTTCAATTTTACCACAATGGAAGCGAGCTGTTCCACCTCAATGCCACTGCTCTGAGGAAGCGAATCACGAATATCTTTGGACACAGGATGGATGTAAAACTCGTCCCGGTGGAGGAGGAGACACAGGTGGTCAAGATCAACGGGTTTATCTGCAAACCTGAATTTGCAAAAAAGAGCCGGGGTGAACAGTTCTTTTTTGTAAATGATCGTTTCATCAAAAGCCCTTACCTGCATCACGCTGTGCTCTCTGCTTTTGAAGGTCTCATAAAACAGGATGTTCATCCGGGTTACTTCCTGTATCTGCAGGTAGATCCAAATACCATAGATATCAACATCCACCCCACAAAAACGGAGGTCAAGTTTGACGATGAGCATACCCTTTACGCTATATTGAGGGCCGCTGTCAAGCACGGACTGGGACAATTCCACCTGGCTCCCATGCTCGATTTTGACAAGGACCAGAACCTGGAAACTCCTTACGCCTACAGGAATAAGGAAGTCCATGTTCCCGGGATCTCAGTGAACCCGGGATTTAATCCCTTTGAGGAGGGATCAGCCAGAATCTCAACAGGGGAGGGATTCCGCAGGCGATCTTCTGAGGGGTGGGAAAACCTATTTGTAGATCTCGAATCGGGCTCAGAAAGGCAGGAGTCCTTCAGCAGCGTGCATTTCGAATCGGAGGCCGTAACGGGATCCATCTTCCCTGCCTCAGAAGAGGACGAGGCAGGTGAGGGCACCACTTTTCAGCTTCGCAGGAAGTACATCGTCACAACCATCAGGTCCGGAATGCTGATCATAGATCAGCAAAGGGCCCATCAACGAGTGCTGTATGAAAAATTCCTCAGGAACATGACGGTCAAGGAAAGCCTCAGCCAGCAACTTCTCTTTCCGGTCTCCCTGGAATATTCTCCAAACGATCGCCGTATTTTGGATGAACTGGCAGATCACCTCCATGCCCTGGGCTTTGTTTTTGAAGATTCCGGGGAGGAACATATTACGGTGAAAGGATTACCCCCTATGGTCCCGGAAAAGGAGGTGGAGTCCGTTCTTGACCAGCTCATTTCGGAATACAAGGAAGGGAAGGAAGAAAATCTTTCACAGTCGGACATGCTGGCAAAGGCCCTGTGCAGTTCGGTATGTGTGAAAACAGGGCACCGGATGGACAAGGTATCCCAGCTGGCCCTGGTAAATGACCTGTTTGGCTGTAAGGAAACCATGGTGAGTCCGTTTAATAAAACGATCTTTATCACGTTAAAGGAAAACGAAATCGACAATAAATTCAACTAGATGGGAAGACTTACAGGTGCCATCAAACACCTACTGATCATAAACATCCTCTTTTTTGTAGCCACGGCCCTGTACGGGGAGCAGATGTACCAATGGTTCTCCCTCTGGTTTCCTGAGAATGACAATTTTAGCTACTGGCAGATCCTCTCCCACATGTTCATGCACGGGGGTTTTATGCATATACTCTTCAACATGTACGCTTTATGGGCCTTTGGATCTCCCCTGGAGCATATGTGGGGAAGGAACAAATTCCTTTTCTTCTATTTTTCCGCGGGAATTGGGGCGGCACTGATCCATACGGCTGTGAATTATTACTATTTCAACGAAGGAATGGATGTGCTCCTGGCTTCGGGGCTGACAAAGCCCGAGGTCATGGATGTGATCTCGCAGGGTAAGTTCAGCCCGGCCTGGTATAATCTGGCCTCGAAAAGCACCATTGACAATTTTCTGATGGCCTACAGTACGCCGGCTGTGGGCGCCTCAGGGGCGATATACGGGATCCTGGTCGCGTTTGGGATGTCTTTTCCCAACAGCGAACTATTTCTTATTTTCCTGCCTATTCCCATTAAAGCCAAGTATTTTATCCCGGTGCTGATTGGCCTCGACCTCTTTTCCGGCGTTACGGGATATTCTATCTTTGGCCAGGGGATCGCGCACTTCGCCCACGTGGGGGGAGCATTGTTCGGGTTTATCATGATGTGGTACTGGAGGAAGACACGGTTCAATAATAACAGATGGGATTAAAGCCATGAGTTCAGGACTGAGATATCAATACGCGAGGTTGAATATTGCGGAAAAGCTGATCGTGATCAATGTCGCCATATTCATCCTCAACGCCCTTATGCCCTTTCTTCTCGGGCTGGGCAGGAATGCCATCTCCCGGTGGTTCGAGTTGCCTGTAGACCTGATGGCTTTTTTATCCCAGCCCTGGTCCATAGTTACTTATTCTTTCTTTCATGCAGATTTCTTGCACTTGTTCTGGAATATGCTGTTGCTCTATTTTTCCGCCAGGATCTTCCTGAACCTTCTTTCCGGTCGACAACTGACCAATGTGTATTTCCTGGGTGTCATCCTGGGAGGGATGTTGTTCGTACTCAGTTATAATATCTTTCCCGTATTCCTTGGGTCCAATTCCGCGATCATCGGGGCTTCCGCCGGGGTTACTGCCGTATTGATCTTTATTTGTGCCTATATCCCCAATCAGGAGGTACGGGTCCTCTTCTTCAATATCAAGCTTTGGTATATTGGAGCGTTTTTTGTCCTTTTCGACCTGATCTCTATCCCTGCCAGTAATTCCGGAGGGCACCTTGCACACCTGGGAGGGGCGTTGCTTGGGTATGTGTATGCCCGTCAACTCATAAAGGGAAAGGACATAGGGGAAGGATTTGCAAGATTGCTGGACAGCCTGGGCGGCATGTTCAAACCACGTGAAAAGAAGGCACCTTTGAAAACGGTATACCGCAAGAAGGACAAAGCCACCGGTTCCAACATCGACTACGACAAGGAGAACAGGCAGCGAAAGATAGACCACATCCTCGACAAGATCAGTAAGTCGGGTTACGAAAGCCTCTCCAAGGCAGAAAAGGATTTTCTATTCAAGGCGGGGAAGGAAGAGTGATGCGAGCAAAACTAGCCTTGCTGGCAGGAGCTATCGTAAAGGTGTGTACCCTGGCCAGTTCCATTCTCCTTCTGATGGCGTGCCTGTACAGGATGATACGGAGTATCGAGATCATGTTCTTCGACCTGCTGGCCCTTGTCCTTCCGTATCTGGTGGTGACAACATTCTTTTTTGGATTTATTGCGGCCCTGGGAAGAAAAAGGATATTCATCCTGCCCCTGGTATCACTCCTACTGTGGTTTACAACGCTCGGGCCCTTTTATGTTCTTTCTTCAGGAAAAGGCAAGGTTGTAAAAGATGACATCACTGTTCTGAGCTATAATATCCGGGGTTTTAAGGGAGATTACCGCAACCCGTATCCCGATCTGACTACCCGAATCCTCGATTTTTTCAGTGAACAGGAAGCAGAGATCCTGTGCTTGCAGGAATTTGCCTGGTCCAAAAGGATCATGAAGGAGATGAAAGACTACCCTTACGAATACCGCTATCCGACGAACCGATATCATTCCTATTCCCCTCTGGCTATCTTTTCAAAGTATCCCATCCTGTCAAGCGGATCCCTTGAATTCGCGAACACAGCAAACAATGCCATATATGCAGATCTTTTGGTGAAAAAGGATACCCTGCGAGTGTATAATGTACACCTTCAGTCTTTACAATTCAGGCCGGGTTCTCTTAAAAGAGAAAATCCGGTCCGACTTTTCAACCGGCTGGGAAAGACGATCAATAAACAAAAAGCTCAGGTGGAAATGATCTATGAGCATTCGAGAAACTCTCCTTATCCCTACATCATCTGTGGGGATCTTAACAACACTCAGTACTCTGTGGTCTACAGCAGGTTGAAAAGGAATATGAAGGATTCCTATCTGGAAAGAGGCGATGGACTGGGTATTACTTTACGGTTGAGACTTTTACCTTTCAGGATAGACTATGTTCTTACGGCGCCCGATTTTGAAATCACCGAACACGAGAATTTTGATGTTCGGTATTCGGACCACTATCCCATCAAGGCATCATTCCGCCTTCCCCCCCAATAAAGAGGCAGTCCGTCCAATCAGCCAGCATATGGATCCCGAGTCCGATCCCCCAGATCCGCAGGGGTTTGTAAAAAAGAAACAACACATAGACCCCCATCGCCCAATACGTGTGTAATGGATGAAAATCGATGCTGCAGCGGGTGGGATCAAAATAAGGATCGGCCCAAAGATGGTCTAAATCGATCAGAATGGCGGAAAGGAGGATGATCGCAGCACGCCTGGGATGCTCTTTGTAAAAGAGGTAAGCTACCGCGATAGGCAACAGAAAGTGTATCCCGTAATGAAGAAAGAGTCTAAGCATCTGAAATTTCTATGGACAGCGTACGCAGGTAATCCGCTGCGTGGGTCCCTTCGTTAAAGAGGAGATCGAGTATGCTGAGGTTGGGAACAAATCCGTGTTTTTCCGTAAAAACCTGGGTGTAGGGAGGAGGATCAAAAGGTAGCGGCTTCTTTGCGTTGACCAGATGCCTCATATCCACAGCCTCCTCAGGAGAAACATCATATTGCTCTGTCCGCATCTCGGGAACGGAAAGTCCAAGAAGTGAACTGACGGTCTGAATACATTTGAGGTTGAAGTCGAGCAGATAGGTCGGCCGGTCTCTGAACAAAGGGGCCAGGTCGTCCTCGAAATACTCGAAGAAAGGAGAGGACCTGTAGGCCGTCTCCAAAGTACGCCAGTGCAGCCTTTGCCAGGAGTAGGAATTGTCCGTTTTCACGTCCCGGTAATATTGTTTTCCCTGTTTGCCCCCGACGTGCTTGATGGGGATACTCATGAGGTGTTTCCCCTGGTCCGTGCAGATGTAGGCCCTGTTCCTGAACGTCTGTTTCTGGTAATAATCGCAGACCTCCCACAGGCATTCTCTTTGGGCGAGAAGGGCCATGGTAGCAATATTGGGAAAATACGTGGGATGAAGTAGCTGGAGCATGACCTGAAGCTCTTGACTATGGTGTTTTGCTCTTTTTCCTCCTTTTACGGATAAAATCGAAGATAAACCAAGCTGCCAGGGCCATCAGGAAATATCGGAAATAGGAAACGGGCTCCCCTTTTCCATTCACCGTGGTAAATATCCTGTCCCATCTGGGTTTCCAGTGGGCTATCCCTTCATTAAAGTTGTCAAAGCTCAACCAGATAAAGATCGGGGTACCGACTACATGGTTCTCAGGGACATATCCCCAGGTCCGACTGTCCTCGGAATGGTCCCTGTTGTCTCCCATCATCCAGTAGTAATCCTGCTTGAAGGTGTACTGCTCGGCCACCTCCCCGTTGATTAGCACCTGATTTCCAGAAACACCGACGGTGTTGTCCTCGTAATCCCGGATGATCTTTTTGTAGAGGGGGAGTACCTTGAGGTTCAGGGCCACTGTACTCCCTTTTGCGGGGATAAAGATGGGCCCGAAATTATCGTTGTTCCAGGGGTACTCCGGGTTCTGGGGGAAGATGTTATACCCGGGTACTCCTTTGGGCTCAAGGATCTTGACCACAGAATCGATCTGAGGGTTGGCCCGAAGCCGGGCGGCCATCTCCTCGGTCAGGGTTGCCTGCCGCTCCCTGTCGGTGATCTCGCGCAGGGACAGGCCCAGGCCTCTGATCACATCGGCCGAAATACCCTTACTGTCAGTTAGAATCACAGGAGGGTTGTTTTGTCCGTATACAGCGTATCCATAAGAACGCAGGGCCATCATCTGCTGTGGACTCAGGGACTGTGCCACGTATGTCCTGTTGAATTCTGAAACACCTGTCTCCAGCAACAAGCGGGATGAGACCCCATTCTGGGCGTACAGCATATAGTCGTACTGCGGTTTTGCCCGGTCCGATAACTGAAGTTGTTCTCCATCGATGTACACAAACCCATCACGTATCTCCAGGCTATCCCCCGGCAGGCCCACGCATCTCTTTACGTAATTCGATTTCTTGTCAATGGGCTTGACCACCCCGGCCTCCTTCTTGAAAAAGGCCCTGACCGTATCGGCCGGCCAGCTGAAGACCACGATATCATTTCGGTCGACTTTCGTAAATCCCGGCAGCCTGAAATAGGGCAGCTGGGGTTTTTTCAGGTAGGAGCGAACCCCCAGAACGGGCAGTGTATCGTGTACCATAGGTGCCGCAATGGTGGTCATGGGAGCCCTTGCTCCATAGTGGAACTTGCTGACGAACAGCAGGTCGCCGATCCGGAGGGTGCGTTCCAGGGAACCCGTGGGGATCACATAGGGCTGTATGAAATAGGTGTGGACCAGGGTGGCCGCTACCACAGCGAAGACGATGGAACTCACCCATTCCCCCGAACTGCTCTTTGGGTGCAGGCTGCGGTCTTTGATATGGGTCACCTCCAGGGCGTAGTTGACGTAATAGATATAAAACCCCAGGGTCAGGATAGCCAGCCAGGTGTCGGCCAGGCTGTTGCGCCCGAAACTCCTGACGGTCTCCACCCAGATCACAGGGAACATCAACAGGTTGATAATGGGAATGAAAAGCAGGATAACCCACCAGGCGGGCCTGTTGATGATCTTCATCAGTATGACCGCATTGTAGATGGGGACAGCCGCTTCCCAGGGCTTTCTGCCTGCAATTTTATAGAGTTTCCAGGTGCCCAGAAAGTGGATGACCTGTA
Source organism: Muriicola sp. (assembly GCA_041628355.1). GTDB lineage: Bacteria > Bacteroidota > Bacteroidia > Flavobacteriales > Flavobacteriaceae > Muriicola. The sequence goes on along the minus strand of JBFKPJ010000047.1, from coordinate 9,728 downwards.
CCAGTAGAATAAAAAGGATCCATTGGGTTACGTCCATTTGAAGAACTTTTTGGCGTTAGGTGGGCAAGGTATCATTTTGTCGTCATTTACCGCCTAGGTTTAACACGTCTTTCATATTAAAAACCCCCTGTTTTCCCTGTATCCATTCTGCAGCCACTACGGCCCCGAGGGCAAATCCTTCCCTGCTGAAGGCCTCGTGACGTATACTGATCTCATCGACATCACCCGAATAGGTCACCACATGGGTGCCGGGCACCTCCCCCTCCCTGTGGGAACGGATAGGAATGATCCCCGGACCTTTTTCGTCCAAGCCCCATTTCTTATAGTCCGAATTGTCAATGATCCCCTCGCCAAGGGTGATCGCCGTTCCACTGGGGGCATCCAGTTTGTGGATGTGATGTGTTTCGTCTATGCTTACCTCGTATTGACCCGTGTTCGTGATCATTCCTGCCAGGATCCTGTTGAGTTCAAAAAAAATATTGACCCCAAGGCTAAAATTGGAGGCGTACAGGAATGCCCCCTTTGATTCGAGGCAATGGTCCCTTACCTCATCGTAACGGGATAACCAGCCCGTAGTTCCGGAAATCACAGGAACACCGTGATCAAGGCAGTTTTTGATGTTGGCAACGGCCGATTCAGGCACGCTGAAATCAATGGCGACATCCAAGGTATCAAAAGGGACCTCCATAGGGTTTTCATCAATGCGTATGACGATCTCATGACCCCTTTTCAGGCTGATCTGTTCGATCATCTTGCCCATTTTTCCGTATCCAAACAATCCGATCTTCACGCGCTAAAATTTTATGATCATAGCCACCCCAAAATTCGGGTCGGACGTGATGGGGTGGTATTCGAGATAAGGTTTTACATCCAGACTGAGGTCCTCATTGACGTTGAACTGCTTCAAATGAGCATCCACGTTCGCATCTATGATATTGAAAGCGTACAGGCCGATGGTAATTAATAGGGCCAGGTCGCGGTCCCTTTGATACCGCTCCTGCGCATCCTGCAGTGCCTGGTCTGACAGGTCCGGGCTCCCCGGTACGATCCCGCTTCCATTGACGTCATAGAATTCGTCATCGGTGAATCCGGCTCTGCGTCTTTTGAATGCCGACCTGAACCGGTCGTACAGATCGTCATTGTATACATAAGCATAGATCCCTGTGCCAAGGGCACCATAGACAATGGGGACTTTCCAGTACCGGCGGTTGTAGATCTGACCCAGGCCAGGCAGGATGGCCGAATAAAAGGCAGCTTTACTGGGGGCCAATGGGTTGACCCTGCTTTTCTCTATGCTGCCGTCAACGACGATGCCCTTGCCTTTCAGGTCGTTCCTTAGGGAATCCGATTCAGAAGCTTTCCTCTGTGCATGGGATAGGGCCAGACAGGAAAACAGGAGGAGAAAAAAAAAAGACCGCTTACTCACCGGTGATCAGTTTAATGATTCGGTTCAGATCCTCTTTAGACCTGAATGAGATGGTCATTTTCCCTTTTTCGTTATCCGTGGTGTTCAGGGATACATCGGTTTCCAGGAAATGAGACAGTGCGATCTCATTGTTGATGATGAAAAGAGATTTATCAGCCCGTTTGGTCCCGGTTTTTTTAGGGACGTTCCCGGAATCGTGATATTTCCTGACAAGTTCCTCGGTCTGCCTCACGGAAAGGCCGTGCTCGATGATCTGTTCGTAGATGTCGAGCTGGTCCGTGCGCTTGTCTATATTGACAAGGGCCCGGCCGTGGCCCATGGTGATAAAACCGTCCCTCATCCCGGTTTGTATGATGGGATCTAAGCGCAGGAGCCGGAGGTAATTGGTGATGGTAGACCTTTTCTTGCCGACCCGGTCGCTCAGTTTTTCCTGAGTCAGCTCGATCTCCTCGATCAGTCGCTGATAGGAGAGGGCGATCTCGATAGGATCCAGGTCTTCCCGCTGGATATTCTCCACGAGGGCCATTTCCAGGGATTCCTGGTCATTGGCGATCCGGATATAGGCCGGGATGGTCTCCAGGCCAACCAGTTTGGAGGCCCGGTATCGCCTCTCGCCGGAGACCAGCTGATATTTGTTGAATTCGGTTTTCCTGACCGTGATGGGTTGGATGACCCCTAGTTCTCTGATGGACGATGCGAGTTCCTGCAGGGCCTCGTCATTGAAATTAGACCTGGGCTGGAAGGGGTTTACGGCTATGGAGTCGAGGTCCAGCTCCACAATATTTCCGACTACCTTATCCGCATTCTTGTCGGTGACAGACCGGATATCGTTGTCAGGATCTTTCAGTAAAGCGGATAAACCGCGACCCAGTGCTTGTTTTTTTGTCGCTTTTGCCATCAGACTTTCTCTTTGTTCTTTTTGAGAAGCTCATTGGCCATATTCAGGTAATTGGCAGCTCCTTTACTGCTGGCATCGTATTTAATGATGCTCTCTCCGTAACTGGGGGCTTCACCAAGTCTGACGTTCCTTTGGATGATGGTGTCGAAGACCATATCCGAGAAGTGTTTCTTGACCTCTTCCACTACCTGGTTAGAGAGGCGCAGCCGTGCGTCGTACATGGTGAGGAGCATCCCCTCGATATCCAGTTCCGGGTTGTGGATACGCTGCACGCTTTTGATGGTATTCAACAGTTTTCCGAGGCCCTCGAGGGCGAAATATTCACATTGAATAGGGATGATGACTGAGTCTGCCGCTGTCAGGGCATTCAGGGTGAGCAGACCCAGGGAAGGGGCACAGTCTATAAGAATATAGTCGTACTCCTCTTTCAGATCCACAATCGCTTTTTTCATCATGTATTCCCGGTCATCCTTATCCACGAGTTCGATCTCTATGGCCACAAGGTCTATGTGGGAAGGGATCAGGTCTACATTGGGGGAAGTGGTCTCCATGATGGTCTCCCTGGCAGAACGGGTGTGTTCGAGTACCTGGTAGGTCCCGAGGTCCACAGTCTCCACGTCAATACCAAGACCGGAGGTGGCGTTGGCCTGGGGGTCTGCATCGATCAGAAGAACTTTTTTTTCCAAAACACCCAGTGAGGCGGCCAGGTTCACGGTGGTGGTGGTTTTGCCCACCCCTCCCTTTTGGTTCGCAATAGCAATGATTTTGCCCATCGTCATAGTAAGTTAGGGGTTAAAAATACAATTATTTGACCAGCCAGAAAATGTATTTTGTTAACAGGAAGTGAATAACTCCAGGAGGTCCTGCGTGGAGTGAAACACCTGCGTTCCAGGGAATAAACTTAAGGGAAGGTCAGTCCAGCAGGATCTCCAGGATCTGTATGGCTGCATCGCTGATCCTGGTACCGGGGCCGAAAACGGCCACGGCTCCTGAGTCGAACAGAAAATCGTAATCCTGTTTGGGGATCACCCCTCCCACGATCACCATGATGTCACTCCTTCCAAAATCCTTAAGGGCTTTTATGACCTGTGGCACCAGCGTCTTGTGTCCGCCGGCCAGGGAGGAAACCCCCAGGATATGGACGTCGTTCTCAACGGCTTGCTTGGCCGCTTCTGCCGGCGTCTGGAACAGGGGTCCTATATCCACATCGAAGCCCAGGTCCGCATAGCCCGTGGCCACAACCTTGGCCCCCCGGTCGTGTCCGTCCTGTCCCATTTTTGCGATCATAATACGGGGCCTGCGCCCGTCCTGGGCGGCGAAAGCATCGGCGAGTTTCCTCGCCTTCTTAAAGTTCTCGTCCTCTTTGATCTCCTTGGAATACACTCCTGAAAAGGTCTGGATTTTTGCGTTGTACCGTCCGAAAACAGCCTCAAGGGCAGTACTGATCTCCCCCAGGGTAGCCCTTCTCCTGGCTGCTTCCACGGCTAAAGCTAACAAATTATGCTCATTTTCACCTTTGATATCCCTTTCCTTTCTCCGGGCCGCCTGGGTGAGCTGTTCCAGGGCTTTGGACACCGCCTGGTTATCCCTCTCCTTTTTTACCCTTTCGAGCCTTTCGATCTGTTGTCTTCTCACCCTGTCATTGTCCACTTCCAGGATCTGGAGCATATCCTCCTCCTCAAGCCGGTATTTGTTTACCCCCACGATGATATCCTGCCCGCTGTCTATCCGCGCCTGTTTTTTGGCGGCTGCCTCCTCGATCCTCAACTTGGGGATACCGGCTTCTATGGCCTTGGTCATCCCACCCAGATCCTCCACTTCCTCGATCAGTTTCCAGGCTTTCCTCGCCAGGGCGTCTGTGAGATTTTCCAAATAATAGGAGCCTGCCCAGGGATCTACGGTCTTCGTGATCCCGGTCTCCTCCTGCAGGTAGATCTGTGTATTCCTGGCGATCCGAGCTGAAAAATCAGTTGGGAGGGCGATGGCCTCGTCAAGGGCATTGGTGTGCAGGCTCTGGGTACCCCCGAAGGCTGCTGCTGCCGCTTCCACGGTGGTGCGTGCTACATTGTTGAAGGGGTCCTGCTCGGTGAGGCTCCAGCCACTGGTCTGGCAATGAGTCCTCAACGCCAGGGATTTTGGATTCTTGGGGTTGAACTGACTCACCAGTTTTGCCCAGAGCATACGCCCTGCCCTCAGTTTTGCGATCTCCATAAAATGGTTCATCCCGATGGCCCAGAAAAAAGACAGTCTGGGTGCAAAAGCGTCTATGTCCAGCCCGGCTTTCAGCCCGGTGCGGATGTATTCGAGTCCGTCTGCCAGGGTGTATGCCAGCTCGATATCGGCCGTAGCCCCGGCCTCATGCATGTGGTAACCCGAGATACTGATGCTGTTGAATCTGGGCATGTATTTGCTGGTGTATTCAAAAATGTCCGCGACGATCTGCATGGAAGGCCCGGGGGGGTAGATGTATGTATTTCTCACCATGAACTCCTTGAGAATGTCGTTCTGGATAGTGCCTGAGAGTTTTTCGGCCTCAACGCCCTGTTCCTCGGCCGCCACGATATAAAAGGCCATGATGGGGAGGACCGCCCCGTTCATCGTCATGGATACGGACATCTGGTCCAGGGGGATCCCGTCAAAGAGGATCTTCATATCCTCGACGCTGTCGATCGCCACTCCAGCCTTGCCCACGTCTCCCTGCACCCGATCATGGTCGCTGTCATAACCCCGGTGGGTAGGGAGGTCGAATGCGACCGATAACCCTTTCTGACCCGCAGCCAGGTTTCTCCGGTAAAAGGCATTGCTTTCCTCGGCAGTGGAAAATCCTGCATATTGCCGGATGGTCCAGGGCCGTTGTACGTACATGGTGGGGTAGGGTCCCCGCAGGAAAGGAGGAATGCCCGCAGCATAATCGAGATGTTCCATTTGGGCGATGTCCTCCCTGCTGAACCGGTGGGGAACATCGATCCCTTCGGCAAAATGAATTCTTCCTCCCGCCCCGGTGCCGGCGATAGGTATGTCCGTTATTTTCAGGTGTTGCAAGTCCTTTCTACTCATCTTCCAGTCTTTTTTTCTCCAGGCTTTCAGCCAGCCTTTTTTCGAGTATGGGTTCCACCAGGGTCTTCCCGGATCGCTTTTGCGGGAAGGGAGAGATCTCCAGTTCTCCTTTCATCCGGTCTTCAGGATTTTTATAGGCATTGGTGCCCACCAGTACCCCTTCTCCCCGGTCAAATGCTTCCTGTTCCATGGAGGCCTGTTCCCGGATCTTCCTCTGGATAATGTGTTTCTTAAGCCCTGAGAGTAAGCCGCCCGAAGATTCGATCTGCTTGAAGACCGCCAGGGCCTTTTCAGCCAGCTGGGAGGTCAGGGTCTCTATGTAGTAGGCCCCGTCTGCCGGGTTGGAAACGGCCCCGAGGTAACTTTCGTTCTTCAGGATCAGGAGCTGATTCCTCCCCATGCGGTCTCCGAATTCGTTCTCCCTGTGGTAGAGGGCGTCATAGGGAAGGTTCAGGACCGTGTCCGCCCCTCCGTTCACGGCTGCCATGCATTCCATGGTCGTCCTCAACATATTGGCGTTGTATTCGTAAACGGTCTTGTTCCTCCGGGTGGGTCCGGCTATGATATGGCAATCTTCCGGTGCCTTAAACTCCCTGGCGAGGGAGGTCCAGAGCAGCCGCAGGGCCCTGAGTTTGGCGATCTCAAAAAAATAACTGGAATCCATGGCCATCCTGAAAACGGGAACAGGAATGGAAATTCCCTTTCCTTCTGAAGTCAGGAATTGCAGGTACTCACAGGCGTGGGCCAGGGAATAGGCCAATTGCTGTACCCTGTTGGCACCCGCGTTTTGGTAAAGAGTGCCATCTATTGACAGGGTGTGTATTCCCGGAAGATCAGCAATAAGATCTGCATGGTTTTTTAGATCCTCCTTCATGGAGCGATGCCAGTTTCCCGTACGGGCCAGGTGCCCGATAGGATCCTGATGCAGGAATATGGAGCTCTTTTCAGTTTTATCAAGGGCATTTACCTCTTCAGTCTGTGAGGCCGAGAGCAATGGAATTTCAATATGTATGGGCGTATTCTGAAGGTCAATACCCTTGAGCAGGAAACTTAGATCCGTTTCCTGTCCTGCGATAAAATACAGGCTCTCGGCCCCTTTCTCAAGGGATTTCAGGGCTTTTTCCCTCGCTTTCAACTCAGCTTCAATACGTATCACCTCCCCGATCTTCCATCCATGGGGGGGGTGGATCTGCCTTCCGGACAGTCCTTTCAGGTCCTCTGCATGGTAAAAAGGTTTTACTTTGATCTGGTCCGGACTGTCCCAGACCAGGAGGTCATTGTAATCCTTTCCCTTGAGCCCTACCTGTATTTGCTGCTTCCACTCCTTTGCACTCACGGGCGGAAAATCGTAGAAAGGGGTCTTACTCTTCATCTTCTTTGTTTTTCAGGCTATCCTCATATTCGATAAGGTAGATCTCTTCATCCTTTTTCTTAAGGTAGTACTTTTCCCTGGCGAATTTTTCCAGTTCCTCGGGATCCGACAGCAATTCGAGTGTTTTCCGGTCCTTTTCGATCTCGCTTTTCAGGAATTCTTTTTGCTTTTCAAGGTCGTTTATCTGTTTTTGCAATTCCATATGGATCAGGAGGGAATTTGTATCGAAAAAGACCATCCAAATGACAAAGGCGGTCAGCACCACGATGTACAGGTTGGTGGCGATGGAAAACCATTTCTTCTTTTTCAGGTCTTTTAAACCCATAATCGGTCAGTTCAGCTTTTCGTTGATGATGGTCCGCACAATATCCACAGCTACGGTGTTGTATTTATTGTTGGGGATGATGATGTCTGCGTATTCCTTGGTGGGTTCAATAAACTGGTCGTGCATGGGTTTGAGGGTGGTCTGATACCTGCTAAGCACTTCCTCCAGGTCCCTTCCCCTTTCATTGATATCCCTTTTGAGCCTGCGGATGAGCCTTTCATCAGAATCGGCGTGGACGTAGATCTTGATATCGAACATCTTCCTGATCTCCGGATGCGTCAGTATCAGGATGCCTTCCACGATCATCACCTTCCGGGGATTGGTCCTGATGACGTCGCCCGTCCGGTTGTGTTTTGAAAAAGAGTAGACGGGCTGGTCAATGGGTTGCCCGTTTCGGAGTAAGCCGAGGTGTTCCATCAACAGATCAAAATCTATCGCCCTGGGATGGTCAAAATTAATCTTTGCCCTTTCTTCATAGGAAAGGTGGGAAAGATCGTTGTAATAGGAATCCTGGGAGATCACTCCAACCTCTTTCTCCGGTATCTCATTGATGATCTGATTGACAACCGTGGTTTTTCCACATCCCGTTCCTCCGGCAATCCCTATGATGAGCATGCAGATTTCTTTTGTTCAAAAATAAGGGTTTTCGCCTATACTTATCCCCTGATTCAGCTATGTTTTTATGCGGAATCCATCTTCCAGGTGAACATTTGCCATCTTTTTAAAACGTATGGATACAGAAAAGAAAAAATGCCTTCAATTCCTTCAAATTGAGGTCATGGCGGTGTCTTGAAAGGGGTCTGGAAATAAATTTTCCGCCCTTTTTAATTTTATCTATCTTGCCTGTGCTACGTAAAAATTGAACTTCCGCCTTATGCCCAAACCGTATAAAGTCACCGTCAATGGCATCTATGAATTTGAGATGTCTGAGCGCGATCTTGAATCCCTCGATATACTCAAATCAGGCCCTTCCAAGTACCACGTCCTGAAGGAAAACCAGCCTTTTCCCTCAGAGGTGCTCTCCGGTGATTTCAACGGGAAGACCTACCGTATCAGGGTCAGGAACGACGTGTACGAGGTGCGGCTCCAAAACGAGCTGGACCAGCAGATCGCGCGTATGGGATTTTCCCTGGGATCAGCCAAGAACATCACTTCGATCACTGCACCTATGCCCGGACTCATCCTCGAGATCAGGGTGAAGGAAGGAGAGGAGGTCGCCGAAGATTCTCCTTTGCTGATCCTTGAGGCTATGAAGATGGAGAATGTGATCACCTCTCCACGAGAGGGAGTTATAAAAAGCATCTCTGTGAAGGTGGGGGAGACCGTGGAAAAAAAACAATTACTCATCACCTATGCATAAACCTACTTATTGATTATGAAAAAGATACTGGTCGCCAACCGAGGTGAGATCGCCATTCGGGTCATGAAGACTGCGAGGAAAATGGGGATCAAGACCATTGCCGTGTATTCCACGGCAGACAGGCATGCACCCCACGTCAAACTTGCGGATGAGGCTGTATGTATTGGAGAAGCCCCTTCCAGGGATTCTTACCTGAATGGGAAGAAGATCATAGGAGAGGCAGTCCGGCTCGGGGCGGATGCCATCCATCCCGGTTATGGATTCCTCAGTGAAAATGCAGCCTTTGCCAAGGCTGTGACAGACAGCGGGATCATCTTTATAGGCCCCGGGCCAAAAGCCATCGAGATGATGGGGAGCAAACTGGCGGCGAAAGAGGCGGTTAAAAAATATGACATCCCCATGGTCCCGGGTGTTGATGAAGCTATTTCCGATGTTGAAAAGGCCCGGGCCATCGCCAGGGAGATCGGGTTCCCGATCCTGATCAAGGCTTCGGCCGGTGGAGGGGGGAAAGGTATGAGGATCGTGGAGAAGGAGAAAGACCTGAAATCCCAAATGGAAAGGGCCATATCTGAAGCTACTTCCGCATTTGGTGACGGGTCGGTGTTTATAGAAAAGTACGTGAGTTCTCCCCGGCATATAGAGATACAGGTAATGGCGGACGCCCACGGGAACATCCTGTATTTCTTTGAGCGGGAATGCAGCATACAGAGGCGGCACCAGAAGGTGGTGGAGGAAGCACCTTCGGCCATCCTCACCCCTGAACTGAGGAAAGAAATGGGAATTGCCGCTACAAAGGTAGCACGCTCCTGCGATTACCTGGGTGCAGGGACCGTTGAATTCCTTATGGATGCAGACCATAACTTCTATTTCCTCGAAATGAATACGAGGCTGCAGGTCGAACATCCTGTCACGGAACTGGTAACGGGGGTGGACCTTGTGGAACTGCAGATCCGTGTGGCCCGGGGAGAGGAACTCTCCCTGAAGCAGGAGGACCTGGCCATCAAGGGGCATGCCCTGGAGCTTCGGGTCTATGCCGAAGATCCCTTGAACAGTTTCCTGCCCAGCGTCGGGACCCTGACGCGATACAGCTTGCCCTCAGGCGAAGGGATCAGGGTAGACAACGGGTTCGAGGAAGGGATGGAGATCCCCATTTACTACGATCCCATGCTGGCCAAACTCTGCACCTACGGAAAGAGCAGGCAAGAGGCCATACAGCGGATGATAGAGGCAATAGACCAATACCAGGTGGAAGGAGTACAGACCACACTACCCTTCGGCCGGTTTGTATGT
>JBFKPJ010000046.1:0-17229 GCA_041628355.1 Muriicola sp. | reverse complement strand
GGGCAGACCTGGTAGGTCTTTACTACCTGATGGACCCCAAGCTCCAGGAACTTGGCCTTACGGACAACTGGGAGGAGCTGGGCAAGACAGCATATGACCGCTATATTCGCAACGGGCTGGTCACGCAGCTGATCCGGATCGAACTGGGAGACGATATAGAGGAAGACCATATGGTCAACCGTCAATGGGTCTCTGCCTGGGTCTTTGAAAAAGGACAGGCCAACAAGGTGATCGAAAAAGTGGTCAGGGATGGAAAGACCTATTACAAGGTAAACGATTACGCTAAATTGAGGGAGCTCTTCGGGCAGTTGCTCCGGGAGACACAGCGGATCAAATCCGAGGGGGATTTCAAAGCAGCCCAGGACCTGGTGGAAGGATACGGGGTAAAGGTAGACCAGCAACTGCATGCCGAGGTCCTCGAGAGGAATTCGGCATTCGTAACCCCGCCCTATAGCGGATTTGTGAATCCCGATATCCTTCCTGTAATGAATACGGAGGGCGATATCGTAGATTTCAAACTGGAGTGGCCGGAGTCATTCGGGCAACAGATGCACGCCTACGCCAGGAAGTACAGTTTCCTGCCATAGGCAGCTACCACTGATAAAAAAAACCGCCCTTCCGGGGCGGTTTCTTTTTGTCTGGCTTTGAGCTGTCCTATCCGTCGAAGGTATAGCGGTTGTCTGCCGCTACCTTGTCTGCGATCTTGTTCCTCAGGGCCACCACATTGGGGTGATTGGTGTATTTGGTGAAGCGCTTGAGTCCCATAAGCATCATACGCTGTTCATCGCCTTCGGCAAAGGAAATGATGGCTTCCTTCCCTTTTTTGATGATGATGTCCACTGCCTCGTACAGGTAAAGCTGGGTCATGGCGATCTGTACCTCCTGGGCAGTTTCCCCATCGCGTTTCGCATTCTTCTCTGTCCTCAACAGGGTCGATTCTGCCATGTAGATCTCGATCAGGATATCAGCGGCGGCGAGCAGCAGTTGCTGGTGAGATTCCAGGTCGGGTCCGTATTTCTGAACAGCACTGCCGGCCACCATCAGGAATACTTTTTTAAGTCGGCCGATGAGGTCTTTTTCTTCAGCGAACAAGTCCGAAAAATCCGGGGTGTCGAAAGAGGGGATACCCATGAGTTCTTCCCCTACGGCCTTGGCGGGTCCAAGCAGGTCTACATGGCCTTTCATCGCTTTTTTGATCAGCATTCCCACGGCGAGCATGCGGTTGATCTCGTTGGTACCTTCGTATATACGTGAGATCCGCGCATCGCGCCAGGCTTTTTCCATAGGCGCATCGGCGCTAAAGCCCATTCCGCCGAAGATCTGTATCCCTTCGTCCGTGGTGTTCTGAACATCCTCGGACACGGCCACCTTCAGGATAGAGCATTCGATCGCATATTCTTCAACACCCTTGAGCTCAGCCTCCTGGTGGCTATTTCCTTCTGCCACTCGGATGGCGATCCTGTCCTCTATATTCTTTGCCGCCCGGTAACAGGCAGACTCCCCGGCATAGGCGTTGATGGCCATTTGGGCGATCTTGGCCTTGATAGCCCCGAAATTGACAATCGGGGTCTTGAACTGCACGCGTTCATTGGCGTATTTCACCGCTTCGTTGGTCACCCGGCGCTGCGCTTCCAGGCAGGCGGCGGCGAGTTTGATGCGACCCACGTTAAGTGCATTCATGGCGATCTTGAACCCGTTCCCCCGCTCCGAGAGCATATTTTCTACCGGTACTTTAGTCTCATTGAAGAAAACCTGTCGGGTTGAGGAGGAGTGGATTCCCAGCTTCTTTTCCTCTTCCCCGAAGGAGATCCCGTTTTCCGGGTCGTTCTCTACGATGAACCCGGTGATATATTTGTCGTCCTCAATACGCGCAAAGACGATAAAGAGGTTGCAAAAGCCTGCGTTGGAGATCCACATCTTCTGCCCGGTGATACTGTAGTATTTCTTGTCTTTGGAGAGCACGGCCTTGGTCTTGCCTGAATTGGCATCGGATCCGGCTCCGGGCTCGGTGAGGCAGTAGGCGCCAAACCACTCCCCGGAGGCCAGTTTGGGGACGTACTTTTTCTTCTGTTCTTCCGTGCCGTAGAGGGTGATTGGCAGGGTACCGATCCCGGTGTGTGCCCCGAAGGCCGTACTGAAGGATCCGGTAGCCCCGGAAATATAATCACAGACCAGCATGGTAGAGACGAATCCCATCCCCATACCACCATAAGCCTCGGGCACTGCGATACTAAGAAATCCGAGTTCCCCGGCTTTTTGCATGCACTGCTTGGTGAATTCGTAATCCTTATGCTCAAATCGCTCCCAGTTGGCCCATAGCTCCCGGTCTACGAATTCTTTGGTGCTCTCGCGCATCATCCTCTGCTCCTCATTGAGGTCTTCCAGGGTGAACACATCTTCGCACCGGGTCTCTTTGACGAGGAATTGCCCTCCTCTAAGAATATCTTTTTTTACTGTTTCGGTACTCATGGTCTATTTATTTGAAGGTGTTTTAATTCAAGAATTCGAAGATCCCGGCAGCTCCCTGCCCGGTTCCCACACACATGGTGACCAGGCCGTGCTTCCCCTTCATCTTCCTTTTGCGCATCTCGTCAAAGAGCTGTACGGACAACTTGGCGCCGGTACATCCCAGGGGATGCCCCAGGGCAATAGCCCCTCCGTTGACGTTCACGATCTCAGGGTTCAGGTCCAGTTCCCGGATCACGGCGAGGGACTGGGAGGCAAAAGCCTCGTTCAATTCGATCAGTTCGAGCTGGGATTGTTTCATCCCGGCTTGTTTCAGAGCTTTGGGCACTGCCTTTACCGGGCCGATCCCCATGATCCTGGGCTCCACTCCTGCGGCTGCATAATTGACCAGGCGTGCTATGGGTTCCAGGTTGAGTTCCTTTACCATCTCCTCGCTCATCACCAGGACAAAGGCAGCCCCGTCACTCATCTGGGAAGAATTCCCGGCCGTAACGCTACCGCCGGCCGCAAATACGGGTTTTAACCTGGCCAGGACGTCGAGGGACGTATCGGCCCTCGGCCCTTCATCCTCTTTCACTGTGTAGGTGGTACTTTCCTTTTTGCCCTTAGCGTTCACAAAGGTGTGTTCTACCTCAATGGGCACGATCTGGTCGTTAAATTTTCCTTCCTTCTGGGCTTTCAGGGCCTTCATATGGGAATGGTAGGCAAATTCATCCTGGTCTTCCCGGGAGACCTTGAATTGCTTGGCCACTGCCTCTGCGGTCAGTCCCATCCCCCAGTAGTATTCCTCGTTGCCCTCTTTTGCCACTGCATAATCCGGAGTGGGCTTGTATCCCCCCATAGGGATATAGCTCATACTTTCCGCTCCTCCTGCGATAATACAATCGGCCATCCCTGCCTGTATCTTGGCCGTGGCGATACCTATGGTCTCCAGGCCGGAGGCGCAGTAGCGGTTGACGGTCACTCCCGGTACATCCTCGATCTTCAGCCCCATCAGGGAGATGAGCCGGGCCATGTTCAACCCTTGTTCTGCTTCTGGCATGGCATTTCCGACGATCACATCATCGATCCTTTTCTTGTCGAGCTGAGGGACTTCTTTCATCAGAAATTCGATGGTCTCAGCCGCCAGTTCATCCGGGCGCTTGAAGCGGAACAGACCCCGCGGGGCTTTGCCGACGGCGGTCCTGTATGCTTTAACGATATATGCTGTTTTCATGTTTAGTTTCTTAGGGGTTTACCGGTTTTTAACATATGCTGAATTCGTTCCAGGGTCTTCCTCTCCGTACAGAGAGACAGGAAGGCCTCCCGTTCCAGGTCGAGCAGGTACTGCTCGCTCACATAGCTCGTTTCGGATAGGTCACCTCCGGCCATCACATAGGCCAGTTTATCAGCGATCTTCTTGTCGTGCTCCGAAATGTAATGCCCGGCCTCCATGGAGTCTGTTCCCACCAGGAACATCCCCAGGGCCTGTTTCCCGAGTACCTTGACATCAGTCCTTCTGATGGGTTGTGTATATCCTGCTTCGGCCATGAGTTTGGCGTAGGCCTTGGCCGTGGCGATCTGCCGGTCCTTATTGACCACTACGATGTCTTTCCCTTTCTGCAGGATGCCCAGGTCGTAGGCTTCATAGGCCGAGGTGGATACCTTGGCCATCCCGATGGTCAGGAAATACTCCTGCAGCACGTTGAGTTCCACATCGTTCTTCCTGAAGGTGTCCGAGGCCCTCAGGGCCATTTCCTTTGATCCGCCCCCTCCGGGGATCACGCCAACCCCAAATTCCACGAGGCCGATATAGGTTTCGGCCGCCGCCACTACCTTGTCTGCATGGAGGGAAAGCTCACACCCCCCGCCCAGGCACATGCCGTGAGGCGCTGCAACCGTCGGAATGGAAGAATACCGCATTCGCATCATAGTATCCTGGAACATCTTGACCGCCATATTGAGCTCGTCGTATTCCTGCTCAACGGCCATCATAAAGATCATCCCGATATTGGCTCCAACAGAGAAATTCGCTGCCTGATTGCCGACCACCAGTCCCTGGAAGTCCTTTTCGGCCAGGTCGATCCCTTTGTTGAGTCCGGCGAGCACATCCCCGCCGATGGTATTCATCTTGGACTGGAATTCCACGTTGAGGATACCATCCCCGAGATCTTCAATGACCACTCCGCTGTTTTTAAAGACCTCTTTGGTCTTGCGGATATTGTCCAGGATGATGAAGGCGTCCTGTCCGGGCACTTTCACCATATCCTTCTTCTGTATATCGTAATAATAGGAGGCACCGTCCTTCACGGAATAGAAGGAGTCAAAGCCGGCCGACTTCATCTCGTCTACCCATTTGGCCGCTTTTTGCCCTTCGGCAGAGAGGAGTTCGAGACCCTTTTCCAGGCCTATGGCATCCCATATCTGGAAAGGACCGTGTTCCCAGCCGAAACCGGCTTTCATGGCGTCGTCTATCTTGTAAAGCTCGTCTGAGATCTCCGGGATCCTGTGAGTGACATAGGCGAACAGCACTCCGAAACTCTTTCGGTAGAATTCTCCTGCTTTGTCTTTGCCGCCTACGAGGATCTCAAAACGGTCGATGACCTTGTCCACGGTCTTTGTCAGTTCGAGGGTGGCGAATTTCGCGCTCTTTTTGGAGCGATACTCCATGGTGTTGAGGTCCAGGGTGAGGATCTCACTGCCTCCTTTGGGATCGTTCACTTTCTTGTAGAACCCCTGTCCGGACTTACTGCCGTACCATTTGTTCTCTGACATGGTCTGGATGAACTCCGGCAGTTTGAACAACTCATGCCTTTCATCCTTCGGGCAATTCTCGTGTATGCCGTTGGCTACATGTACCAGGGTATCGAGCCCCACTACGTCCACCGTGCGGAAGGTGGCTGATTTAGGCCTGCCGATCACAGGGCCGGTGAGCTTGTCCACTTCCTCCACCGTAAGGTCTAATTCCTTAACCGCGTGGAATAGGCTCATGATGCTGAAAATACCGATACGGTTTCCGATAAATGCCGGGGTGTCCTTGGCTACCACGGAGGTTTTCCCCAGGAATTGCTCCCCATACCCATTGAGGAAATCCAGCACCTCGGGTTTTGTCTTTGGCCCCGGGATGATCTCGAAGAGTTTGAGGTATCTCGCAGGATTGAAGAAGTGAGTGCCGCAGAAATGCTGTTGAAAATCCTCTGATCGCCCTTCACTCATAAAATGGATGGGGATCCCGGACGTGTTGGAAGTGATCAGGGTTCCGGGTTTACGGTGCTTTTCAAGGTTTTCGAACACCTGTTTCTTGATGTCGAGTCGCTCTACGACCACTTCGATGATCCAGTCGACCTGGCCTACCTTTGCGATGTCGTCCTCCAGGTTCCCGGTGGTGATCCTATTGGCAAAATCCTGGTGATAGATGGGTGAGGGTTTGGACTTTAATGCGGATGCCAGGGATTCATTGACCAGGCGGTTGCGCACCCTGGGATCCTCCAGGGTGAGCCCTTTGGCCTTCTCCTTCTCATTGAGTTCGCGGGGGACGATGTCCAGCAAAAGGACTTCCACCCCGATATTGGCAAAGTGGCAGGCGATGCCGCTGCCCATGATACCCGATCCGATGACCGCTACTTTTTTGATATGCTTATTCATCAATTCGTTGAGTTAGTTCGTCGTTGATTCGTTCTTGTATATTTTTTTTTCGGAGACCACCTGGTTGATGGTTTCCATCACCTGAAAAAAGCCCCTGAGCTGCTGCTCAGACAACTGTTCCCGTATTACCTCGTTGAATCTCAGTACCACATCCTTGGAATCCTTCCTTTTCTCCAGCCCAAACGGAGTGAGGTAAATAAGTACTCCCCGCCCGTCATCCGGGTTGGGCCTGCGCTCGATGAGCCCTTTTTCCTCCATGCTCTTCAGGATGCGCGATAAACTCGTCGCCTCCATTCCCATCTTGGGGCCCAGGGAAGTGGAAGGAGTTCCTTTTTTTGGATCGATGCTCAACAAGGCAAAACCCACTGCCATGGTCGATCCGAATTTCTTGGCCTCTTCATTGTACATCCTGGCCACAGACTGCCAGGTTGCCCTCAGGGCGTAATCTATTGTTATCTCTTGCATAGGACGTGAACTCCTACAAATATATAAAAATTTATTATGCATGCATAATAAATTTGTGAAATTAACGCAGGGGATTCCAATGTCCTACAGCACGGTAAAGGAGGGGCTTAGGATCTAAGACGGGATGTGGCGGTCGGTCGTGAACAGCGTTCTACACATGACCGTATATATCATTGTAGAGGTCGATGTATTTCTCCTTGACGATCTTGCGCTTGAGTTTCATGGTAGGGGTGAGGTGCCCTCCTTCCACGGTCCATGGGTCCTTTGTAAGCCTGAAGGATTTCACCTTTTCCCACTTGGCGAAATGTTCATTGGCACTGTCCACTTCTTTCTGAAAACGTTCCTGTACGGCCTCGTCTTTGATCAGCTCACCGGGGTCAGAGAAATCCTTGTTATGCCTTTTCGCCCATTCGCCAAGGAATTCGAAATTGGGCTGTATCAGTGCGGCCGGCATCTTTTCTCCTTCGCCTATGACCATCACCTGTTCAATGAACCTGCTTTGCTTCAACCTGTTCTCCAAAAGTTGGGGGGCTACGTATTTTCCACCTGAGGTCTTGAACATCTCTTTTTTTCGGTCCGTGATCCTGAGAAAGCCATCTTCGTCTATTTCCCCTATGTCGCCCGTATGAAAATATCCGTTTTTGATAACCTCATGGGTCTTTTCCGGGTCTTTGTAATATCCCATCATCACGTTAGGCCCTTTGCACAGGATCTCACCGTCTTCGGCTATTTTTACTTCCACCCCCTCAATGATCCTTCCCACGGATCCGATTTTCCAACCCCGGTTCCTCACGTCGTTCACGGAGATCACAGGCGAGGTTTCGGTAAGGCCATAGCCTTCCATCACGGGGATACCCACTGCACCAAAGATGCGTGCCAGGCGCGGCTGCAAGGCGGCACTCCCGGAGACCATGGTCTCGAGGTTTCCCCCTAGGCCTTCCTTCCATTTGCTGAAGATCAATTTCCGCGCAATAGCAAGCCTTCGTTCATACCACCATCCGTTGGCTCCATAAGGCTGATACTTCAAGCCCAGTTCAACAGCCCAGAAGAAAAGCTTTTTCTTTATACCCGTAAGATCTGCTCCTTTTGCAATGATCTTGTCATAGACCTTTTCCAGCAACCGCGGCACTACGGTCATCACATTGGGTTTGACCTCCTTCAGGTTATCACTGATCTTTTCCAGATTCTCCGCAAAATAGACATTGATCCCGCAGTATTGATAGAGGTACAGGATCATCCGCTCAAAAATATGGCACACCGGCAAAAAACTCAGCGCCTTACCTCCCTGTTCAAAAGGGACCCGGGACTGGCTGGCGAGCAGGTTTGTAACAATATTATGATGCGTGAGCATGACGCCCTTGGGCCTGCCCGTGGTCCCCGAGGTGTAGATCAGGGTGGCGAGATCCTCTGGTTTTACATTGTTCTTGCGCATTTCCACATCCTCCTGCAATCCGGTGTCTTCCCCCAGGGAGAGCAATTCCGACCAGTGATTGCATCCCGGTATCTCATCGAAGGAATACACTCCTTTCAATGAAGGGACCTGGTCTTTGATGCTGTTCAGCTTATCCAGAACCTCCGTGCAGGAGACGAAACAATAGGTAGATTCTGAATGGTTCAGTATATAGGCGTAATCCTCTTCCGATATAGTGGGATAGATAGGAACATTCTGGGCCCCGAGCTGGAGCACCGCAATATCCATGATGTTCCATTCCGTCCTGTTGGTCATGGAGATGATGGCGATCTTGTCATTCGCCCGGACCCCCAGCTTGATCAATGCCCTGCTTACTGTATTGGCCTGTCGGATGTAATTCTGGGTGGAGGTTGATTTCCATTCCCCTTTGTATTTGGTTACAAAGCAGTTTTCCGATGGAAAATTCTCAAGTTGGTAGTACGGGATGTCGAAGAGTCGGCTAATGCTTTGCATAGGTAGTCTTTAATGGTCTTTGCAAAGTAATAAAAGGGAGCGGTATTTTAAAGTGAGATTGATAAAATCGAACCACTTAAATCTCTAAATCCTCAATTTTCGCCCCATAATTCAAGGGTGAACCACGTTAGGGAAAAGAAGATAAAGGAATTTTCAGCTCGATCAAACCGAATTCTCCCTTTCTAACAGCCAGTTTCTGGCATTGACAAAGGCTTCTAGCCAGGGCGAGACCTCGTCCTCCCTGTCTGGGTAATACGCCCAGTTCCAGGGAAAGATACTCCTTTCGATGTGAGGCATGGTGACCAGGTGCCTGCCCGTGGGATCACACAGCATGGCCGTATTGTAATCACTCCCGTTCGGATTGGCCGGGTATTGCCCATAGCCGTAGGTAGCCACGATGTCATACCTGTCTGCCGGATAAGGTAAAGAGAACTTGCCCTCTCCATGAGAGATCCATACCCCCAGGGTGGTCCCGGCAAGGGAAGACAGCATGACCGAGTGGTTCTTTTCGATCCTTACAGAAGTAAAGCTGCTTTCGTGTTTGTGAGAATCGTTATAGGTCATCTTGCCGTGGATGTCATGATCCGGATTGATGAGTTCCAGTTCCATGAACAGCTGGCAGCCATTGCAGATCCCGACAGAAAGGGTGTCTGGCCGTGAGAAGAAACGTTCGAGGGCTACCCGGGCCTTTTCGTTATAGCGGAAGGCTCCCGCCCATCCTTTGGCACTGCCCAGCACATCAGAATTGGAGAACCCCCCAACCGCTCCGATGAACTGTATGTCCTCCAGGGTTTCCCGCCCTGTGATCAGGTCGGTCATATGCACGTCCTTCACCTCAAAACCGGCGAGGTACATGGCATGGGCCATTTCCCTTTCGGAATTGGAGCCCTTTTCCCTCAGGATAGCTGCTTTGGGCCTTTTCCCTTCAATCGCTGAAAGCGCACCTTTAAATCGATCCGGGAAGCGGTAGATCAAAGGTTGCCGCTGGTAGTTCTCAAATCGCACCTCGGCCAGGCCTCCTGCGGTTTGTTTGGAATCGAGCAGGTAAGAGGTTTTGTACCAGGTCTTTCGCTCTTTGTATACATCCAGAAGGAGGGAATCCTTCCCATTCCTGATCCTGAGTTCCGGTTTTTGGATCACCTTTCCTATCCTGTAGAATGCTATCCCGTTATCCTTGAGTACTTCCTCTACTTTTTTGCTCCTTGCCTGGAAGACCACCCCGGCGTTCTCGGCGAACAACAATTTGGTGGTGTCCACTTCCCCAAGTGAGCTCAGGTCGAGTTCGGCCCCAATCTGATTGTCGGCAAAACACATTTCGAGGAGGGTAGTGATAAGTCCGCCTGAAGCCACATCGTGACCTGCCAGGATCTCACCTGCTTTGATGAGTTCCTGCAGGGTGTTGAAGGAGTTGCGCAAAAAGGCGGCATCCGCAACAGAGGGTGCTTTTTGCCCGACCTTATTGAGGGTCTGGGCGAAAGAGGATCCGCCCAGCGCAAAACCATCACAGGACAGGTTGAGGTAGTAGAGATCCCCTCCCCGGGTATTCAGGACCGGTTCCACCACCTTGCGGATATCGCTGCAGTGCGCAGCTGCCGAGATGATCACAGTTCCGGGTGAGAGAACTTCCTTATCCTCGTACTTCTGCTTCATGGAAAGGGAGTCTTTTCCGGTGGGCACGTTGATCCCCAGGGCAATGGCAAATTCAGATACGGCCTTTACGGCTTCGTACAGCCTCGCGTCTTCCCCAGGGTTGCGGCAGGGCCACATCCAGTTGGCCGAAAGGGACACCGAATCGAGTCCGTTCTCGAGAGGTGCCCATACCATATTGGTCAGCGCTTCGGCAATGCTGTTCCGACTTCCCGCCACGGGGTCAATAAGCCCGGAAACGGGAGAATGCCCTATGGATGTCGCTATGCCCTGTACTCCTTTGAAATCAAGCGCCATGACACCCACATTGTTCAGAGGAAGCTGCAGCGGACCTGCACATTGCTGTTTGGCCACGCGTCCGCCTACGCAACGGTCTACCTTGTTGGTGAGCCAATCCTTGCAGGCCACGGCTTCCAGTTGCAGTACGCTGCTCAGGTAATCCCTGAAATTGCCAAAGTCGTATTCCACATCACTATAGGTCCGGTGAACGGTCTCGTCGGTCATGATCGTTTTCGGAGAACTTCCGAACATATCCGCCAGTTCGAGGTCCATGGGCTTTTCCTTTCGCTTTGCGGAGGTAAAAGTGAACCTGTGATCGCCTGTGGCCACTCCCACTTCATACATGGGAGCCCGTTCCCGCTGAGCGATCCGTTCCAGGAACCCGCAATCCTTTTCTCCGATCACAAGGCCCATTCTTTCCTGGGATTCATTTCCTATGATCTCCTTGGCGGAAAGCGTCGGGTCTCCTATGGGCAGTTTGTCCATATCGATGAGTCCGCCTGTTTCCTCCACCAGTTCAGAGAGGCAGTTGAGGTGACCCCCTGCTCCGTGGTCGTGTATGGATACCACGGGGTTGGTGTCGTTCTCGACCAGTCCCCTGATGGCATTGGCGGCCCTTTTCTGCATTTCGGGATTGGAGCGTTGCACGGCGTTGAGTTCGATGGCCGAACTGAATTCCCCGGTATCCGCACTGGATACTGCGGCACCTCCCATGCCGATCCGGTAGTTGTCCCCTCCCAGGATCACGATCTTATCTCCTTTTCTGGGTTTTTCTTTAAGGGCCTGAGACGCCTTTCCATAGCCAATTCCCCCGGCCAGCATGATCACCTTGTCGAACCCGAGCATCCTTTGGTGTTCCTCGTGCTCAAAGGTAAGTACGGAACCTGCGATCAGGGGTTGTCCGAATTTGTTGCCGAAATCGGAAGCCCCGTTCGAAGCCTTGATCAGAATATCCATAGGGGTCTGGTACAGCCAGGGCCTCGCCTTCACGGTCTCTTCCCAGGTACGACCTTCTTCCAGGCGGGAATAGGCGGTCATGTAGACGGCTGTCCCGGCCAGGGGCAGGGAACCTTTGCCGCCTGCCAGGCGGTCCCTGATCTCTCCTCCGGAACCTGTGGCAGCCCCGTTAAAGGGTTCTACGGTAGTAGGGAAATTATGGGTCTCTGCCTTGAGGGAAAGGACGGAGCTGAAATTTGACTCCTTGTAAAAATCGGGCTTATCAGGGGAGGCAGGGGCAAATTGCACGACCTCTGGCCCTTTGATAAAAGCCACGTTATCCTTGTAGGCAGAAACAATACTGTTGGGATGTTCCTCCGAGGTCTTTTTGATCATTTTGAAGAGGGAGGAAGGCTGTTCTTTCCCGTCGATCACGAAAACCCCGTTGAAGATCTTGTGGCGGCAATGCTCTGAGTTCACCTGACTGAACCCAAAAACCTCGGAATCCGTGAGCGGCCTGCCCAGTTTTTTGGAAAGGTTTTCCAGGTATTCGATCTCCTCATCGCTCAGGGCGAGTCCCTCAGAGGCGTTGTAGGCTGCGATGTCCTCTATGGGGCGGATGGCCTCCACCTCGACGGAGATGGTAAAGACCTCCTGGGTCAGCCCGTTGTATTTTTGGGAAAGCATGGGGTCATAATCCCTGAAATCCTGCTTTACCGCATTGAATTCCTCTATCCTGCTGATCCCTTCTATGCCCATATTCTGGGTGATCTCTGTGGCATTCGTACTCCAGGGGGTTACCATTGCGGCCCTCGGGCCAACAAAAAAAGCGTCGAGAGACGCCGTTTTCAAAAGTGGCCGGTTGCCGAAAAGCCAGGACAGTTTCTGGATGTCCAGTTCACTCAGTTCCCTTTCTGCTTCCAGTGCGTATACCTTGTGTGAGGGATCCCCGAAAAAATAGATCATGTAAAAGGTTTAAACAGGATATGAATAAGGCACAAATTTACACTAAATCTCATTCTTTTTACGCCCCTGTCAGGAACAGTTTTCAAGGGGTTGTGTTCATTACTTCAAAGGACCCAGGTCTTTCACCGTCAATTCTTCTTCAGGGCCGCAATATAAAATCCGTCAAAACCAGATTTATGCGCAAAAATGTGTTTTTCCTTTTCGAGTTCAAAAGTTTCCCCATCGGGACTTTTCAGGAATTCACTCACCTGTTCGGAATTCTCCCGCGGTAGTATAGAGCAGGTGGCATAGACCAATTTGCCCCCGGGTCTTACCATCTTGCTGTAATCCGAGAGGAGCTGGTGCTGGGTTTGGGTGATCCCATCGAGGTCTTCCGGCCGGAGTTTCCATTTGGCATCCGGGTTCCTCCTCAACACTCCCAAACCGGTGCAGGGGGCGTCGATCAGGACGCGGTCTGCTTTCCCGTATAATTTTTTGATCGTTTTCGTGGATTCGATCAGCCGGGTCTCCAGGTTATGTACCCCGTTCCGGCGGGCACGCCGTTTGAGCTCGTGCAATTTCTGGGGGTAGATGTCCAGCCCGATGAGCTGACCCTTGTTTTCCATGAGGGCGGCCAGGTGTAATGATTTGCCCCCTGCACCCGCACAGGCGTCGACCACGCGCATTCCGGGTTCCACATCCAGCATGGGTGCTACCAGCTGGGAGGAAGCGTCCTGCACCTCAAAAAGCCCTTCCTTAAAAGCTTCCGTGGCAAACACATTATTTCGTTCTTTTAGCACCAGGGCATGGGGATAGCCGGGGATGGGGTCAGACCCTATTCCTTCGTCCAGGAGTTGCTTTCGCAGGAATGGCAGGCTGGTCTTGAGGGTATTTGTCCTGAGGACCACGGGAGCGGGGTCATTGAGGGCGTGTATCTCCTTCTCCCAGAACGCTTCTCCAAAAGCCTGCAGACCAAGGGTATCCAGCCAGTCCGGAATGGATTCCCTGTACTTCCTGATCTTGGAGAGTTCGTCGAACCTCCCCTTGATCCTCCTCGTGGGCGTTTCCTCGAGTTGTTTCCAGCTGGGCAGGGGAATTCCTCTCAGTACGGCCCAAACAGCGAACAGGCGGAAGAAATTGCTTCGGTCATATGGTTCCCTGACCTCCGCGATCTCTGCGTAGAGGCGCTTCCACCGGACGATATCGTACAGGGTCTCCGCAATGAATCCCCGGTCGCGGGATCCCCATCGTTTATCCCTCTTCAGGATCTGCTCCACTGCTTTGGAGGCATAGACCCCTTCGTTGAAGATGAGATGAAGTCCGTCTACCACGGCAAAGACGAGATTCCTGTGTAAGCGCATTGGAAAAATTTAGACCGCAAAGGTATCGTTTTGCAGAGGAATCCCTTTATTTTTGGTGAAATTATATCCGATGCGACTCCTTTTTCTCCTGTCCCTTTCCCTGTTTTTTATCAGCTGTTCCGAAACCAGGTCCCCCGCTCCTTTCAGTCAGGTGGAGATCACTGACCTGTTTACGGATTCCGTCAGCATCCGGGCCCTGGAGGTCATGGAGGGAAGTGTGGCGTTTGCAGGGACGGGTGGGATCTTTGGTGCTGTGGACCTCAGAACCAGACAGGTCAGGGCAAAACAACAGCGGTATGATACCCTGTCTCCCGAGTTCAGGGCGGTGGCGCATACCTCTTCGGACTTCTTTATGCTCTCTGCAGGGAGGCCTGCCCTTCTGTTCAAGACCGGAAACCAGGGATTGATGGAACTGGTGTACTCGGAAGATGAAGAAGGAGTATTCTACGATGCCATGGGCTTTTGGAACGAGAAGGAGGGAATAGCCATCGGAGATGAGATGGAGGGGTGTTTGTCCATGCTCATCACCAGGGACGGAGGATCGGCCTGGAATAAGATCAGTTGCAGTGACCTGCCGGAGACGATCCCCGGAGAAGGGGCTTTTGCCGCCAGCAATACCAATATTGCGATCGTGGGAGACAAGGCCTGGATAGGGACTACGGAGGGCCGGATCTGGTTCACGCCGGACAAGGGAAGGAATTGGGAGGTGTTTAGGACGCCCATTCGCAGTGATGCACCTACCCTGGGGATCTATACCCTTGATTTTTACTCAGATCAGGTGGGGATAGCCATGGGAGGGGATTACACGACTCCTGATGGGATGGAAGGAAACAAGGCCATCACCGAGGACGGGGGCAGGACGTGGGAACTCATTGCCGACGGCAGTCTTCCCGGGTATACCAGCTGCGTTCAATTTGTCCCTAACAGCGGGGGACAGGGTGTTGTGGCCACCTCCTACTCAGGGATCTCCTATTCTGCTGACAGGGGAGCGCATTGGGTCCAACTTTCTGACGAGCCTTTCTATACCCTGAGGTTCGTCAACGACACCATTGCCTATGCCGCCGGGAAGTTCAGGCTCTCCAGGCTGAGATTCCAATAAAAAAAGGGCAGACATGGTCCACCCTTTTCCGACTAACATACGACTCCTTTTAAAAAGTCAACCCAAATCTAATCATACATAAACAACTTTATACGTCCTTCCTATTCGCTGGTAATGAACCCCTTTGTAGGCGTAGTATTTCCTTCCTTTGACATAGACCAGCTTGTGGCCCCTTGGGAGGGTGTTGATCACGATCCCCCTGGGGGCAGCGCAGACCACATATTTCCTTCCCCTTGTCTTATACCAGACCCCGTCTGCAAGGTGATATCGTATTCCTTTGTGGATCACGAGTTTTGGCTTGTGGATGGTGGTCACCACCGTCCCGTGGTTTGGGTAAACTCTTACCACTCGTTGAGCGTTCGCGGCATTCAGGGCACCGAATAAGGTTACCAGGATCAACAGATTTCTAAGCTTTTTCATAACGGTTTTTTTATGGGTTATATCACTAAGACTGATTAAACGAGCCGGGGTTTAATAGAAAAAGGGGCCATCGGCCCCTTTTTTCTGTTATTTATCGAATTCGCATTACTGCCTCCGCTGCCGGATCTGCTGCAGTAATCTTTTTTTGAAATCGTCCTCCGCCTTGATCAGCAAAAAGGTCTTCCTGGCTGAGATCAGATTCGCCATCCGCTTCAAAAAGTCCGTATTCTTCCGGTTGCGTTCCTCCTGTAAGGCCAGGTATTTATCCATTAAGGTCCGGATCTGCTGATCCGACATGTTTCGGAAATCCTGAAGTTTGTTGCGGATCTCGTCCCGTTCCCGAATCCTCAGATCCTCCAGGGCCGCCTCGTGCTCGTTGTACACAGGCCAGAAGACGGCTGCCTCATCGCTTGTCAGGCTGAGCCGTTCGGTGATAAAAGCGATCTTCAGGGATTTGATCTTATCCATCCCTGAACCGGTCTGCGCAAAGCTGAAAGAGCAGGACAGGAGCAGGGCTGTTGCAAAGAGTTTACTGATAATCTTCATGTGTTTCGATATTAAATTCGTCCAAATCGTCTATGGAATCATCCAGGTAATCCAGGATCACATCCTGTTCCACGGAGGTCTCCATGAAATCCTCCATTTCCAGCTCCGTTACCGGCAGTACCTCCGCGATCTCGTAGCTACTGAGTCCCAGGTCTCGGGATTCTATATACTGAGTGATGTCCGCCTGGGCCAGATCGTCAAAAGAAGGAGTGGTATCAGCGCTCCTTTCCAATCCGATGACCAGGACGAACAGGACCGCTACAGCTGCCGCTGCGTAAAGGAAGGGCCTGAAGGGCTTCAGGGTAAAGACCCTTGTTTCCCGTTCCAGGGTTTTATCCAGTACCTTCTTTTCCAGCCCGTCAAAATATCCATCCGGGACGGTAAAGCCTTCTTTTGCCGGAATTCCGGCTGCATCCTTTTCGTCCAATTTGCTCAGGATACGCTCAGAAAGGCCCTCGAAGTATCCGGGGGGTGTTTTAAAACTGTTCTTTTTCGGTATCTCTTTCATGGTTCAGGTATGACGGTGTATAGTGTCTTTGGTTTAATCTGCCTTTAAATAGGCTTCTATTTTTTTCGTGGCCAGGTGGTAGGAAGCTTTGAGTCCGCCTACCGACGTGTCCAGGATCTCTGCGATCTCTTCGTATTTCATTTCCTCATAGTATTTCATGTTAAATACCAGCTTCTGTTTTTCAGGGAGGCGTGCAATGGCCAGCTGCAGTTTTAACTGTATGGCATCCCCTTCAAAATAGATATCTGCCTGGAGGTTCTCTGCCTTTCTCTCGATCAGTTCATCGCTGCTTACCCCCAGTTTCCTCGATTTGCTCTTGAGGAAACTCAGGGCCTCATTGGTGCCTATTCGGTACATCCAGGAGTACAGCTTGCTGTCTCCCTTGAACTTTTCAATATTCCGGAAGACCTTGATAAAGGTGTTCTGCAGTACATCATCCGCATCGTCATGGTCCAGCACGATCCTCCGGATATGCCAGTACAACCGCTCCTTGTAGGTGTCGATAAGCACCTCAAAAGCCTTTGCCTGGGTTTCCTTTTGCTTGAGTTCTCGAACTAAGGTTTCTTCAGCGATCAAAGTTAGTCTGTTATTTCCCTAAGACGGTTTTTTAAGCCAATGGTTTAATCCGCAGGCCGGTCACCGATAAAATTAGCGATTTTAGATTCGATACTCGCGGGAGAAATGCACGATCCTCAATCAAAGGACTGCATGGCCACCAATTTGTGGTAAACTCCTTTTTGAGCCATAAGCTCCTCATGGGTTCCCGTCTCCAGGATCTTTCCTTTTTCCATGACCACGATGGTATCTGCCTTCTGAATGGTCGACAGCCTGTGGGCGATGACCAGGGAGGTTCGGTTGGCCATCAGTTTTTCGAGGGCGTCCTGTACCAAGCGTTCGCTCTCCGTGTCGAGGGCGGAAGTGGCCTCATCCAGGATCATGATGGGTGGGTTTTTAAGCACGGCCCGTGCGATGGACAACCGCTGCTTTTGCCCGCCACTCAGCTTGTTCC